>DAITNL010000160.1:0-7392 GCA_036834665.1 Candidatus Competibacteraceae bacterium | reverse complement strand
GTTCATAAATCTGCTTGCGCGAATAAGCATCACCAACAAAAAACACCATATCATTTCCTCGAATTGCTTATTTAGTGATAAATAAATTCAAAAAGCAATCAAACGCAAATATTTTTATAACAACAATCCTCACATCGAATGCGATGTACAGTTCGACGCGGCAAACGATTACTTCTCATTATGTCGAAAATCTGCCCGATCAGCAACCGTGCCTGCGCCATCTTCTCCTCGGTTACTGGCACCTCCAGCAGTTGATTGCCATCGCGCACATAAGCCACAAATCCCCTCGTTACCGAGGCACCATACACTTCATGAATCAGCATCGCATATAAAATAATCTGCATCTCATGTGTTTTGAACACCACATCACGCACCTCCGTATATTTATAATCTAGAGGTGACATTGTCCCATCCTTCAACCACAAAACCTCATCAACAATTCCCCTTAACCGCAAAGCCGGCGACGCCAAATAAACCTCAATTTCCCGTTTCACCGCACCAACTTTACGGCGTAAATAATCCCGATTTTCTAACGAACGTCGCCGATGCACCTCACGACCCTTTAAAACCTTGAATCGACTTTCCTCATGCTGCGGAATATTTTGCACATTCATAAACGCGGACAATAAATATGCTCTATAACCTCCGATGGCGTAATCATCGGCGTTTGCTCAGTATCCCAAATAATCTCACTCATATAAATAAAGCCCTAACCTCATCCGTCACCAGCTTCCTGTCAAAAGCCTGCCCAAGCAAAATGACCTTTTTAAAATCCGGCTCGCACATTGGAAAAATATAAACTGAATCGACATCATCATTTGACCACGCCTCAATTGCCAACCGCAATTCATCAAGACGATTGCGCTCAATCGTGCCCAAAAACACCGACTTTTGCACCCGATACAATCCAGCCTCCTTGCACAGCCTGGCAATCCTGCTGCGCGGCTTATTTTCTACTACATCATAAAGAATCCACACCAGCGTATCAGTCGTCTTCATCAGACACTCTCCCAATCCATTCATTCGCCAAACGATGACAATCAAGCTGCACTACATCTCGCCGCTTAATATTGCGATTGCGATAACGAATGCCCTCATCCAAATATTCGCCAAATCGCTGCATCAATACCGCCTTGCCAGTCTTATTAAGCAAAAAACCATTCTGCAAACGATCAAACATCTCCTGTTTTACCTTACGACCCGCGAATAATCCAACAACCGTTTCATCTGCCCACACCCGGTAACACTCAATCAGATCAAAGACTAACGATTTTTTCTGATAATGATCCGTATGGATAAAGCCCACATAAGGATCCAAACCAGCCAGAATACAAGCCCGCTCTACAGTGCCATATAAAACACCATATGAATAATTCAAAAGACAGTTGAATTCATCCTTAGCGGGATTGCGTGACCGTGCTTCAAACTGGAAATTATCCGGCAACAGAAAATTCACCGCTTCCCAATAAGTGCGCCCAGCCCGACCCTCGAAACCCATGATCGTTCCACGCACGACATCCAGCAAGCCACTCACATTATCCAGCGATTTCCGCAACTCGACCAACTCATCTATTTTGCTAGTCAAAACTGTCGATAAGCGGCCTCTCTTTTGTCGAGCATCACGTAAAAACTCTACTTGATTATCGATCTTCCGTAATAACCAACTCAAAGCCAGCCGTAACCCTTTCTCAGTATCAGCTAATCGCAACTGCTCGCGGCGAATTGCCGTAGTCGAACCGGGTCGACCATGCCATACCCGTCCATAGGGATGACCCACCGCATCAAGAAATACAATGTCAATATTCTTTTCAATCGCCAGTTCGATCGCATCCGTCGATAAACTAGCTCCAGTCGTAATCATAATCGAACGCACCTTGCGCGATGATACTTCCTGCTTTTGCTCCTTAAGCCTAACGATAAACATCTCACCTTGACGGTGCAGATAGGTCCCAAAAGAGGTCAGTATCAGATCCATACTCATATCCTTTAAAAGGCGGCAACTTGATTAAGCTCAAGCTACCCAATATTAAATTACTAACTTCCCCAAAAAGCAGGGCAAAACCTGAATAAATTTTTAAATAACAAGCACTTAAATTAATTCGTCGTTATCCAGCCAAATCCGTGACTGACTGCATGACCAATTCCCAGCCCATCAGGTAAAACCGCATTGCATAGAAACTCACCGCTGATGCCCAGAAGCTCCTGATTCTTGTAATGGCATGGTCGTGTGCGCAATCGTGCAAACGTCGCATATAAACGCTCGGAAAAATGCACATCCAGACCACGCAGCGCCATCAGCAGATTCGATACCAGCAAGCGATCGCGTTCCGCACGCTGCTGTGCTTCGTCTAACTCCTGATAGCGGCGATAATTCTCCGACTTAAAGAGCAAAACCGGCATCACTAGTCGATAATGCAATAGATGGTCACTGACACCAAATTCACCTTGTCGAAAGGTCAGTGCCGCATCACTGATCACTCGTTTATCAGTTCCCAGACGCAATTCCAAATCCAGCCACGGCAGCGCCAGTAAACGCCCGGCTGCCTCGCTCCAGCCCACCACCAGACCGCGTCCCTCCCGCCAGCGATATTGTACCCGGGGATACCGGTACAACGGCTTGCCATTTATCGGATCATGCTGATGAAACAGATCATCCTCAGCAAATGCCTCTGCCAGCGCACCGCGTAATTGCCGGGTACGCATTTCCACACCACCGGCCAGTTCCTGATCCCAGCGTAATTCCACTTGGGCGAAGGGTACTCTACTCAAAAGATGCATATTGCTGGTTCCTCTTGGTCCAGTCCTAAATTCAAACCACTTTCTGGATCGTAATAATCCGGTCGCAATAACCAAAATGGCCCTAGCAATTCTGCATAATCCTCCGGGTGAAAATTACGCCGAGCATAAACGCTGACCGTCCGCTGTTGCACATCTGCAGCCAACCCCCGCAGCGCCTCACGCCGTTCCCAGCGATCCGCTATAGCAAGTGCCTGTTCGAGTCGTTTACGCAGCCAATCCTCACCCTCAGCTAGCACCAGAAACGCGACCTGTTCGGCTCCGCCGCGCAATAATGTCTTTATACTCGGTAGTGTTTCCCAGCGGGCAAATGCTTCAGTTAAATCTACACCCATATTTTTACGGGCCTTGATCAAATAAAAATAACGTTTGCTTAATTCCAACACCGCATCTTCACCCACCGTTTCTGGCACGTCCACCAGCGCTTCATGGGTAATATCCAGTAATACCGGGTCATAAATCATACCAGCGTAGTCACGCCCATTAGCATTGTACAGCGACACAACTTCAACTCGACCACCATATTCACCTAAATAGTTATGCCGGTTACAGCGCCCTGCCACCTGAATCAATGCATCAAGCGGTGCAAAATCGCGCACGACCACATCCATATCAATGTCTACGCCAGCCTCTACCGTCTGGGTCGAAATTACAATACCCGGTTGCCTATTTTTAATCTCGGTAATCTTGGCCAGTCGATCGCGAGGTGTCACGTCAGCACTGATTAGCCAGGCCGGAATCCCAGGCATTGCCTCCTTTACCGCTTTCCATACCGCCTTGGCCGATTGACGGGTATTCAGCGTGATCATGACCCGCCGCTCATCCAGCAAACGCGGCAGTAATTCAGCAATGAACCCCTCCAGACTTTGCGGGCAGCGATGCCGGAAAATCAGCCGGTAACGGCGGAATGCTGCAAAAATCCTGGTGATTTGCGCCGCATCGCCTGCCAGTTCCTGTGCTCCGCTTAATAACGCTGGCTGTGTCGCAGACATCAACAGTACGCGACTATTACCCTCTTCAGTCAATCCTCGCAACGCCTGATCCACTACATCCCATAACCGGCACGGCAGGGTTTGCACTTCATCCAGAATAATCAGCGCATCCATCAACCTATGAAAGCGCATCTGATGTCGGGTGCGTGAATCAAACAATGCCAGCAGTAATTGATCGAATGTGGTGATGATGACTTCGGCTCGCCAAGTATCCAGATAAAACCGGGTATACGCCACACCCAGCGTCTCGCCTTCCAGCTCATACTCTCGATGTGATAACGAATGACTGGCTAATAACCGCTCCGATTGGGTACTACTCGCTAGGTCCAAGCCAAATAATTTCCGATATTCCTGTTCGGTCTGATCGACAATCGACAGAAACGGTAAGGCAATAATAATGCGTGGACAAGACCCTTCCGCCCCTAGCAATTCCCGTTGGCGCAGCGCCCAGGTTGCTGCCAGTAAGGTCTTTCCAGTTCCAGTGGGTAGCGTTAGTGTGCAGCAGCGCTCTCCTTGATCTACGTTGACGGCAATCTGATTCCGCAATTCTTGTCGTAACACATTCAATGGCGTATCCGGCAAGGATGCCAGCCGCTCATTTACCCACTCTGGATTTAGTAATAGACGTGGTTGCTGAAAATAGAGACGCAATTTCTCCTCACGCAGCGCCAGAAACGCTTTATCCGCTTCCAGCAACAGCGAAAATAAAAACTGCGTCCACAACCGAAAACGCACTGCTTCCGCCAAGGTCAGCGCCTGTAACCGTTCTGCAACCTTCAGCCGCCGAAATAACCAGCGCCGGGCGTCCTCAAATTCACCTTCGGTTCCATGCAGAACAAGTCCAGTCGCTTGTTCTAGGGCCTGCCGATTCAATCCCGCCCATTGCTCTAGCAGCGCATCGTCTTCATCCAGTCGCAGACGATTTTCCAAATAGTCCAAGGTGGCGAATCCGGCATGATGACCGGCGATGGCTTGCACCAAGGCCAACGCTGGTAGAGCATCCCAACCTTGCACCTTGGCCCACAGCAGCGCCAATGCCGCCGAAAGCGCTGAATGCTCCTTCGCATGAGCATCACCGCGATATTTCGGTGGATTTCTGATATAGCACTGAAACGCTGGACTGCCTTTGCCAAGATCGTGACCTCGTACCAGTGTATTGAGCACCAGCGCAGTTTCCGGGCGTCGTTCGCGGGTCTGGCAGGAGTGTCCAGCCAACAGAAATTCCGCCGCCGCCCGCACTTGCGCCAGGTGTTGCCGCAGTTCCAGGGTTGGCTGATAGTGGGAAAGCAGTTGATCACTCAAAGGAATAACCCCGTCCAGTCGCCCGCTCGCCAAGCCGCATCCGTATCGACCGGAAACGGCTGACCGCGATGCTCCACATAATAGGGAACATGACGAAACACCCGGTCGGCGCTGACGCTCTGCGGCAGTCTCAATAAATGAATGCCAAGGCCATCCACAGCGATCAACTTCACTGGTTCAGCCGGACACAGACCCTGCACAGTACAACGGCCTGCCGGCAACTGACTGGCCGTCTCGCAAGCCAGAAATTCCACATTGCACAGCAATTCCGATAGGCCCATGCACGGGCTGAAATGCCAGCGCCGTTGCCGAATCCGCTCGACCAGTTCGGCAAAACGCACCGGTTGTTCCGGCCAAGCGATATGTATCCGGAAATCCGGTTTCAGCAGCCATTCCTGATTTAGCAGCGTGGCTTTTTCCGGGGCGGGATTCTCCGCACCGCGCTGGTTGCGCTTGATTTCCCATGACAATGCCGCTGGTGGATCCTTACGCAGCTTGACCCGATGCCAAAATCGGCAAGGAACCGCACCGTCTACCGCAACCCGAACATCGGCCAGTTCAGTAGCCAGCGTGTCCTTTTCCAAGCCGAGAATCGCCGCCAACATGCCCAGCACCGCCGTGCGGGGCGGCGCCGGGTAGCTCAGGGCATTGACGTTGGCCTCGGCGCGCAGGAAGTGACCGTATTTGGCCGACCAGCGAAAGCTGAACGGCGCTCACGCAGGCCGGTCGAAACCGAGCGGCCGCCAGTCCGCCGGAATCTCGGAGCCGGCAAAGTGCAGATCGGGCGACAACTCATAACGTACTTGAGCAATGCGAGCGCGTTGACTGTTTAATCGCTCCAATAGCCGCGACAAATCCACCTGGTAGTCATCGGGCGATGCCCAGGCGCGTTCTGGTTTACCAGTTGCTGCTTGCAACTTGACGTAATCCATCAAATTGCCGAACTGGAATTCCTCACCGGGCTGGTATTCGACCGATAGCAACAGGCGGGGAACCTGGCCAATTTTGGTGCGCGTATTGCCGGCGGAGCGCACCCCATTCCACAGCGCCCGCAGCAAGGCATCATAGTCAGCATCCGTCATCCGCGATTTCTTCGCCGAGTGTTCATTGGCGACGCCGTGGAAAGCGATCAGGGCGTAACGCAGCGCGGCGTAGTTAGTGAAAGTGCCCTGTTTTTTCTCCTCGTCGCTGCCAAACACCGAAGTCCCCTGAATCTGGATTTCTTCGGCCTCATGCAGCACTTCGCCCATATTGAACTGCACCGCGCCGGTCAAGGTCTTGGGCAACGGTTTTGGCTCCCAGTCCTCCTGTTTCTTGAACGCCAGTGAAGAACCAAACCAGCGGGCATCGATAAAAGCGTCCAGCAGGATATTGACCAACTCCTCACCATTCGCCTTGGCTTTGCCCACTTTTTCCAGATAGTGCGCGATCCGTCCGGTCAGATTAGTGGTGCGGCCCTCAATATTGCCAACCAGAATATCTTGGTTCTTGGTCGCTATGTAATCGCGGGCAAATCGTTTCAAGCGCACGTCAGTCACATAAAATCGACCATCAGGTAGACTGCGCGGGCGGTTTTCATCTGGATCACCATTGGGGTTGCCCATACGAATGTCGTAGCTGAAGAAAATTTCCCGGCGGGAAGAGAGTGTAGACATGGATTAATCCTCATCTTTCCTGGTTTTAGAAGGCAGCACATCGACCATGACCGACTGGCCGAGCAAAAGGAAATAGCAGGTTGCGGTATTGTCCAAATGGATGCCGTCACCTAACCAAGCGCCTAAGCGCCCTAAGTCTTGAATCAGCGTCCGAACATCGGCATTAGCTTCAGTTTCATAAGTCAGCAGTTTTTCGCGGACCTTGTTGTAGAGTTCTGGCAGGTCGCGACCATCAAGATTGAGCCGTTTGAGCCAAGTTAGGGCATTAGATGCAACATTGACGCCCCGCGCCGCCTGCACTTGTAGCACCTTGCCATAGAGAATACCGAGAATAAAAGTGAATGCCTTTTCCGGACTGCTCAGGCCAGAGCCAAGCTGAAAATACGGTTTGAGCGTGGGCAACATTGGTTCAAAAAATTGGGTATTGGATTCATCCATTAGTAACACTCCGGTTAAATGCAGGTAATAAAGGAATTGCGCTAATTGCCTGATCCAACTAGCGAACGTTTGCCGGTCGCCTTTTTTGTTAATCCCCTGATTCAATAAGTAGTTGCGCAACACCGGTATTTCTTCAGGCAAATCATTTAAATACCATTCCGCCGTAATCAAAATTTCCCGCCACAGTCCAGCCCGCGCCTCGCCTAGCG
>DAITNL010000159.1:5461-7392 GCA_036834665.1 Candidatus Competibacteraceae bacterium | reverse complement strand
GCCAAGGAAGCCGCCGACGCCGCCAACCGCGCCAAGAGCGAATTCCTGGCCAACATGAGCCACGAGATTCGCACGCCGATGAACGCCATCGTCGGCATGGCCGATCTGCTCGCCGAGACGCAACTGACCCGCGAGCAGCGCAATTATCTGGACGTGTTCAAGAACGCCGGCGAGAACCTGCTGGTGCTGATCGAGGACATTCTCGATCTGTCCAAGATCGAGGCCGACAAGCTGGTTCTCAACCACGAAGCCTTCGACCTGGAGGCGCTGCTCAACAAGCAGATCGATCTGATGGCGGTGCGGGCGCTGAAAAAGGGCCTGGAGCCGATTTTGCGCATTGATCCGAACGTGCCGCTGCGCGTCGAGGGCGATTCCCACCGCCTCCATCAGGTGCTCACCAACCTGGTCGGCAACGCCATCAAGTTCACCGAACACGGTCAGGTCACGGTCACGGTCGAGAATAATCCCGAGCAGCCCGCGCCCGGGTATCTGCGCTTTGCGGTCAATGACACCGGTATCGGCATCGCGCCGGACAAGCAGGAGCAGATCTTCCAGGCCTTCACCCAAGCTGACGGCGCGATCACCCGCAAGTACGGCGGCACCGGACTGGGCCTGACCATCAGCAAGCGGCTGGTGGAGCTGATGGGCGGGCAATTGTGGCTGGAAAGCCAGCCCGGCCAGGGCAGTACCTTCTATTTTACGGTGCGCCTGGATATCGCCGTGATCAACGACATGCTGCCGCTGGCGCCTTCATTGCCCGGCTGGCGGGTGCTGGTGGTGGATGATGTGGCGCTCAACCGGCAACTGGTCAGCGAACTGCTGGCCAACACCGGGGCACGCCTGACGCAGGCCGCGACTATCGATGAAGCCATCGAACTGCTACGCCAGCAGCACGAAGCCAACCGTCCCTGCCAGTTGCTGCTGCTGGATTCGCGCATGCCCGACGGGCGCGGTCTGGATCTGCTCGACCATCTGGCGCGGGAATCGGCCTATGCCAGCCTGCCGGTGATCCTGCTCAGCATGGGCGAACCCCGCTGCTACGAGCTGGCCGAGGCCGGTCAGGGCCGCATCGCCTGCCTGATGAAGCCGATCAAGCGTCAGGTGCTGTGGGACGCCGTTAACCAGCTGCTGGGCTATGCCGGCCGCGATCGACGCACCGATCCGCGCCCACGCACCCGCATCAGCCATTTCCTGACCGGACAGCCGGGTGAGGATGGTCTATCGATCCTGATCGCCGATGATTCGCGCGACAATATCATGCTGATCCGCGCCTACCTTAAGCACACCCCCCATCGGCTGGACGTGGCGGAAAACGGCGCCGAAGCGGTGGCGTTATTCCAGCGCAATCGCTATGACCTGGTCCTGATGGATGTGCAGATGCCGGTGATGGATGGCTATACCGCCACCGGGCAGATCCGCGCCTGGGAACGCGAACATGATTACCCACCGGTACCGGTCGTGGCGCTGACCGCCAATGCCCTCAAGGAAGACGAGCAGCGCAGCCTGGATGCCGGCTGCACCGGGCACCTGACCAAGCCAATCCGCAAGGGCATGTTCCTGGCGGCCCTGCAGCACTACATGCGGCCACCGCTGGCCTGAGCGCAGGCCGGTTCAAGCGTCGGCGCGGTGTCGGCACCGCTCTGGCTATAGGCGACGCCCGCCACCACCAACCCGATGGCCGCGCCCTGCGCCAGACTCAGCGTCTCACCCAGCAGCAGCCAGCCAAAGCCAGCGCCGAATACCGGAATCAGGCTGGAATAGACCGCCACCCGGCTGGCCGGCAGCAGTGCCAGGGCACGGTTGTAGCAGAAATAGGCCAGCACACTGACCACCGCCCCCAGATAGAACACCGCCAGCAGCGCCGGCCTATCGACTGCCGCATTGAAGGTAGTCCACGGCAGCAGCGGCAGATACAGCGCGCTGCCGATGAA
>DAITNL010000159.1:0-5451 GCA_036834665.1 Candidatus Competibacteraceae bacterium | reverse complement strand
TGAAGGCTTGCAACGCGGTCAGGAACAGCGCCGAATAATGGCTGCTGAGATGTTTCACTGCCAGGGTGTAACCGACCGCGCACAGCATCGCCAGCCCTTCGAGCAGGTTGCCCAGCCAGGGTTGGGGCGCCAGCGCGGTCTGTTCACCGCTAGCGGTCAGCAGGATCACTCCAGCCACTGACACCAGCATGCCCGCGTACAGCCGGGCCGGCACTCGTTCGTGCAACAGCAGTTGTGCCGCAACGGTGACGCTCAGCGGCAGGAGGGCGATGATGGTCGCTGCCGCTGCGCTGGAGGTGAAACGCAGAGCATGGGTTTCAAACAGGAAGTACAGGACCGGCTCGAACAGCACCATCAGCAGCAGCCATTTCCAGTCGCCGGGACGGTAGTGCAATGGCCCAAAAGAGCGGCGTAGGCCCAGGAAAACGACACTGGCGATCAGCAGTCGGGCAAAAGTCACCAGCAGCGGATCGTACACCGCGACCGCCAGTTTCATGGCCGCGAAGGAACTGCCCCAGATCAGCATGGCGACCAGCAGCAGAAATACGGCATGTTGCAACATGGGCTTGGTTTTCATGGGCATGGGCAGATACGGAGACCGGCTGCTGGGAAAGGCGCCGATTCTAGCGCGCTTTTATCCTGCCCACGCATCCAGATGCGACAGTCTGCGTCCAGCCTGCCTCGTCCATGTTAGAATCATCCTTGATTCTCTTATGGTGGTGCTTGCCGCCATCGTGACCGGCCAGCCTTGCTGGCCCTGTCCTCCCACACTGGGACCATGACCACCGGCCTCACCGGCCCTTGTGCAGCTTTTCAGGCTAAACGGATCTGTTGTGCTCGTAAAAAAACAATACACACGCGATGCACACGGGAATTCCGCGCCCACAGGCTCGGATCCAGGCCCTTGCTCTACGCGTCGGCGGCGCCTGAGTGCATTCCTGGCTGCGCTGATCCTGATTCTGGAGCTTCCCGCACCGCTCGCTCAGGAACTGATCGCCAATCCGGCATTGCCGAGCACGCCGGTGGATCGCAATCAGGTGCGGCTGTATTTCACCATGCGCCTGAAACTCTGGGACAGCCGCATACCCCTGACGGTGTTCGTCCTGCCTGACCAGCATCCCCTGCATGAACAGTTCGCCAAGAGCGTCCTCGGTCTGTTTCCCTACCAGTTGCGGCAGGTCTGGGACCGCCAGTTGTTCTCCGGAACCGGCCAGGCCCCGATCACCGTCAACAGTGAGCAGGACATGATCGAGCGGGTCGCAACCACGCCCGGAGCCATTGGCTATGCCGCATCCGGGATCTCTCATCCACAGGTGCAGACCCTGGAGATCCGTTGACATGCGCACCGGATCAATCCTATTGACCATCACCCTGCTGTCCGTGCTCGGCCTGGGCAGCGCGCGCGCCGATGAAGCCCCTTGGCTGGACACCCTGCAGGTGCATGGTTTCGCCAGCCAGGCCGCCGTGCAGACCAGCGATAATCACTTCTTCGGTGACAGCGACGATCAGTTTTCGCTGGACTTCACCGAACTGGGTATCAACGCCTCGCTGCAGCCGCAATCCTGGCTGCTGCTGTCTGGCCAGTTGCTGTCCCGGCGCGCCGGCGAGATGTACGATGGCAGCCCGACCATTGACTATGCGCTGGCCGATATCACCTTCGCTGCCACCCCTGATTACCTGCTGGATTTGCGCGTCGGGCGCATCAAGAATCCGCTCGGGCTGTACAACGAAACCCGCGATGTGCCCTTCACCCATCCGGGCATCTTCCTGCCCCAGGTGGTCTATTACGACCGGGTGCGCAACCTGATGCTCGCCTCCGATGGCATGATGCTCCATGGCGAACTGTATGGTGATGCCGGCACGTTCACATTCACCCTCGGCGGTGGCCAGTCCGTCATGGACGAAAACGTCGAGTGGACCTACCTCGGCTATGACTTCGACGGCGAACTGAAACCGGATGGCAATACCGGGATTGCCAGCTTCTGGTACACGCTGCCGGGTGATCAGCTCAAATTCGGCCTGAGCGGCGCGGCCTTGTCCATGCATTTCAACCCCGGCCCGTATTCGCCACTCAGTAATGGCACCACCGAGCTCCTCTACTGGATCGCCTCCATCCAGTACGACACCGAGGACTGGACCCTATCAGCCGAGTATGCAGGTGAACCACTCGAATGGCAGGGCTATGGACCCTTTTTCATGAATCGCAAGGGTACCGCCGAAGGCTATTATCTGCAGGGACTCTACCGGATCCGTCCCGATATCCAACTGATGCTGCGCTACGAGGAAGGCTTCGCCGACCGCAACAACCGCGAGGGCACGCCACCACCAGGCGTTACCGCGGGCCTGCTGCCACCCTACGCCAACTTCTCCAAAATCTGGACCGCCGGGCTGCGCTGGGACATCGACCGCAACTGGATGCTGCGCGTCGAGTACCAGCGTCACCACGGAACCTTCGTGCTATCGTCCCGGGAAAATCTCGATCCTGGCCAGTTGCGTGAGGACTGGGATCTGTTCGCCATCCAGGCCGCGTTTCGCTTCTAAAAGGCAGCGCCATGGACCCTCATCACCCGTTGTCTTCGCCGGTGCGCTATCTAAGCCTGCGCTGGAAAACGCTGATCCTGCTCAGCGTCGTGCTGGTGCTGGTCAATACCGCGCTGGCGCTGCTGGCCTACCGGCAATCAGCGCGGCAGTTCAATCAGCAGCAGGCGCAACTGCGCGAGCAGCACATCCGCCAGTTTCGTTCCCTGTTCGATGAGGGCTATCGGCAGATGTCGCGGCTGGCCAACATCGTGCCACTGCTGGGCTCCTATCATCCAGCCCCGGATCTCAATGCCCGCCTGCGCCAGGCAGTAGGCGCCAACGGCTATATGCTCGATCTGGAATGGGATATCCGCTCGGTGCACTGGCTCCCGGCCACCGGCCAGCTCACCCTGCTGTGGCCACCTGAAGCGCCGCCGCTGCCGATCACAGTCGCTGAGCAATTGCGCGCGGCGACCGAGCACACCACCACTCTGCTGTCCTGTGACGAGGACTGTCGCCAATATTTGGCTTCGCCCCTGCTCTGGGAAAGCCATTTTGCCGGTACCCTGCTCCTCAGCCGCTCACTGGCCGATATGCTGCTGGCCTTCCAGGCGCTGACGGGTGTCGATGTTGCCATAGTCAATACCCAGATTGCCGCCACCCGACCCGCGCCGGCGGACTGGATGCAGCGCCGCTTCCCAGCCGTCACACATCGTGAACAACTGCAACTGATTCTGGTAGAGACTGGACTGACCCAGCAGCTACTCGCGCCCGGTGATAGCCCGCACTGGGTGACCGTCGGCGCGCAGACCTTTGAGCTGTCGCGCCTCGCTACCCTGGCGACCGGCGTCGATGCCCTGGCCATCACTGAAGTCACCGCCCAGCGTCAGGCTATCGCCCAGGCAACCCGCAACAGCTTCCTGATCGGCCTGCTCGGGCTGGCGCTCTCGGAAACCCTGCTGCTGCTGCTGCTGCGCAAACCGCTATCCCGGCTGCGCCGCCTGGCCGAACTGCTGCCGCTGCTGGGCCGTTCGCCCCTGCATCGGGACGAAATGGACCTGCTGGTCGATACGGTTGGCAAT
The DNA here is from genome assembly GCA_036834665.1 of Candidatus Competibacteraceae bacterium. GTDB lineage: Bacteria > Pseudomonadota > Gammaproteobacteria > Competibacterales > Competibacteraceae > RXIX01. The sequence goes on along the minus strand of DAITNL010000159.1, from coordinate 1,849 downwards.
CTGACCACGCGCATGCAACAGCTCCAGCAAGACCGCGAAGAGGCCGAAAGCCGCCTGCTGTGGCTGGCCGATCACGACCCGCTGACCACGCTGGCCAACCGCCGGCGCTTCAACGACGATTTCAGCCGGGTGATTGATCAGGCCCTGCGCTATAACCACTCGGGCGCGCTGCTGTTTTTCGATCTCGACCAGTTCAAGGATGTCAACGACCTCAGCGGTCACAGTATCGGCGACCAACTGCTGATCCAGATCGCCAGCCAGCTGCAGCAGATCGTGCGCAAAAGCGACCTGCTAGCGCGCTTTGGCGGCGACGAATTCGCGCTGGCCATCCCGGAATCGAGCGTCGAGCAGGCCATCGTCACTGCCGAGCGCGTGCAGGAGGCGGTGCGCGCCATCGTGCTGCACAGCCACGGCCGGCGGCATCAGGTATCCGCGAGCATCGGCATCGCCCTGTTTCCGCTCCACGGTGAACAGCCTCAGCAGGTACTGGCCAACGCCGATCTGGCCATGTACCAGGCCAAGGCCAAGGGCCGTGGCGTCTGGCACCTGTTCTCCGACGATGAACAGGCCCGCGAGCAGGCCGCCAGCCGCGTGCTGTGGAAACAGAAAATCGCCGATGCCCTGGCCGAGAACCGCTTCGAGTTGTACGGCCAGCCGATCCTGCACATCCCCACTCAGCGCGTGACCCGCATGGAGGCGCTGCTGCGGATGCGCGAAGCCGATGGCACGCTGGTCTATCCTGACCGGTTCATCCCGATCGCCGAGCATACCGGCCAGATTCGGGCCATCGATCACTGGGTGCTGGCGCGGGCGGTCGCCTTGATGCATGAGCAGCCGGAACTCTGCCTGTCAGTCAATCTGTCCGCCGGCGCCCTGGAAGATCCCTCGCTGCTGCCGGACATCGAAGCCCAGTTGCGCGACCAGAATGTCGTCGCGGCGCGGGTGACCTTTGAAATCACCGAAACCGTCGCCATCAACAACCTGCAGGATGCCATCCGGCTGATGCACAGCATTCGCCAACTCGGCTGCCGCTTCGCCCTGGACGATTTCGGCAGCGGTTTTGCGTCCTATGCCTATCTACGTCAGTTGCCGATCGATGATGTGAAAATCGATGGGGCCTTCATTCGCGAACTGGCAGCGAATCGCGAAGACCAGATCTTCGTTAAGTCGATCACCGACATTGCCCACGGCATGGGCAAGCGGGTCGTCGCCGAGTTTGTTGAGAACGAAGAGATTCTGCGCATCCTCGGTGAGATCGGCGTTGACTACGCCCAGGGCTACCACATTGGCCGGCCGGCGCCGCTGTCAACAGCCAAGGTTCATGGTGCCTTGACCGGTGCCGGCGGTGGACTGCCGGCTGTCTGACCCAGGCCACGCGCCACGGTGCTGTTGCCGAGAAAGCCGAAGATCGCCGCCGCCGCGGGCAGCGAGTTATTGGCCTCGCCGCCTTCGACCAGCACGTTTGGCACTTTTACCGCCTCGGGATGGGCGGCGATAAAGGCCAGCACGTCCTTGACCATCGCCAACTGATAGGTCAGTTCGCGGCCGAGCACGCTGGCCTGGGCCTGTTGCCCTGCGGCGATTTCCTGCAGGCGCAGCTTCTCGCCTTCACCCCGCAATTGCGCTGCAGTGCGATCCTGCTTGGCTACCTCGACCTGGATTTCGGCGCGCACCAGTTCCGACTGCTGCTCGGCGGTGGAGCGGGCCTTTTCGGTCTTGATGCGTTCTTCCTGCGCCTGCTGCTCCTTCTGGAAGGTCGTGGTCATCTGCTGCGCCAACTGTTCACGCTTACGCGCCAGCAGCAGTTCCGGCGGCAGCGCCGGATCGCCAAAGCGCACCTCACGCACCG
>DAITNL010000158.1:0-7412 GCA_036834665.1 Candidatus Competibacteraceae bacterium | reverse complement strand
CCATTCAGTTGCCGGCCTGGAACGAAGCGCTCGGTCTGCCGCGGCCCTGGGATCAGCAATGGGCGCTGCGCATGCAGCAGGTGCTGGCCTTTGAAACCGATTTGCTCGAATACGGCGACATTTTCGACGGTTCGCCGGTCATCGCCGCCAAGGTCAAAACCCTGGTCGAGGGCGCGCAGGCGGAAATGGCCCGGGTGCTGGAACAGGGCGGCATGGTGCAGGCGATCGAGTCTGGCTACGTCAAACGGCAACTGGTGACCAGCCATACCGAGCGGATGCGCGCCATCGAACGTGGTGATCTGAAGATCGTCGGTCTGAACTGCTACAAGGAAACCGAGGAATCGCCGCTGACCGGTGGCAAGGACAGCGGCATCATGAAGGTCGATCCGCGGGCCGAACGTGAGCAGATCGAACGGCTCAATGCCTTCCGCGCCCAGCGCAACGCTGCCGAGGTCAAGGCGGCGCTGGCCAATTTGGCCGAGACCGCGCGCAGTGGGGCGAATATCATGCCGGCATCGATCCTGTGTGCGCATGCCGGCGTGACCACCGGCGAGTGGTCGCAGACCCTGCGCGATATTTTCGGCGAATACCGCGCGCCGACCGGCATCGATATTCCCGCCAATGATGACAGCCGCAGCACCCGGGCCATCGCGATTCGCGCTGCAGTTGTTGAAACCGGCGCGGAGCTGGGCCGGCCGCTGCGCCTGCTGATTGGCAAGCCGGGCCTGGATGGGCACAGCAACGGTGCCGAACAGATCGCGGTCAAGGGTCGTGATGTCGGCTTCGAGATCGTCTACGAAGGCATCCGCCTGACCCCGGAACAGATTGCCAAGGCGGCATTGGAAGAGGGTGTGCACCTGATCGGCCTGTCGGTGCTGTCGGGCAGCCATATTGAGATGGTCGAGGATGTGTTCGCACGCCTGGAACAGGTCGGTTTGCAGGAGCTGCCGGTGGTGATCGGCGGCATCATCCCCGAGAGCGATGCGCGTCTGCTTAAGGACAAGGGCATCGCTGCCGTGTACACGCCCAAGGACATCGACATGAACAGCATCATGCTGGATATCCTCAACCTGATTCGCAGTGCTCACGGCCTGCAGCCGGTCGCGGTGGCATGATTCCGGCGCTTCCTGATCCGGCAGCGCTCGCGGCAGCGGTGGCCGCGCGCGACCGGCTGGCGCTGGCGCAGGCACTGAACCTGCTGGACGACCGCCGACCGGCGGCCCGTGCCTGCGCGGCGGCCTTTCTGGAGGCATTACCGGCGGATAAGCTGGAGACGGGCGGCCATCTGATCGGCATTACCGGCCCGCCGGGTGCGGGCAAATCATCGCTGACCGCTGCGCTGATCCAGGTGTGGCGGCGGCGCGGCTTGAAGGTGGCGATCCTGGCGGTCGATCCGTCCAGCCCGGTCAGTGGCGGCGCGCTGCTCGGTGATCGGCTGCGCATGCACGCCAGTGGCGCCGACCGTGAGGTGTTCATCCGCTCGCTGGCCTGTCGCGGCGAGTTTGGCGGCCTGAGCGCCGAGGTCTGGCCGATGAGCCTGGCGATGCTGGCGGCCTTTGATGTCGTGCTGGTCGAGACGGTCGGTGTGGGGCAGAAGGAAATCGACGTGTCCAAGATGACCGACACCACCTGCTTCGTCGCCCAGCCGGCCTCCGGCGACAGTATTCAGTTTCTCAAGGCGGGCATCATGGAAGTGCCGCATGTGATCGTCGTCAATAAGGAAGATATCGGCATGGCGGCGCGCAAGACGCTGTCGGAGCTGAAAACTACCTTGGGCCGGCGCACGGATGCCGAGGGCTGGCAGGCGCCGGCGCTTTCGGCCAGTGCGGCGCTGGGCAGTGGTATCGAGGCGCTCGCCGATGCGCTGGATAGCCACCGGCAATGGCTGCTGGAGCGCGGGCAGTTCAGCGCCCGTCGCCAGCGCTGCCAGGCGGAATGGCTGGTCAAGCATCTGCGCGAGGAGTTCGGACGGCATGGCCTCGGACTGCTCGGTGGTGAAAAGGCCTTGTTCAGCGCTCTGGCCAGCATGCCGCGCCGCTCGCCGATCGCGGCTTACGAAGCCTTGCGCATTCGGGTCGAACAGGCCTGGATAATGCCGCGTTAAATCCTTTGCGCCCCTTTCCTCACAGAAGGGGGGATTCAACTCCAATAACTTAATAACCCGACCAAGAGGATGATCCGATGGCGAAAGAACTGTACCCCCTGGGCGAAATGCCGCCGCTGGGTGAAGTGCCGGAGAAGATGCATGCCTGGCTGATCCGCGCCGAACGTTTTGGCAAGCCGACCGAGGCCTTCCAGCAGGAAGTCGTGGGCGTGCCGGCCATCGCCGATGACGAGGTATTGGTCTATGTCATGGCCGCCGGCATCAACTACAACAACGTCTGGGCCGGGCTGGGCATTCCGGTCAATGTCATCGCCGCGCGCAACAAGGCCGGTGAGAAGGAAGATTTCCATATTGGCGGCAGTGATGCCTCCGGTATCGTCTACAAAGTCGGCAAGGATGTAACCAACGTCAAGGTCGGCGATGAAGTGGTGATGCACTGCGGCCAGTGGAATCGCAACTGCGAGTGGGTCAAGAAGGGCGGCGATCCGATGTATTCGCCGAGCTTCCGCATCTGGGGCTATGAGACCAACTGGGGCAGCTTCGCCCAATTCGCCAAAGTGCAGGCCCAGCAGTGCATGCCCAAGCCCAAGCACATGAACTGGGAGGAAGCGGCGTCCTATGTGCTGGTCGCGGCGACTGCCTGGCGCATGCTGCATGGCTGGGGTGCAAACTCGGTCAAGAAGGGTGATGTGGCGCTGATCTGGGGCGGGGCCGGTGGCCTGGGTTCCATGGCCATCCAGATCGCCAAGGCAGCGGGCGCGACGCCGGTGGCCATGGTCTCGGGCAATGACAAGTTCGATTACTGCATGAAGCTCGGCGCCAAGGGCTGCATCAACCGCAACGATTTCGACCACTGGGGCATGCTGCCGCACTGGAAGGATAACGTTGGCTATGCCAAGTGGCTGAAAGGCGTGCGCGGGTTTGGCGCCAAGATCTGGGAGGTGCTGGGTGAGAAGCGCGCGCCGAACATCGTCTTCGAGCATCCCGGTGAAACGACGATTCCGACCTCGATCTTTGTGTGCGAAACCGGCGGCATGGTCGTGGTCTGCGCCGGCACCACGGGCTATAACGCTACCGTCGATCTGCGTTACCTGTGGATGCGCCAGAAGCGCCTGCAGGGCTCGCATTTCGCCAATGGCGAACAGTCCAACCAGATGAATGAGCTGGCGCTGCGTGGCCAGCTCGATCCCTGCATGTCGCGGGTCTTCACCTATGAAGATCTGCCACTGGCCCATCAGCTCATGCACGATAACAAGCACCCGCACGGCAACATGGCGGTGCTGATTGGTGCGACCGAGTTCGGCCTGGGCGTCAGCGGCAAGCCGGCGGTGGCCATCGAGCATCCGACCCTGCCCGAGAACGATGTGCGCACGATCGCCTATGCGCATCCTTATCCGATGTCCCAGCCGCTGCCGAGCGTTGCCGATGCGGCGGGCGTCACCATTAAGGATGACGGTACCCGGGTCCGCGATCTGATGCACCGCGGCATCATTGCCTGCACCCCGGATGACACGGTCGGCGAAGCGGCACGGATCATGATCGACCATGAGATTCACGCGGTCGTGGTCATGGACGGTGACCAGGCGGTCGGCGTGGTGTCACAGACCGATATGGTGCTGGCGCGCCAGGGCCGCACGCCGAATGAGGCCCGGGCCATGCAGGTGCGTGACATCATGACCCTGGGCTGTGCGACCTGCGCAGCCGATATGCTGCTCAGCGAAGCGGTCAGTCTGATGACCGGACGGCATATGCACCGGCTGGTGGTGACCGAGAACGGCAAGCCGGTCGGCGTGATTTCCATGACCGACGTGGTGCGCAAGGTGATCGTCGAGTAGGACGCAGGACCACGGGGGCGTGATTGGCGCCCCCGTTTTTTATCAACGCACGGGAGGCGTCCATTGAAAGCCATCGTCTGTCATGAACTGACTGGCCTGGCCGCGCTGCGTCTGGAGGAGGTTCCAGAACCGCATCCTGCGCCCGGTCAGGTGCTGATTCGGGTGCGCGCCTGCGGGATCAACTTCGCCGACAGCCTGATCACCCGTGGCCAGTACCAGGTGCAGCCGCAACCGCCGTTCAGCCCCGGCTTCGAGGTGGCTGGCGAAATTCTGGCACTGGGGCCGGGCGTGGACACCTGGGCGGTGGGTGATCGAGTGATCGCCATCACGCCACACGGTGGCTATGCCGAGCAGGTGGCGGTCGATAGTAAACGCTGCGTGGCCCTGCCGGCGGCAATGTCCTTTGAGCACGGCGCCGCCTTTCCGGTGGTGTTTGGCACCTCGCACATCGCCCTGTGCCAGCGGGCGCGGCTGCGGGTTGGCGAGACCCTGGTGGTGCATGGCGCTTCCGGGGGCGTTGGCTTGACTGCGGTGGCCATCGGCAAGCAACTGGGTGCGACGGTGATCGCGACCGCCAGCAGTCCGGAAAAGCTGGCTGTGGCCCGTCAGCACGGCGCCGATCACCTGATTGATACCCGTGCCGAGGATGTGCGGGCGCGCATCAAGGACCTGACCGGTGGGCGCGGCGCGGATGTGGTCTACGATCCTGTCGGCGGCGAACTGTTTACCGCCTCGCTGCGCAGCATCGCCTTCGAAGGGCGCATCCTGGTGATCGGCTTTGCCGGCGGTACGGTGCCGCAGATCCCCGCCAATCACCTGCTGGTCAAGAATGTCGATGTGATCGGTGTCAACTGGCCGGCCTATGCGGAATTGAGTCCGCAGGCGATGACCGCGAGTTTCCGCATTCTGCTCGATTGGTATCTCGATGGCCTGATCAAGCCGCATGTATCGGCAACTTATCCGCTGGCACAGGCGGTCGAGGCGCTGCAGCAGGTGGTGGCGCGCAAGTCGACCGGTAAGGTGGTCCTGAATATCGATACGGGTGGCGACTCTGAACACTGAATCCGCTGGGCTGAGCATCCGCCACTTGGGTCGGGTTACGCAGGCCACGCTGCGTGGCGGCGATGCCGAACTGAAAAAACTCCGCAATGCACTGCTGCTCAAGGCGTTCGTGATCGCCGCCGAGGGTGGGGATGTGCTGCAATTGCGCCGCCGTGCCCATCTGTCGCAGGATGATTGGCCGATGCAGGTCAGCATTCGCCGCGCCGGGCGCCAGCTCGAAGTCTGTTATTGCCTTTACATTCCCTGGGGCTGGATCGTCGCCTTGAGCGTGCTGAGCCTGCTGGTGCTGCCCTTTGCCGGAATTCCCAACGCTGGCCTGGCGCTCGGCCTGAGCGTTCTGGTTGCAGCGCTGGCGATTTACAAGCAGAAATTCGATTGCCGGCCGGATGCGCGCTTCTGGCAGCAGCGTCCCCGGCAGCGCTGGGGCGAGCTCTTCGAGCGGTTGTTGCGCGAGGTGCTGACCCGTCCCTAGCAGCAGTTCGCGCGCGAACTACCTTCAATCCAGCGCCCGGCCCGCGCCCGCGTCCTCGTAGGTTCGTCCATCGCGGATGTGGTAGAGCCGCTTGAAGGTTGGGATGATTTTCTCGTCGTGGGTGACCACGATGATCGCGGTCCGGTACTGCTGCGCCATGCGATTGAGAATCCGCACCACGGCCAGCGCCCGTTCACTGTCCAGCGGCGCGGTGGGTTCATCGGCCAGAATGATCGGCGGCTGGTTGGCCAGCGCCCGGGCAATCGCGACCCGCTGTTGCTCGCCGCCGGAAAGCTGGGTAATCGCTGCATGGATGCGATGCGAGATGTCCAGTGCTGTGAGCAGTTCCCGCGCCCGCTGCCGCGCCTGCCGTTTGGACCCTCCCGCCAGCAGCAGCGGCAGGGCGACATTGTCGGTCACGTCGAGAAACGGGATCAGATACGGGGCCTGAAACACGAAGCCGATGCGATCGCGACGCAGGGCGCGTGGATCGCGATTGCGCCAGCCATTCTCGTACACCGTCTCGCCATCCAGATCGATCCGCCCGGCGCTGGGTTCGGTCACCGCGCCCAGGCACTTGAGCAGGGTGCTCTTGCCGGAACCGCTTGGCCCGATCAGGCCGATGACTTCACCGGGCTGCACGGTCAAATCCACGCCCTTGAGCGCGTCCACCGCGGTATCTCCCGCGCCGTAGCGCTTGCACAGGCCAGTGACTGCGATGGCCGGTTGGGCTTGAGTCATGCCATATCCTCCAGTTCAGCCGCCAATCGCGGTGGCCGGATCGACCCGCAGCGCGGTACGAATTGCCAGCGTGCTGGCCAGGGCGCAGATCAGCAGCACCGCCGCGAAGCCGCGCACGGCATCGCCCGGCTCCAGCAGCACGTACTTGGGGAAATACGGCGCCCACAGGGTCGCCACGCTCTTGCCGACCAGAAAACCGATCAGCCCCAAGCCCAGCGCTTCCTGCAGAATCATCGCGGCGATGGTACGGTTGCGCGCGCCGATCAGCTTGAGCACGGCAATCTCACGCAGTTTGCCCAGGGTCATGGTGTAGATGATGAACGAGACGATGGCAGCGCTGACCACGGCCAGAATCACCAGAAATACGCCAATCTGCCTCGCCGAAGTGGCGATCAGCTTGACGATCAGCACTTCTTCCATCTGCGCCCGGGTATAGGTCTGCAGATGCTTCCAGCGGCGGATATCCCCGGCGACCGCTGCCGCGTCCCAGCCGGGTGCGGTCTGCACCAGCACGGCGTTGACCGTGTGGCTGCTTTCCTGGGCGCGCGCCAGGCTCTCGACCAGTCCCGGCAGGCCGGGTCGGTTCAGCGCCGGATTGGCCCGCAGCCGCGCCCGCTCGTTGTGGAGGGCGTCGTTGTCCTTGAGAAACTGTGCTTCCTGAGCATCGCGCAGCGGGATGAATAGCATCGGATCGCCGCTGGCCGATACCATGCGCCGGGTCAGGCCGACCACCGTGTAATCCTGGCGCCGGATGCGGATGCGCTCGCCGAGCTGGAAGCCGGTTTTGACATCGGCGACTGCTTCATAGTGAGCGCGCTCGATCTGCCGGCCGGCGATCAGATAGCGCGGCGCACCGGGTTCGCCGGGCTGCATCCCGACCACCATCACCCGCGTATCCTGGTCCGCGTGCCGCACCTGCATGGTCAGATAGGTGACGTTGGCGGCGCGCTGCACACCCGGCAGGCCAAGCAGGCTGCGGTAAAGATCATCGCGCAGGCTGGAGGGTTCGGCGTAGGGGCCGAGGGTGTCCTGCTGTACCACCCACAGGTCCGCGCCGCTGTTGGCCAGCAGCGCCTTGCCGTCATCGACCATGCCGCGATAGATGCCGGCCATGGATAGGGTAACGCCGATCAGCAGCCCCAGTCCCAGCCCGGTAAAGGCGTACTTGCCCCAGGAATGGAGAATGTCGCGCCCGGCC
>DAITNL010000157.1:0-7543 GCA_036834665.1 Candidatus Competibacteraceae bacterium | reverse complement strand
GCTGACGACGCTGCTGACCGGGGGGCTGTTGGCAAAGGCTGAAGGCGAGTCGGGTGGACTGCTTATGCTGCTGGGGATTCCCGTGCTGCTGGGCACCAGTCATCTGGCAGTGGCGCTGGTGAACTGGCTGGCGACGCTACTGGCGACCCCCCAGCCGTTGCCGCGCCTGGACTTTTCCGCGGGCATTCCGTCAAAAGCGCGCACCCTGGTGGTGACGCCGACGCTGCTTACCAGCGTTCGCAACATCGAAGATCTGATCGAGGCGCTGGAAGTGCGGTTCCTGGCCAATCAGGATGACCATCTGCACTTTGGGCTGTTAACCGATTTTCGTGATGCGCCGGAGGAAACGCAACCGGAGGATGAAGCGCTGGTGCAACAGGCCGCGCAGCGGATCGAAGCGCTGAATGAAAAATATCCCCGGATCCGGGGCGCTGCGTTCTTCCTGTTCCATCGCCCGCGCCGTTGGAATCCGCAAGAGCGGGTTTGGATGGGTTACGAGCGCAAGCGCGGCAAGCTGGCGGATTTGAACGCACTGCTGCGCGGTGGCTCCGAAGATCGCTTCACACGGATCGTCGGCGATACGTCGCTCCTGTCGAATGTGAAGTACGTCGTTACTCTGGACACCGATACCCAATTGCCGCGCGATGCGGCATGGCAGTTGGTCGGCGCCATGGCGCACCCGCTGAATCAGGCGCGCTACGACGAAGGCCAGCATCGAGTCTGTGAGGGTTACGGCATCCTGCAGCCCCGCGTGGGCGTGAGCCTGCCCGGCGCCAACCGCTCGCGGTATGCGCGGCTGTACGGAAGCGATGCGGGCATCGACCCGTATACGCACGCCGTCTCCGATGTTTACCAGGATGGATTTCAGGAAGGTTCGTTCATTGGCAAGGGCATTTACGATGTCGATGTGTTCACTCAGGCGGTCGACGGGCGCTTTCCCGAAAACCGGATTCTTAGCCACGACCTGCTGGAAGGGTGTTATGCGCGGGCGGGGCTGTTGAGCGATGTGCAGTTGTACGAGGACTATCCGGCGTGCTACAGCGCCGACGTCAACCGGCGCTACCGCTGGATTCGCGGGGACTGGCAGATTGCAGCGTGGTTGCTGCCGCGCGTTCCCGGCCTCGACGGCCGCTTGCGGAAGAATCCCCTCTCGGCGCTGTCCCGCTGGAAACTGTTCGATAACCTGCGGCGCAGCCTGACGCCGGCGGCCCTGACCCTGCTGCTGGTGTTGGGCTGGACGGTGCTGGAATCGCCCGGGTTCTGGACGCTGGCGGTGCTCGGTATCCTGCTGATTCCCGCATTGGCGACTTCGCTCCTGAACGGGTTGCGCAAGCCCGGTGATGTACGCTGGCGTCAGCATCTCGCCGCCGCCGTCCGTGCAACGGGCCAGCATCTGGCGCAGGCGGCTTTCTCCATTGTCTGCCTCCCTCACGAGGCGTTCTTTAGTCTGGAGGCGGTGGTTCGCACGCTCTGGCGGCTGCGAGTCAGCCACCAACGATTGCTCGAATGGACCTCGTCGGGCGACCTGGATCGCCAGCGACGCCGGGACCTTGTCGCCTTCTACCGGATGATGGGGATCGCCCCGGCGCTCGCCGTGGCCACGGCGCTGGGGCTGGCGGCGGTCAAACCCGCCGTGCTGGCCGTGGCCGGCCCCCTCTTGTTGCTGTGGTTGGTCTCACCGGCGATCGCCTGGTGGCTAAGCCGCCCCCTCGCGCGCCGCGAAGCCCGCTTGACCGTTGACCAAACCCTGTTTCTGCGCCAGGTTTCCCGTAAGACCTGGGCGTTCTTCGAAACTTTCGTCGGCCCGGACGACCATTGGCTGCCGCCGGATAATGTCCAGGAGCATCCGGTGGCCGTGGTCGCACATCGCACATCGCCGACCAACATGGGACTGTCGTTGCTCGCGAATCTGGCCGCGTATGACTTCGGCTATCTTCCGGTCGGACGCCTGATCGAGCGCACGACCTGCGCGCTGCGCACCATGGCCGACCTGGAGCGGCATCGCGGCCACTTCTACAACTGGTACGACACCCAGTCGCTGAAACCGCTGCAACCGATCTACATTTCGTCGGTGGACAGCGGCAACCTCGCGGGCTGCCTGCTGACCTTGCAACCGGGTCTGCTCGCGCTGGTCGATGCCCCAATCCTGAGCGCGCGGTGGTTGGATGGAATCAACGACACCTTCGGGCTGCTGGCGGACGCTACCGAAGGCGCTCTACCGGCCCCGTTCGCGCGCTTTCAGCGGACGCTGGAGTCGGTGTCCGTGGCACGCCCGACCACGCTGGCTGCGGCGTGGCAGTGCCTCGACGCCTTGACGACCAGCGCTGAGAGCGGGGTTCGTGGTCTGGCCGCGGACGCCGGCAGCGAAACGAACCAATGGGCGCGGGCGTTGGCTCGGCAATGCCGGGACGTGCGGGATGAGTTGTTGTTGCTCGCGCCGTGGTTAGATCAACCCTCGCCGATGCCTCTTTCCCAGACGGGAGATTCCGCCATTCCAACCTTGCGCGAATTAGCCAAGCTGGAGTTATCGCCCACGACTGAGGCGCGCGAACCGCTCTCCACGCCGCGTCCCCTTCTGCAGGATGCCAGCCGCCGCGCCCGCGAGCGGATCGCCGCGCTCGAACACCTGGCGCTGCAAGCCTGCGAACTGGCCCAAATGGATTATGACTTCCTGTTTGACGAGGCGCGTCATCTGCTGGCGATTGGCTACAACGTCAGCGAGCTGCGGCGGGATGCGAGCTACTACGACCTGCTGGCTTCGGAGGCGCGCTTGACCAGTTTCGTGGCGATCGCGCAGGGCCAACTGCCGCAGGAGAGCTGGTTTGCCCTGGGACGCCTGCTGGTCCTCGCCGGTGGCGAGCCGACGCTCCTGTCGTGGAGTGGCTCGATGTTCGAGTACCTCATGCCGTTGCTGGTGATGCCGACCTATGAAAACACCCTGCTCGACCAGACCTGTCAGGCAGCGGTGGATCGACAAATCAACTATGGCAAGCAACGCGGCGTCCCCTGGGGCGTTTCGGAATCCGGCTACAACATGGTCGATGTGCATCTGAACTACCAGTACCGCGCCTTCGGGGTGCCCGGTTTGGGGCTCATGCGCGGGCTGGCCGAGGATCTGGTCATTGCCCCGTATGCCTCCGCACTCGCGTTGATGGTGGCGCCCGAGGCTGCGTGCCTGAATTTACAGCGGCTCGCCGCCGCTGGGTTTGCCGGACAATACGGTTTCTTCGAGGCCATCGACTACACGCCCTCCCGCCTGCCCCGCGGGCAAGCGAGCGCCGTGGTGCGGTCCTTCATGGCCCATCACCAGGGCATGAGTTTCCTGGCGCTGGCCTCGGTGCTGCTGGACCGTCCGATGCAGAAGCGCTTCGAATCCGCGCCGCTGTTCCAGGCGACCGCCCTGCTGCTCCAGGAGCGCATTCCCAAGACCCCGGCGTTCTATTCGCACACCACCGGCGAGATCACCGACATCCGCACCACCGGCGGCGTTCAGGAGGCGCGGATGCGCGTGTTCGACAGCCCCAACACCCCACACCCCGAGGTGCAGTTGTTGTCGAATGGCCGCTACCAGGTGATGATCACTAACGCAGGGGGTGGCTACAGTCGCTGGAAAGACCTCGCCGTCACCCGCTGGCGCGAAGATCCCACCTGCGATTCCTGGGGGACGTTCTGTTACCTCCGCGATGTGGCCAGCGGCGCGTTCTGGTCGACCGCCTATCAGCCGACGCTCCAACCGCCGGACACCTTTGAGGCGATTTTCTCGGAGGGACGCGCCGAGTTTCGCCGCCACGACCACCAGATCGAGTCCTATACCGAGATCGTCGTGTCGCCGGAAGATGACATCGAACTGCGTCGGGTGCGCATTACCAACCGTGCGCCGACCTGCCGGATCATCGAGGTCACCAGTTACGCGGAAGTCGTGCTCGCCCCGCCCGCTGCGGGCGCGCTGCATCCGGCGTTCAGCAACCTCTTCGTGCAGACCGAGATCCTCCACCCGCAACCGGCGATCCTCTGTACCCGCCGGCCGCGCTCCCGCGACGAGCACTCGCCCTGGATGTTGCACCTGATGGTGGTGCGCGGGGCGGAGTGCGGCGCGGCATCCTACGAGACGGACCGGATGCGGTTCATCGGGCGCGGCCGCACCGTCGCCGCGCCCCAGGCGCTGAGCGATGACGCGGCGCTTTCGGGCAGCGCGGGTTCGGTGCTGGATCCCATCGTCGCCATCCGCTATCGCATCACTCTCGATCCCGATCAATCCGCCACGATCGATAGGGTCACCGGCATCGGCGAAACCCGCGAGGCCGCCGTGAGCCTGGTCGAGAAATACCAGGATCAGCGGCTGGCGGATCGCGTCTTCGATCTGGCGTGGACCCACAGCCAGGTGGTGCTGCGGCAGCTCAATGCCACCGAGTCCGACGTGCAACTTTACCAACGCCTGGCCAACTCGATTCTCTATGCCCATGCCGCGCTGCGCGCCGAGGCGAGCATTCTCAGCCAGAACCGCCGCGGGCAATCCGGGCTGTGGAGTCACGCGGTGTCCGGCGATGTGCCGATCGTGTTGTTGCGGATTGCCGACCCGGCGAACATCGAACTGGTCCACCAGCTCGTGCAGGCCCACGCTTATTGGCGGCTGAAAGGACTGACCGTGGATCTGGTGATCTGGAACGAAGATCGCGCCGGTTACCGGCAACAGCTCCACGAACAAATCCTGGGGCTGATCGCCGCTGGAGTGGACGCGCATGTGATCGATCGCCCCGGCGGCATCTTCATCCGCCCGGCCGACCAGATTTCCAGTGAAGACCGCATTCTGTTCCAAACGGTGGCGCGGGTCATTCTCAGCGACAGCCGGGGCACGCTGGCGGAACAGCTTGGCCAGCGCGGTTTGCTGGAAAAGCCCATTGCGCGCTTCCGATCGACCCGGGACTATCGTCCCGAACCCTTGGCGGTGGCGGCGCCGCCACGCCGCGATCTGATCTTCTTCAACGGCTTGGGAGGCTTCACCCCCGATGGGCGCGAGTACATCATCACGACCGCGCCGGGGCAAGTGACGCCCGCGCCATGGGTGAATGTGCTGGCGAATCCGCACTTTGGGACGGTCATTTCGGAGAACGGCGCAGCCTACACCTGGAGCAAGAACGCCCACGAGTTCCGCCTCACACCCTGGCACAATGACCCGGTGAGCGATGCGAGCGGCGAAGCTTTTTACCTGCGCGACGAAGAAAGCGGCCATTTCTGGTCGCCCACGCCACACCCTGCCGGCGGTGCGACGCCCTATATCAGCCGGCACGGTTTCGGCTACAGCGTCTTCGAGCACACCGAAGACGGTATCCACTCGGAGTTGTGGGTGTATGTGGCGGTGGACGTCCCGCTCAAGTTCTCGGTGTTGAAGGTGCGCAACGCATCGGGCCCGCCGCGCCGGCTCTCCATCACCGGTTATGTGGAGTGGGTGCTCGGCGATCTGCGCCCGAAGTCCGCCCTGCATCTCATCACCGAAATCGACCCAACCAGCGGCGCGCTGTTCGCACGCAATCCCTACAACACCGAGTTCGCCGACCGCATGGCTTTTTTCGACGTGGACGATGCGACGCGGACCTTCAGCGGTGATCGGACGGAATTCATCGGGCGCAACGGGACGCTGCGCCATCCGGCCGCGATGAGGCGAGCGCGACTGTCCGGCAAGGTCGGCGCGGCGCTGGATGCCTGCGCCGCCATCCAGGTGAGCTTCGACCTGGCCACCGGGCAAGAGCATGAGATCGTCTTCCGGCTCGGCGTGGCCGGCCGGCGTGGCGCGGATGACGCTAGCACCCTGGTGCATCGTTGCCGGGGGGCGGCAGCGGCGCAGACTGCCATCGAAGCGGTGTGGCGGCATTGGCAACACACGCTAGGCGCGGTGCAGGTGGAAACGCCTGACCCGGCGCTGAACGTCCTGACCAATGGCTGGCTCGTATACCAGATTTTGGCCTGCCGGCTGTGGGCGCGCAGTGGTTATTACCAGTCCGGTGGCGCATTCGGTTTCCGCGACCAGTTGCAGGACCTGATGGCGCTGATTCACACCAAACCACACTTGATCCGTGAACACCTGCTGCGCTGTGCCGGCCGGCAGTTCCCGGAAGGCGATGTGCAGCACTGGTGGCATCCGCCCTCAGGCCGGGGGGTGCGCACCCACTGTTCGGACGATTACCTCTGGCTGCCGTTGGCGACCTGCCGCTATGTACTCAGCAGTGGGGACACCGGGGTGCTGGATGAATCGGTTCCATTCCTGGAAGGCCGCCTGGTTCCTGCCGAGGAGGACTCGTATTACGATCTGCCCGGCCAGTCAGAAGCATCAGCGAATCTGTACCAGCACTGTGTCTGTGCTTTGTTGCACGGTCTCCGGTTCGGTGCGCATGGCTTACCGCTGATCGGCTCCGGAGACTGGAACGACGGCATGGATCGGGTGGGGATGCACGGCCAGGGCGAAAGCATCTGGTTGGGCTTCTTCCTCTATGACGTGCTGATGCAGTTTACCGAAGTCGCGCGCTTGCGGGGTGACGGGGCGTTCGTCCTGCGTTGCCAGCAGGAAGCGGCGCAGGTGCGCCACAACATCGAGCAGCACGGTTGGGATGGCGACTGGTATCGGCGTGCCTATTTCGACGACGGGACCCCGCTGGGGTCCGCGAGTAACGCCGAATGCCAGATCGACTCGATTGCCCAAAGCTGGTCGGTGCTCTCCGGGGCCGGCGATCGCACGCGCGCGCGTCAGGCCATGGAGGCGCTGGATGCACGCCTGGTGCGCCGGGATCAGGGGTTGATCCAACTGCTGGATCCGCCCTTCGACACCTTGGATTTGAATCCGGGCTACATCAAGGGCTACGTTCCCGGCGTGCGCGAGAATGGCGGACAGTACACCCATGCGGCGATCTGGGCAGCCATGGCCTTCGCGGCTCTGGGCGACCGCCGTGCCTGGGAATTGTTGGCGATCATTAACCCGATCCACCATGCGCGGTCGCCCGAAGCCGTGGCGACGTACAAGGTCGAACCCTATGTCGTTGCGGCCGATGTGTATGCGGTTGCGCCGCATATCGGGCGCGGCGGATGGACCTGGTACACCGGCTCAGCGGGCTGGCTGTATCGACTGATCGTGGAATCCCTCCTGGGGCTACGATTGGAAGGGAACACGCTGCATCTCGCGCCATGTCTGCCGGTGGATTGGCCTGGATTCAAACTGCGCTACCGCTATCGGGAGACGGTCTACCATATCGCCGTCACACAAACTCCCGCTGGGAGGAACGAGACGCGGGTTACGATGGATGGCATCGAGCGATCCGACCTCGCGATTCCCCTGGTCGACGACCGCCAGGAACACGCAGTCGAGGTGAGAATAGCGGGAAAAGCTGATGTTCCGGGTCAAGGTGCGGATTGACCTCGATCTGTTGCGCCAGCATCTATCTTTAATAGCAACATAGCAACCCAACATTGAAGGAATCCATGGATGGATGACGACCCCGCTGGTTCAAGCCCTTGCGTCATGACTCGATGGGCAACGCATCTCGCGTTCGCTCAT
>DAITNL010000156.1:0-7546 GCA_036834665.1 Candidatus Competibacteraceae bacterium | reverse complement strand
CCGACGTACTGGAAGCACTCGGTGCGCGCATCGACCTGAACGCGGCCCAGGTTGCCGCCTGCATCGAAACCACCGGCATCGGCTTCATGTTCGCACCCAACCACCACACGGCGATGAAAAACGTCGCCCCGGTACGCCGCGAAATGGGTGTGCGCACCCTCTTCAATATCCTCGGCCCACTGACCAATCCGGCCAGCGCACCCAATCAATTAATGGGCGTCTTCCACCCGGATCTGGTCGGCATCCAGGTGCGGGTCATGCAGCAGCTCGGCGCGCGCCATGTGCTGGTCGTCTGGGGCAAGGATGGCATGGACGAAATCTCGCTCGGGGCAACCACCCTGGTCGGCGAGCTTAAGGATGGCATGATCCGCGAATATGAAATTCACCCCGAGGATTTCGGTCTGGCGATGGTGTCCAATCGCGGCCTGCGCGTCGAGAGCGCCGAGCAGTCGCGGGCCATGCTGCTCAACGCCCTGGACAATGAACCGGGCACGCCGCGCGATATCGTCATTTTCAACGCCGGCGCCGCCCTGTACGCGGCCAATCTGGCTGCCGATATTGGCGAAGGCATCGCTCTGGCGCGCGCAACTCTGGCCAGCGGCGCGGCGCGGGCCAAGCTGGATGAGTTCGTGCGCCGCACCCAGGACTTGGCGGCATGAGCGGCGCGCCCGACATTCTGCACAGGATTCTCGCCCGCAAGGCCGAGGAGGTCGCCGAGCGCCGGGCGCGGCTGGACCTGCCTGAAATAATCGCCCGGCTGGCCGATCTGCCGCCACCGCGACCGTTTCGTGAGCGTTTGCAACAGGTCATGGCGGAGGGCCGGCCGGCGGTGATCGCCGAGATCAAGCGCGCCTCGCCCAGCAAGGGCCTGCTGCGCGACCCGTTCTATCCGGCGCAGATTGCCCGCAGCTATGCTGCCGGGGGCGCGGCCTGTCTGTCGGTCTTGACCGATCGCGATTTTTTCCAGGGTCATGAAGATTATTTGCGCGAGGCACGCGCCGCCTGTACCCTGCCCGCACTGCGCAAGGATTTCATCATCGATCCCTATCAGGTCCATGAAGCGCGCCTGATCGGTGCCGATGCCATTCTGCTGATCGTCGCCGCACTGGAGGATGCCCAGCTACATGAGCTGGCACAGTTGGCCACTGAGCTGCATCTGGACGTGCTGGTGGAAGTGCATGATGGCGACGAACTGGAGCGGGCGCTGGCACTGGAGCTGCCGCTGATCGGCATTAACAATCGCAACCTGCGCAGTTTTGAAACCCGTCTCGATACCACGCTGAAGCTGCTGGCGCGTATTCCCAGCGATCGGCTCGTGGTCACCGAGAGCGGCATTCATAGCCCAGCCGATGTGGCGTTGATGCGCGAGCATGGCGTATCCGCCTTCCTGGTGGGTGAAGCATTCATGCGCGCCGCCGATCCTGGCGCGAAACTGGCCGAACTGTTCACGCTCAGCCCTGGAGTATTCCCGTGAAGACCCGCGTCACCTGGCTGGAAGATATGACCTACGTTGCCCAATCGCCCAGCGGCCATGCGCTGGTGATGGATGGGCCACCGGAACTGGGCGGTCATAACCTGGGCCCGCGACCGATGGAAATGCTGTTGATGGGCATGGGCGGCTGCACCGCCATCGATGTGGTGAACATCCTGCGCAAGGCCCGGCAGGATTTGCGCGGCTGCGAAGTGCAGCTCGAAGCCGAGCGCGCCAGCGAGGATCCGAAGGTATTCACCGGCATTCATGTGCACTTCCTGTTCACCGGTGTGAACCTGAGCGCCAAGCACGTCGAACGCGCCATTCAGCTTTCAGCGGAAAAGTACTGCTCGGCCTCGATCATGCTCGGCAAGACCGCGCGCATCACCCACACCTTTGAAATCCGCGAGAGCTGAGCGGAGCCGCCGGGGTCGCGCACCATGCCAGAACCGGCGACCCCGCCCCGCCTGCGCCTGCAGGCGTTCAACAACCTGGCCAAGACGCTCAGTTGCAGCGTCTATGTCGTCCGCTACACGGCAACACCCGCCCAGCAGGCCGCATACAGCGCCCAGATCGATGCGCTCTATGGGGCCCGGCCGCTGCTCGAGCGCCTGCGCTGCATCGCGCAACTCATCGGGGCCCGGATTCTCCATGCCACCCATCAGGACTACGAACCCGAGGGCGCCAGCGTCAGCCTGCTGCTTGCCGAAGACCTACACAGCGCGCGCCCTCTCCAGCCCGAGGCGCTCATCTGCCATCTCGACAAAAGCCACATCACCGCCCACACCTACCCCGAGAGCGATCCGGGCAGCACCATCAATACCTTTCGCGCCGATATCGAGATTTCCAGTTGCGGCCAGCTCTCGCCGCTGCGGGCACTGGATGCGCTGATCGGCAGCTTCAATCCGGCTGCCGATGTGCTGACGCTTGATTATCGGGTACGCGGCTTCACCCGTGATGTCGAGGGCCACAAGCAGTTCATCGACCACCCGATCGACTCGATCAGCCAGTATCTCGCGCCGGATCTCCAGGCGCGCTACCGGATGCTTGATGTCAACCTACCGCGTGAGCGCCTGTTTCACACCCGACTGTTGCGCCGGGCATTCGTGCTCGAACGCCACCTGATCGATACCGATCCAGCAGCGCTGGCAGCAGAACAGCGCACACTGTTAGCGCAACGCTTGCGGCGCGAGATGCGGGAGATTTTTCGCGGTGTCAATCCATCATCCCGCCAGGCCGGTCAGGCACGCCGCAGCTCACCTCAAGCCCAATAGGTAGCGCCAGTCATCACCTTGGATACGCCCTGCATCAGGGCCCGCACCGGCAGCGGCAGACGCGCACCACCGGCTGCCAATGCCTCAGTCGCATGGCGGGCTTCGTCCTCGCGCATCTGTTCGAGAATCGCCCGGCTGCGCTGATCGTCAGCGGGCAGGCGTTCCAGATGGCCGTTCAGATGCGCGATCACCTGATGCTCAGTCTCGGCAACAAAGCCCAGACTCCAGCGATCACCGATCTTGCCGGCCAACGCACCGATGGCGAAAGCACCGGCATAGAACAGCGGATTGAACACACTCGGTTGGCTGCTCAGCTCCTGCAGACGCGCCTCGCACCAAGCGAGATGGTCATTTTCCTCATGGGCTGCCTGCTCCATGCGGCCGCGCACCGTATCCAGCTTCGCGGTCAGCGCCTGCCCCTGATAAAGCGCCTGCGCGCAGACTTCCCCGGTATGATTAACGCGCATCAGCCGCGCTGCTTCGCGCTGCTCGGTCTGTGATAGATCGGTTTCCGCTGCATTATCGGCGGGATTGCCGCGACCGGTCGTGGCCGGCCGGCCAAAAATTGTGCGCACGGCCTGATCAAAGCTGATGAGCAAGGCGTCGGCAGAGGTATAGTAGCGGGCGGTCATGAGCGTACATTCAACCTTGGAGAGGATTGCGGTGTCCTATTATCGCTATCACGTCTTCTTTTGCACCAACCTGCGCGCCGACGGCTCGCAATGCTGCCAGCAATACGGCGCCCAGGAAGCGCGCGACCACGTCAAGCAGCGCGTCAAGGCGCTTGGCGCAGCGATCACCGGCAAGGTGCGCATCAACAATGCCGGCTGCCTGGATCGTTGCGGCGAAGGCCCCGTGCTGGTGATCTATCCTGAGGAGACTTGGTATACCTATGTCGACCCTGCCGATCTCGACGAGATTATCGACGAGCATCTGTGCAATGGCCGGCCCGTAGAGCGCCTGCGCATCTAGCATGCTTGCCAGACTTGCAATGCACGGGGCATCTGAATAGAATACGCGGCTTTCCAAGCGTACACGGGATTTTCGGAGCACGTCACACATGAAAACTTTCAGCGCCAAGCCGGCCGAGGTCAAGCGCGACTGGTACGTGATCGACGCCACGGACAAGGTTCTGGGCCGGCTGTCGTCGGAAGTCGCGCGTCGCTTGCGGGGCAAGCACAAGCCCGAATATACTCCTCACGTTGATACCGGCGACTACATCATTGTGGTCAATGCCGAGAAAGTGCGTACCACGGGTCGCAAGAAGACTGACAAGGTCTACTATCGGACTACGGGCTATGTAGGCAACATGAAGTCCATTTCCCTGGAGAAAATGTTGCAGGAAACCCCGGAGCGCGCCCTGGAAATCGCCATCAAGGGCATGTTGCCCAAGAACACCTTGGGTCGGGCGATGTTTCGCAAGCTGAAAGTCTACGCCGGCCCCGAGCATTGCCATGCCGCCCAGCAGCCCAAGGCGCTGGAACTGGCCCGCTGAGCAGTAACCTGACACCGCATGGAACGAGCAGGAATGATTGAAAACCAGAACTATGGCACGGGCCGTCGCAAAACCGCTACCGCTCGTGTGTTCCTGAAGCCTGGCACTGGCAAGATCACGGTTAACCAGCGGCCGCTTGATGAATACTTCGGTCGCGAGACCTCGCGCATGGTCGTGCATCAGGCGCTTGGCGCCGTTGACATGGGCGAGCGCTTTGATGTCTACGTGACCGTGCGCGGTGGTGGCATCACCGGTCAGGCCGGCGCGATCCGTCATGGCATCACCCGCGCCCTGCTTGAGTATGATGAGAGCCTGCGCCCCACGCTGCGTAAGGCTGGATTCGTCACCCGTGACGCCCGCGAGGTCGAGCGCAAGAAAGTGGGTCTGCGCAAGGCCCGTCGCGCCACGCAGTACTCCAAGCGTTAACAACAGCTTTATCGGTTTTACTGGGGGATCGTCTAGCGGCAGGACTACGGACTCTGACTCCGTCAACCTAGGTTCGAATCCTAGTCCCCCAGCCAGCACCAAGCCCACCTTGATCATCAAGGTGGGTTTTTTAGTTTATTTAGCACCAAAACAACATTTTTGTTGTTTGTTTAAAACAAACCAACGGCCTTTGTGTTTTTTTTGAAAATATCAGTTGCGTTTCCGCTGCAAAATGCGTATAAATTTCCCCAATGAAGTGCAAACGCCATTATGTTGTGCGAATACAACGCAAACCTGGGAGTTCAATCATGAAAAAGTCTACTCTTGCGCTGGCCATTGCCGCCGCCCTGATCGGTTCCACGGCTGCCTACGCCGACACCACCCTGTACGGTTCCGCCCGTGTCTCCGTTGACTACGTCGATGCTGGCACGTCCGATCCCTTTAGCAGTGGCAACGGCGACAGCTACTGGGACGTGTACAACAACGCCTCGCGCCTGGGCGTGCGTGGCGAGGAAGATTTGGGCGGTGGCCTGAGCGCCATCTACCAGTACGAATTCGGTGTTGACATGACCGAAGGCGGCAATCTGGACAGCAACCGTCCCAAGTTCGTCGGCCTCAAGGGCGGCTTCGGCTCAGTGACCGCCGGTACCCAGTGGACCCCGTACTACAACGTCATCGGCATCGGCGATATCTTCAACAGCAGCCGTTCCTTTGGAACCGACAGCTATCTGGGTTATGCGTTCGGGCGCCGTATGGACAACAGCCTGATCTACACCACGCCCAACTTCAGTGGCTTCAGCGCCCAGGCCATGCTGGTCATGAATGGCAGCTGTGCCCCGCAGGATCCGGAAACTCCGTCGCAGCTGTGCAAGGCGTATAGCACCAACCTGCTGCCGAGCAATCTGTCTGACGGCGTCGATATGTGGAACCTGAGCGCCTCCTACAAGAACGGTCCGTTCTTCGCTGGCGCGACCTACATGGCGCTGGAAGGCCCGAGCTTCGGCGACTTCGTGACCTCTCCCACCTATGACGGCGAGCAGTGGGGTTTGGCCTTTGGCTACAACCAGGGTCCCTTCTCCGCGTCTCTCTCCTATGAAGATGGCGACGTCAACAACCTGTACATCGGCAAGAGCCAGAACATCTACCTGACTGGCCAGTACACCTTCGGCAACAATGTTGTCCGCGCTGCCTATGGCTTCGTCAGCCCTGACGACGACAATATCGCAGTGGTCAGCAATGGTGTGGTGGGTGTGATTGAGCAGAAAGATATCAACAACTACCTGCTGGGCTACCAGTACAACTTCAGCAAGCGTACCCGCGTGTGGTTTGAGTACCTGGGCCGCACCTCGGATGGTTACTACGAAGACAAGAACGTGGTGTCGATCGGTACCCGTCACGACTTCTAATCGTCAGCGCTTGGTCTGATGCTGGACAAACGGACACCTTCGGGTGTCCGTTTTCGTTTGTCCTCTCCCATCCCCAAGCCCCTTGATCCGTCCCGGCATCGGTCCATTCTGGACCCCGTCGTTGCATTAACGCCAAAAGTTGTTTTTTTATAAAAATTAGTTGCTTTTTTGCTGCGATACATATATAAAATGTCGTAACACACTGCTTCAAGGCTGCTTTCCCATCAAATCAAGGTTGATCGGAAAGCGAATTTTGAAGTCCTGGTCGGTTTGCAGACAACTTTGGGGATCCATGCCATGAAACAATCCGTTCTTGCTCTTGCTGTTGCCGCTGCCCTGAGCGCCCCGCTGGTCGCGCAGGCCGATACCATCCTGTACGGTTCCGCGCGTGTGTCGGTTGACTATGACGACGTAGATCCGGCTAGCGCTTACTGGGATGTCGTCAACAACTCCTCGCGCATCGGTGTCCTGGGTTCGGAAGAACTGGGCGGTGGTCTGAGCGCTGTGTACCAGTACGAATTCGGCGTTGACATGACCGAAGGCGGCAATCTGGAAAGCAACCGTCCCAAGTTCGTCGGTCTCAAGGGCGGCTTCGGCACCCTGACCCTCGGCACCCAGGAAAGCCCGTACTACCACGTCGCCAGCATCATCGATATCTTCAACACCGACAAGTCGCTCGGCGCTACCGCCTTCCTCGGTGGTTCCTTCAACGGCTTCAAGATTAATCCGACCTCCGACCGTGACTACGGCGAAGGTTCGCTGTTCCGCCTCGAGAACAGCCTGTACTACGCGACGCCGGACTTCAACGGCTTTAGCGGTGAAGCCATGCTGGTGATGAACGGTGCCAGTAATGACCTGCAGGGCTATTCGGATAGCATCGACCTGTGGAATATTGCTGCCAAGTATAGCAGCGGTCCGTTTTTTGCCGGCGTCAGCTACATCCAGCTGGATGGCGACAGCAGCTATTCGATCGGCAACGGTGTTGCCCTGGACCTGGACCTGTCGCAGTGGAACGTTGGCCTGGGCTATGCCGCTGGCGCCTTCACGATCGGCCTGATGTATGAGCAGGGCACCGTGAATGAATTCGGCCTGCTGAACAACGTCAAGGTCAATAACACCAAGATCTTTGGTGGTGACGATGCCGCCAACATCTACCTGGCCGGTTCGTACACCTTCGGCAACAGTGTCGTCAGCGCCGCCTACGGTCAGCTCGATCCGGGCACCGATGGCTCTGACAACATCGACAACTATCTGCTGGGCTATCAGTACAACTTCAGCAAGCGCACCCGCGTGTGGGTTGAGTACATCGGTCGCAGCGCTGATTCCAGTACGACTCTCTACGGCGACCAGACCGCGTTCTCGATCGGTACTCGCGTCGACTTCTGATCTGACACAGCCTGAGCGAAAACAGGCGTAAGGGCGACGGGCGCTGCATGCAGCGCCCGTTTTTCATTGCAGATGAACCCGGCAGACC
>DAITNL010000155.1:0-7559 GCA_036834665.1 Candidatus Competibacteraceae bacterium | reverse complement strand
TTATCACAAGCTGCTGCGCCGGCGGTTGCAACACCTGGCCGAGCGCATCACGACGACGGTGGGTCCGTTCGGCTACCGGGTGTTTGTCGATAGCGCGCCGGTGCTGGAAAAGGCTCTGGCGGAAAAGGCCGGCTTGGGCTGGATCGGCAAGCACAGCACTCTGCTTGATCGCCGCGCCGGGTCCTGGTTTTTTCTGGGCGAGATCTATGTCGATCTGCCGTTGCCGGTGGATGCGCCGGCCCGTGCGCACTGCGGGCGCTGCCGGGCCTGTCTGGATGCCTGCCCGACCGGGGCGATTGTGGCGCCGTATCGAGTCGATGCCCGCCGCTGCATTTCCTACCACACCATCGAACTGCACGGGCCAATTCCGCTGCAGTTTCGCCGCGCCATCGGCAACCGCATCTACGGCTGCGACGATTGCCAACTGGTTTGCCCGTGGAACCGCTTCGCCCAGCCCAGCACGGAAATGGATTTTCGCGTCCGCCACGGCCTGGATGCGCCGGCGCTGATCGAGCTGTTTGGCTGGGACGAGGCAAGGTTCCTGCGCAACACCGAGGGTAGCGCCATCCGCCGGATTGGCCATGTGCGCTGGCTGCGTAACTGCGCCGTGGCCCTGGGCAACGCACCGCACGCGGCAGACATCGTCGAGGCGCTGCGGGCGCGGCAGGCGCATCCTGCGGAACTGGTGCGCGAGCATGTGGCCTGGGCGCTGGCGGAACAGATGCGCCCGGGGCAGGCTCAGTAGGCGCTCAGCGACCGGGCGCGGCGCCAGAAACGCCAGCGCGCGGCAGGAGTCACGCTGTAGCAGCGGCCATTGCCCGGATACAGATGCAGCGCCGCCAGCTCGCCACGCTCCAGCCACTGCCGGCATGGCGCGAACCAGTCGCGTTCCAGTTCGGCAACCCGTGCCGCCCAGGCCGGGGCATCGTCGTCGACCGGGTCGTAGCGGGTGGCATCGAGCAGCACCAGGCTGCTCGGTTCATCGCCGCTGATCGCGCGCCAGTCGGTAGCGTCGTCGGGCAGGGGCTGAATCGCTGCCTGGGCCAGGTGCGCCAGGCCACGCGCCAGTGGATCGCGGGCATAGAGACCGATCGCGGGTGCCTGGGCGCTGACCGGGCAGGGACCACCACCCCAGAACCACAGGCCGTTGAGCAGGGGCAGTTGCTGTTCTTCCCGCGCCCGGTTGACCGGGTGGGCGTGGAACAGCATCTGCACCTCGGTCATCAGCGTGCGCCAGCGCCGCGCCGCCGAACCCTGCGGCAGCAGGGCATTGATGTCGCGGCCAATCACCTCGGCCAGCGGTCGGGTGCGAATGCCCGGATCGGCAGGCAGGCGCAGGTACCAGCGCTGCGGATGCGGCACATCCAGTTGCAGACCATCAGTGGCGAAGGTGTGATCGAAGGCGGCGGCCAGCAGGGCGGCTTCGGTGGCGTCGATGGCCAGCGCCCGGGCATCGGCCAGCAGCACACCATGCAGATCGGCGCGCAGATGCACCGGGTCGGCGCGCAGCCACCAGCCTTCGGCATCGACATCGCCGCCATCGCCGAGACGGGTCAGTGCCGCTATTGGCGGCTCGACCCCGGCCTCGACCGGCAGGCCGAACAGGTGCAGCAGCAGGCTTTCGGGATCGGCGGCCACCGCATGCGGGCGGGCGCGCGCCAGCAGCCATTCCAGGGCCGGCGCGGCCGGAGCGCGGTCGATTGGCCGCGGTCCGGTCAGCCCCGGAACGACCAGGTGCAGCGTGGTTGCGCTCATCACTCCAGGCCCAGGTGCTCCAGGCGGATCCGAGTCACCGGGGCATGGATGCTGTCCAGCGCTTCGATGGCGGCAATCGCTTCGTTCATCCAGCGCTCCTTGACCTTATAGGTGAGCAGGATGATCTGTGCATCACTGGCACCGGGCAGGGGCTCCTTCTGCAGAATCGCCTCAATGCTGATGTCACGGTCAGCGAGGATGCGGGTCACGTCGGCCAGCACGCCGGGGCGATCCAAAGCCTGCAGGCGCAGGTAATAGGCGGTTTCCACCTCTTCGATCGGCAGCACCGGCAGATCGGACAGAGCATCGGGCTGGAAAGCCAGATGCGGGACGCGGTTGTCGGGATCAGCGGTCAGGGTGCGCACCACATCGACGATATCGGCCACCACCGCCGAGGCGGTCGGGTCGGCACCGGCACCAGCGCCGTAGTACAGGGTTTGCCCGACCGCGTCGCCCTGCACCAGCACTGCATTCATCACCCCGTTGACGCTGGCTAGCAGTTGCCGTTGCGGGATCAGGGTTGGATGCACCCGCAGTTGCGCACCGTGCTGGTCGCGCCAGGCGATGCCCAGATGCTTGATGCGGTAGCCGAGTTCCTCGGCGTAGGCGACATCCTCGCGGGTGATGCGGCTGATGCCTTCGATGTAGACCTTGTCGAACTGTAGCGGAATGCCAAAGGCGATCGAGGCGAGAATGGTCAGCTTGTGGGCGGCATCGATACCCTCGACATCGAAGGTCGGATCGGCTTCGGCATAGCCGAGCGCCTGGGCCTCGGCGAGCACGTCCGGGAAGTCGCGGCCCTTGTCGCGCATCTCGGTCATGATGAAGTTGCCGGTGCCGTTGATGATGCCGGCCACCCATTCGATGCGGTTGCCGGCCAGGCCCTCGCGGATCGCCTTGATGATCGGAATGCCGCCGGCTACCGCGGCTTCGAAGCCGACCATGACGCCATGGGCGCGCGCGGTGGCGAAGATTTCGTTGCCATGCCGGGCGATCAGCGCCTTGTTGGCGGTGACCACATGCTTGCCGTTGGCCAGCGCCCGCAGCACCAGGCTGCGCGCCGGTTCGTAGCCGCCCATCAGTTCAACGATGATCGACACCTCGGGATCATCGACCACCTCCAGCGCCTCGCCGGTCAGCTTCATCCCGCCGGTGTTGGCGGTGGTGGTGTCGAGATTGCGCGCGGCGGCATGGGTGATGGCAATTTCGCGCCCGGCACGACGGCTGATTTCCTCGGCATTGCGCGCCAGCACACGGGTGACGCCGCCGCCGACCGTGCCCAGGCCGAGCAGGCCAACTTTTACGGGAGGATATGCACTCATGAAATTCAAACTCCGGTCGCGGTCGTCAGGGGAAAAGGTTTAACTGTCCCGGCTGTCCTTGCGCAGCATCTCGCGGATGCCGCGCAGCGCCTGCCGGGTGCGGTGTTCATTTTCGATCAGGCCAAAGCGGACATGGTCATCGCCATAGGCCCCAAAACCGATACCCGGCGACACCGCAACCTTGGCCTCGGCGAGCAGTTTCTTGCAGAACTCCAGCGAGCCCATCGACCGGTACGGCTCGGGGATCGGTGCCCAGACGAACATGGTGGCCTTGGGTTTTTCCACCGCCCAGCCGAGTGCGTTCAGTCCGTCGCAGAGCACGTCGCGGCGCTTGCGGTACAGTTCGCAGATTTCGCCGACGCAGTCCTGCGGCCCTTCCAGCGCGGCAATGGCCGCCACCTGGATCGGGGTGAACATGCCATAGTCGAGATAGGACTTCATCCGCCCCAGCGCCGCGACCAGGGTCGGATTGCCGCACATGAAGCCAACCCGCCAGCCGGGCATGTTATAGCTCTTGGACAGGGTGAAGAATTCCACGGCGATGTCCTTGGCGCCGGGCACCTGCAGGATCGAGGGCGCGACGTAGCCATCGAACACCAGATCGGCATAGGCCAGATCGTGAATCACCCAGATTTCGTGCTCGCGGGCGATGGCGACGACTTTCTCGAAGAACTCCAGCTCGACGCATTGCGTGGTGGGGTTGGCCGGGAAGTTCAGCACCAGCATTTTCGGCCGTGGCCAGGAGTCCTTGATGGCCTTTTCCAGTTCGGCGAAGAAGTCCACGCCCGGCAGCAGCGGCACATGGCGAATATCGGCGCCGGCGATGACGAAGCCATAGGGATGAATCGGGTAGGCCGGGTTTGGCACCAGCACTGCATCGCCCGGACCGAGGGTCGCCAGCGCCAGATGCGCCAGGCCTTCCTTGGAACCGATGGTGACGATGGCCTCGGATTCGGGGTCGAGTTCTACGGCGTAGCGGGTCTGGTACCAGTTGCAGATGGCGCGGCGCAGACGCGGGATGCCGCGCGATACCGAATAGCGGTGGGTGTCCGGGCGCTGGGCGACTTCGACCAGCTTGTCCACGATGTGCTTGGGCGTGGGCTGGTCGGGGTTGCCCATGCCAAAGTCGATGATGTCCTCGCCGCGGGCGCGGGCCTGGGCCTTCAACTCGTTGACGATGTTGAAGACGTAGGGCGGCAGGCGTTTGATGCGTTGAAAATCGGCGTTCAAGCGTGCATACCTGAAAATGCGGAATCGGAAGGTCGCCGCTGTGGCGGGTCATGCCGGGTACGGGACCGGGCTACCTGAACAGACGGTGATCGGGCAAGCCTTGGAGTCTAACCACAAGCCCTTGGAGCTGTCGAGTTGGCCACGCGGCCCGGCAGGCGCCGGCGTCAATACCCTGCGGCCCGGCCACCGGGCTGGCGGCTGTCGGGAAAGCCCTGCAGACCGCTGGGCCTATGTACGATGCTCTGGGTACTGCCCATGGTGTCCTGTACCACCACCTTATGGCCCAGTGCCTTGAGCAGGTGCAGGGTGTCCGGGCTGAGCCCTTCCTCGACGCGCAGTTCGTCCGGCAGCCACTGATGATGCACGCGCGGCGCGACCGTGGCCTCGGCGATGTTCAGGCCATGATCGATGATGTTGAGCACGATCTGCAGCACCGTGGTGATGATGCGGCTGCCGCCCGGGCTGCCGGTGACCAGCAGCACCTGCCCGTCCTTGAACACCAGCGTTGGGGTCATCGAGCTGAGCGGGCGCTTGCCGGGCGCAACGGCATTGGCGGCGCCGCCGATCAGGCCAAAGGCATTGGGTGCGCCGGGTTTGGCGGCGAAATCATCCATCTCGTTATTGAGCAGGATGCCGGTGCCAGCGGCGACGATGCCCGAGCCATAGGCGAGGTTGAGGGTGTAGGTGACGGCTACGGCGTTGCCGTCGCGGTCCATGATCGAGTAGTGGGTGGTCTGGGTGCTTTCCGCGCCTGGCGGCTGGCCGGGCTTGATGCCTGCTGCGGGCCGTGCCTGTTGCGGATCGATCTGCGCCGCCAGTTGCCGGGCGTAGGCTTTGCTGGTCAGGCCAGCGACTGGCACGCTGACGAAATCGGGATCGCCGAGATATTCGCTGCGGTCGGCATAGGCGAGTTTCATCGCCTCGGCCATGCGGTGAATCGTGGCGGCGCTGTTGTGGCCGAGTTCGGCCAGCGGCCAGGTTTCCAGAATATTGAGCATCTGCACCAGATGCACGCCGCCGGAACTGGGCGGCGGCATGGTCACGATTGTGTAGCCGCGATATTGGCCGCGCACCGGTTCGCGCACGATGGCGCGGTAATTCTTCAGGTCGTCCAGGCTGATCAGGCCCTGATGCGCCTGCTGATCGGCGACCAGTTGTTGTCCAATCGCGCCCCGGTAGAACGCATCGGGACCGTGTTCGGCGATCTGTTGCAGCGAGGTGGCCAGGTCAGCCTGCACCAGGGTGTCGCCGGGCGCATAGGCGCTGCCATCGGCCTTGAGGAAAATGGCGCGACTCGCCGGCCAGGGTGCCAGATGGCCGTGGGCGTTGCGCAGCGATTGCGCCAGTTCGGCATCGACCACGAGGCCCTGCTGCGCCAGCCGCGCCGCTGGCTCGACCAGTTGTCGCCAGGGCAGATGCCCATGGCGGGCATGTGCCAGCGCCAGTCCGGCCACCGTGCCCGGCACGCCCGCTGACTGATGGCTGTAGCGGATGCGGGCGGTATCCACCTCGCCCTGCGCGTTCAGGTAGAGATCGCGACTGGCGGCAGCCGGTGCGGTTTCGCGAAAATCGATCGCTTCGCTGTGCTGTGTGGCGGCATCGTAGCTGAGCAGGAAACCGCCGCCACCGAGATTGCCGGCCTGCGGCAGCGTGACCGCCAGGGCAAAACCGACTGCTACCGCCGCATCGACGGCATTGCCGCCCTGGCGCAGGATATCCAGGCCGATCTGGCTGGCGCGCGCCTCCTGACTGACCACCATGCCCTGGTTCGCCAACACCGGGTGCAGGCGGTCGCGGGCATTGTAGAGCGCCGGTTCGGCTTCGGCGGCGCGCAGCAGGAGCAACAGGCCCAGCATCGCCCACGGTAGGTGGATGAATCGCATGGATCGCAAGGCACAGGGTGAGCGCATGGGGATCTCGGCAGGGTCGATAGCCGCCGCGCCTTGCCACCGGGCGCGGCGGTGGCAGCTTAGAACAGCTTGAGCACGGCGCCGACAATGGCCGCGCCGGCGCCGAGCAGGGCGATAAGGCCCACGACCAGCGCCAGGGTGGCCCGCGAGGCCGAGGCGCTGTCGGCCCCGGACTGCTGGCCGGACTGCTGCACGGTGCGCTCGGCGGTTTCGCGCGCGATGGTCTCGATCACCGGCTGGATGCCGCTGCGCACGATCTGCACCACCTGCTGCTTGAACTCCGCCGATCCGGTCAGCATGCCGAGCGCTTCCCGGGCCTGGCGCCCGACCTGGGTCTCGATCTCCTTGAACAGTTCGTCGCGGTTCATTTCCAGGCCGCGGGCGACATTGCGCTGCGATACGCCTTCGCTGACTTCGCGAGCGGCCTGCTCGGCCACGGCGCGGGCGCTTTCCTGTGCGGCGGAGCGCGCGGTTTTCTCGGCAGTGCCGCGGGCGATTTCGGTAGCGACCTGCTTGGCTGCTTCCTGCGCGGCCCGCACCGCAGCATGCGCGGCCCGTCGGCCCAGATCCTCGGCGACGCCGCGGGCAGCCTGCATGGCGATCTCGCGGGTCAGGTTGGGCACCATTTCCTGGATGATGTCGCGCGACACCTTTTCGGCAGCAGCCCAGGCGACGCGCTCGGCGATCTGTTCGATCTCGCCGCTGCTGGTGGTCGGTTCCAGACTGAGCGGTGCGCGGACCGGCGCCGGCGCAGGGGTCGGTGCAGGCGCGGCGGGCGCCTCTTTCTCGACGATCAGCGGCTTGGGCATCGCCGGCGTTGTTGTTTCCTCGATGGCGATGGCGCCGGTTCCGGTGTCGACCATGGCCAGTACCGCATCGAGCTGATCCGGGGTATAGGGCTTGGAGAGAAATCCGACCGCGCCACTGTCCTTGGCATCGCGCTTGTCTTCATCGGTGGCGTTGGCCGAACACATGACAATTGGCGCGGCGCCTAAGCGATCCTGGCTGGTGATGGCGCGACTGGTTTCAAAACCATCCATGCCGGGCATCATCACGTCCATGAAGATAATGTCGGGACGCTTGTTATCCAGATATTTGATGCAGTCCTCGCCCGACCCGACCCAGTCTACTTCGATGCTGCGTTCCAGCAGCAGTTTGCGCAAGGTTAGGTGGGCGACCTTGGAATCGTCCACCACCAACGCTTTCTTGATGTTCATGCAGGCCTCCTACGGCATGAGAATCATTAGGGGATCGTAGTGCGTTTCGTGCGACCGCGCCGCTGAATTTCGCGGCAGTCGCCGGGCGGGGAACCGCATGCATGGAGCGGGGCCGGGCGGGCGCG
>DAITNL010000154.1:0-7603 GCA_036834665.1 Candidatus Competibacteraceae bacterium | reverse complement strand
TTTCCGCTGGTGCTGGTCGACCGCTGCAATCCCGATACCGTCGCTGATGCGGTGGTGCTCGACAACAGCGATGCTGCCTATCGCCTGACCACGCACCTGATCGAACAGGGTCACCGGCGGATCGTGTTCATCTACGGCGCAACCAGCGCCACCGGTCACCAGCGCCTCGACGGTTATCGCAACGCCATGGCCCGCCACGGCCTGGACAGCGAGGCGCACGCCGTGCCGGCAACGGCGGACGATGCCTGCCAGGCCACGCGCCAGCGCCTGACAGTCCAGCCGGCGCCGGATACCTTCATCGGCAGCAATGGCCTGATTCTGCTGGGCATTACTGAGGCCCTGCGCGAGGCGCAACTGTGCTTTCCCGAACAGGTTGCCCTGGCCGGCTTCGACAACCTGCCGTGGACGCGGCTGGTGGAGCCGGGCATCACGGTCATCGCCCAGCCGATCTACGATATCGGGCAGGCGGCCATTGAACTGCTGCTGCAGCGCATCGCCAATCCCGGCCAGTCGATCCGCCGCGTTGTCCTGCGCGGGGAGCTGCTGGCACGGGGTTCCAGCATGCGGCGTGCGGCCTGAAGGTCGGACGGCCAGACGGCGCATTCATCCACTCATCCATCACCAGCAATCGACCCGGCGGCTTGCCAGGACCAGCCCCCCGGTGCATCACCGGGGCGCCTTGATTCAGTTATAGTGATGATGAATTTATTACGATGAGAAGCCGCCATGCCGTTCGTTGACAAGATCGGGGAAGCCGTCATCGGCAAGCCACGGGATCCACTCCATCCCGATACCCGCCACAACATTACCCTGATCGCCTTCCTGGCCTGGGTAGGCCTGGGCGCCGATGGCCTGTCCTCAGCCTGCTACGGCCCTGCAGAAGCGTTCCTGGCCCTGGGTCCATACACTCATTTTGGCCTGTATCTGGCCGCCGCCACCTTCCTGACCGTGTTCATCATCGCCCTGGCCTATAACCAGGTGATCGAACTGTTTCCCTCCGGCGGCGGCGGCTACAAAGTGGCCACGCAGCTGCTCGGTCCACGCTCCGGGCTGATTTCCGGTT
The DNA here is from genome assembly GCA_036834665.1 of Candidatus Competibacteraceae bacterium. Lineage (GTDB taxonomy): Bacteria > Pseudomonadota > Gammaproteobacteria > Competibacterales > Competibacteraceae > RXIX01. The sequence continues at coordinate 6,540 of DAITNL010000154.1, read as the reverse complement.
CGGCGCTGCTGGTGGACTATGTGCTCACCATTGCCATTTCCATCGCCGCTGGCGTAGATGCTCTGTTCAGCCTGCTCCCGCCCGGTGCCCAGGCCTACACCTTCACCGCCGACATCATCCTCGGTCTGATCCTGATCATTCTCAACCTGCGCGGCATGAAGGAATCGATCAGGGTTTTGCTGCCGATCTTCCTGGGCTTCATCATCACCCATGCCCTGCTGATCATCTACGGCATCGTCGCCCACGCTGACGGTCTGCCGAACCTGATTCCCGACACCCTGGCTGAAACCGAACACCTGACCCAGCAATTAGGCTGGGTATTCGCCGCTTCGCTGTTTCTGCGCGCCTATTCGTTGGGCGGCGGCACCTACACCGGTTTGGAAGCGGTCTCCAACAACGTCAACATGCTGCGCGAGCCGCGTGTCAAGACCGGCAAATACACCATGTTCTACATGGCCGGCTCGCTGAGCTTCACCGCCGGTGGCGTCATCCTGCTCTATCTGCTCTGGAACGCACAGGAGGTACCGCACCAGACCCTGAACGCGGTCACCTTCGGCGCGATCATCGCCAGTTGGGGCCTGGACCCGCTGATCAACCATGGCCTGCTGGCGATCGTGCTGCTTCTGGAAGCCGGCCTGCTGTTCGTGGCCGCCAACACCGGCTTTCTCGGCGGACCGACGGTGCTAGCCAACATGGCGGTCGATTCCTGGGTGCCACGCCATTTCCGCAACCTGTCCGGGCGGCTGGTGACCCAGAATGGCATCTTCCTGATGGGGCTGGGCGCGCTGATGATCCTGGCCTGGACCAAGGGCGATGTTTCGGTGCTGGTGGTGCTGTACAGCATCAACGTGTTCATCACCTTCTCGTTGTCGCTCATGGGCCTGTGCAAGCACTGGTGGAGCAACCGCTATGATGAACCGCGCTGGAAATCCCGCCTGGCGCTGGCACTGGTCGGCTTTACCGTCACCAGCGGCATCCTGGTGGTCACGGTTGTGGAAAAATTCACCGAGGGCGGCTGGCTGACCCTGCTGATCACCGGCATGCTCATCGGCCTGTGCGCGCTGATCAAGCGCCACTACGAGCAGGTTCGTCAGCAACTGCGCGCCATCGATGCCTTATACGCACCGCGCCCGACCTGGGACGAAGATTTACCGGAACCGGCGCTTGACCCGAGCCAGCCGACCGCGATCCTGCTGGTGGGCAAGAACCGCGGTTTGGGCATGTACGCGCTCAAGTGGCTCAACGAGCTGTTCCCCGGTCATTTCCGCAACTTCATCTTTGTCAGCGTCGGCGAGGTCGATGCCGAAAGCTTCGGTGGCAAGGGTGCGCTGCGGTCACTGAAATATCAGATCGAGAACTCACTGCGCTACTACGTCAACTACTGCCACCACGAAGGCCAGGCCGCGACCTCCTATGCCGCCTACGGCACTGATGTCGAGGATGAACTGGAAAAGCTGGTTGCCGAAGTGGTCAAGATCTATCCGAACAGCGTCTGCCTGGCCAGTAAGCTGATTTTCAACTACGAGAGCTGGATCATCTCCTGGCTGCATAACCATACGGCGATCGCCATGCAAAGCCGACTGCACCTGCGCGAGATCCAGATGATCGTCATTCCCATCCGTATCTAGCCTGATCCAGTCTCGACCCACATCACACGGGATGGTGCAACCTATGACGTCTGAGGCATTGTTTGTTTTTGGCGTGCTGGCGGTCGCTGTGGTGCTGTTCGCCATGGATCGGCTGCGGCCAGATGTCGTAGCGCTGCTGGTGATCGTGGCGCTGAGCCTGGGCGATATCCTGCCGGTGTCCGTAGCAGTGGCCGGCTTTGGTGATTCCGTAGTGGTACTGGTTGCTGGGCTGTTCGTGGTCGGCGAGGGCCTGGTACGCACCGGCATCGCCAATCAGGTCGGCAACTGGCTGACCCGGATGGCCGGCGCCAGCGAAGCCCGGCTGCTGGTACTGCTGATGGTGACCGTAGCCGGACTGGGCGCATTCATGAGTTCGACCGGCGTGGTGGCGATTTTCATCCCGGTGGTGCTGGGCATCGCCAACCGCACCGGCATCGCTCCCGGGCGACTGATGATGCCGCTGGCCTTTGCCGCCCTGCTCAGCGGCATGCTGACCCTGATCGCCACGCCGCCCAATCTGATGGTAAACGATGCCCTGCGCACCGCAGGCCTCGAGCCTTTTGGCTTTCTCGGCATCACCCCGATCGGCCTGCTAGCGCTCGGACTGGGCATCGCCTACATGTGGAGCATCGGTGCCCGCCTGCTGCCGGTCAGTCCGCCAGGCCCGGGCAGTATCGGCCGCCGGCAAACCCTGCAGGAACTGGGCAGCAGCTATAACCTGCTTGGGCAATCGCACCGGCTGCGCATTGAAGCGGATTCGCCCCTGGCGGGCCAGACCGTGGCGGAGGCCCGCTTGCGCAGCCGCTATGGCGTCACCCTGGTCGGAGTCGAGCGCCAGCGCCCATTCGGCGACAAGGTAGCCCCGGCCTTGGCGGCCACTGAACTGCATCCCGGTGATGTCTGCTATCTGGCCGGTCCGGCCGACGCGGTAGCGGCCGTCGCGACGGCCGAATGCTTGACCCGCCTGCCGGTCGAAGATGGCCAGCGCCAGGATCTGATCAAGGAGCTGGGCATGGCCGAGGTGTTGCTGGCACCGGACTCAGAACTGATCGGCCAGACCTTGCGCCAAACCGCGTTCCGCAGCCGCTACGATCTGAGCGTCCTGGGCATCCGCCGCCGGGGTCGGCCCCTGCCGGGTAATCTGATCGATGAAAAGCTGGCGTCTGGCGACGTCTTGCTGGTCGCCGGCGGTTGGAAGCAGATCGGTTTGCTCCGTAACGATCCTCGCCATTTTCTGATTCTGGATTTGCCAGCGGAATTCGCCGAAGTTGCTCCGGCCCACCGTCGGGCACCGTTCGCACTGCTGATCCTGCTGGCGATGGTCGTGATCATGACCTTTGGCCTGCTGCCCAACACCGTGACAGTACTGCTGGCGGCGCTGGCCATGGGCCTGTTCCGCTGCCTGCGCCTGGAGGATGCCTATCGCTCGATCAACTGGCCGAGCCTGGTGGTGACCGCTGGAATGCTGCCGCTGGCCAAGGCGCTGGAACAGACCGGTGGCATGAGCCTGCTCGCCAATGGCCTGGTGGCCAGCGTCGGCGCCTTCGGTCCTCTGGCACTGCTAGCGGCGGTATTCCTGCTGACGGCGCTGGTTGGGCTGTTCCTTTCCAACACTGCTACGGCGGTGCTGATGGCGCCGGTAGCAATTGCCGCCGCCCAGCACAGCGGCATTTCGCCCTATCCCCTGGCCATGGGCGTAGCGATCGCAGCCTCGGCAGCCTTTGCTACACCGGTGTCCTCGCCAGTCAACACCCTGGTGCTAGCGCCAGGTGGCTATCGCTTCAACGACTTCGTGCGGGTCGGGCTGCCGCTGATCCTGCTGGTGATGGCCATTACTCTGCTGGTGGTACCGCTACTGCTGCCGTTCGCGCCGGGTCGCTGAGCAGCGCATGGAAGTCAGTCAAGGCCAGCGGCTGCCCGAAGTAGAAGCCCTGTCCTTCATCGCAGCCGCGGGCACGCAGGAATTCCGCCTGCTCGGCGGTCTCGATACCCTCGGCGACCACTTCCAGACCCAGGCCGTGTGCCAGTGCCAGAATCGCATCGACAATGGCAGCGCTGCTGGTGCTGCCGGGCAGGTCACAGACAAAGGCGCGGTCGATCTTGAGCACGTCCACCGGAAAGCGCTGCAGATAACTCAGCGACGAATAGCCGGTACCAAAATCGTCAATGGCAATACGCACTCCCAGATTCTTGAGCGCCCGCAGTGTGGTGATGTTCTCCTCGGTGTTATTCATGAGCATGGTCTCGGTCAGTTCCAGCTCCAGACACTGTGGATTAAACGAACTCTCCTGCAACAGCGTGCGCACCAGGCCGGGCAGGTCACCATGGTGAAACTGGCGGCCCGATAGGTTGACCGCGATACACAGATCCGGCCAGTTCTCACTCTGCAGGCGACTGATCTCGCGCAGCGCAGCGCCCAGCACCCACTCGCCCATCGGCAGCACCAGGCCGCTATCCTCGGCGATCGGAATGAATTTAGCCGGCGATAGCCGCCCGAGTTCGGGATGATTCCAGCGAATCAGCGCCTCGGCGCCGGTAAAGGCATTACGGCGGAAATCCCATTTTGGCTGGTAATAAAGCTCAAGCTGTTGGCGATCGACGGCATGGCGCAGACTGCTCTCCAGGTTGAGACGCTCGCGGGCCAACATGGTGGCGCCGGACTGATAGAACTGGTAGCCGTTACGCCCCGCGTCCTTGGCCCGATACAGGGCCACATCGGCGTTTTTCAGCAGAACATCTTCGCTACGGCCATCGCGCGGATACAGGCTGATACCGACACTGCAGGTTATATGCAACTCGCGATCGTCCACGCGACAGGGCTGGGAGATGGTTTCCAGCAGGCGCTGGACAATGCGGGCAACATCGTCGCTAGGATCCAGATCGGGCAGCAATACCGCGAACTCGTCGCCGCCCTGGCGCGATACGGTATCGCACTGGCGCACGCACTGCTGCAAGCGCGCAGCTATGTCACGCAGCAGCTGATCGCCAACGCTGTGGCCGAGCGAATCGTTGATCAGCTTGAAACGGTCCAGATCAACCAGCAGCACTCCGGCCTGACGATGATCGCGGCCGGCGCGCAGCAGCGCCTGACGCAGGCGATCGCTGAACAGGGTGCGATTGGGCAGGCCGGTGAGCACATCGTACTGAGCCAGATGCTGGGCGCGCTCCTCGGCCTGCTTGCGCTCGCTGATGTCCTGCACCACGGTGACGAAATAGTCGGCCATGCCGTTACTGCGGCGCACGCAGCGCGTCGAGACGCTGGCATAGAGCAGGGTGCCATCCTGACGGATGAAGCGCTTATCGAACGAGTAGCCGTCGATGTGACGGGCCATGACCCGCTCGAACTGGGCCAGATCGCTGCCGATGTCGCCAGGAAAGGTCAGCTCGGCCCAGGTCTTGCCGAGCAGTTGTGCGCGCCGATAGCCGAGCATCTCACACAGGCGGTCGTTGACTTCCCACCAGCGCTTGTCCGGTCCGGTCACGGCAATACCCACCAGCGGCAATTCGAAATAACTGCGAAAACGCGCTTCGCTGGCGCGCAGGGTTTCCTCGGTCTTTTTCAACTCGGCAATGTCGGCATTGGCACCGACGTAGCCATTGATGCGGCCATTATTTCCGCGTATCGGTACAGCGCGGGTATGAAGCCAGGTCACCCGGCCGGAGGCTGTGCGAAAGCGGTGCTCGATGCTAAACAGGCTGCCGGTTTCCAGCGCCTGATTCCAGGCCTGCAACACCCGCTCACGATCCTCCGGGTGCAGCGCCTGGGTCCAGCCATCGCCCATGGCCTGCTCGGCGGTCAGTCCAGTAAGCTGGCACCATTGATCGTTGACGTAGTGAAATTCACCATGCAGGCTGGTGAGGAACATGCCAACCGGCAACTGCTGGCTCAGGATTCGAAAGCGCTGTTCGCTGATCCGCAACGCATTGATCACTCGCTGCTGCGATTCGGCCGTCTTCACCAACTGCTGATTATACTGCTGCAGTTCGACGACTCGACTCTGCAACTGAGCATGCACCTGAGCCAGCGGCTCATGCACCTGCTGCCAGTGGGCGTTCGCCTCAATCAGCCGGCGACGGTCGAGCCAGAACACCACCGCAATCACCAGCGTCAACAACGCCAGACCGCCGCAAACCAGCGCAATCGCCCAAGCCAGCGCAATCGAACCGCCCGGCAACGGTGCAGCCAGCGCGACTCCTCCCGTACTCATGAGCACCGCACCGGATATCGATCGGCACCGCCATACGCCCCGTCCAGTCCGCTCGAAGTCCCTCTGGCAATACTCCATCACGTCTCCCCTAATACCACGACTCCATGCCCCATGCAGGCGCTTTTGGTATCACTGATCTTCTCAAGATTAGACCGATGCACCACCTGCGGTCGCCTGCTGAGCAACATAGGCGGAAAATTCACTTTCCAATGGCGCACCGACCAGCCGTTCCCGGGCAAAAGCCCGAAAGTGGCTTTCCACCATCTTGCTGTGCAAACCACTTTTTCGATACAGGCCAAGCAGTAGTCGCGCCTCAAAACCATCACCCTGCTCCAATCGCGCGATGTACTCCCGTTCCAGCGTAGCGCGCGCCGGTGCATCCATCTGATCCAGTGCAGCCTGCAGGCGCTCAGCCAGAAACTGGGTGCGCAACTGTTCCAGCCGCGCTGGTGGCAACCCGATGGGTGCAGTGGCATCCGGTGGCGCAGCACGGGACACACTCGTGCTGCGCGCCGATGCGGGCCGGTAATCCTCGCGCAGCGCCGCCAACAGGTAGGCGGGCAGGTTATGCACCTTGCCGGCCGCCAGATCACGCTCGACTACGGCGATATTCTCCTCAAGATAGTCGGGGGCGTGGCTAGCCATGGCCATGCGAATCTGCCGGGCATTCAGGCCCAGCACCGCCAGCTTGCTGCGCAGACGAC
>DAITNL010000153.1:0-5000 GCA_036834665.1 Candidatus Competibacteraceae bacterium | reverse complement strand
AATGCGGCGAGGCGCGCGCAACAGCCAGATTTTCCAGCCGTCCGGTGCGCAGCGTATCAACGCCCACCACTCGGCAACCCCGCGCCAACAGCCATTCAACGGAATGGCTGCCGATGAAACCGGCCGCGCCGGTGACTAGGACAGTGTGCATGCTCGACTCCTCTGAATACCGCCCATTCCGGCCGGCGCTGGATGCTTACCGCGCCGGCGCCGCTTACAATAATAAGTTCTTCAACTGCCACACAAGCAACCGGTCGCATCCCGTGAGCGCCTCGACTTCACCGCCCAAACATTCTTTCCTGGCGCCGCGTTACTGGCCACTCTGGCTGGGTTTTGGCGTTACGAAACTGATGGCAGCACTGCCATTTCGCTGGCAGCTCACCCTGGGACGTCATATAGGCGGGTGGTTTGGCCGGATCGCCCGGCGGCGGCGGCAAATCGCCGCGACCAATCTGGCACTGTGCTTTCCAGAACTCTCCGCAGCACAATGTCAGGCGCTGTTGGATGCGCACTTCGCCGCGCTGGGCATCGGTCTGTTCGAGACCGCCACCGCTTGGTGGGCATCGGACAAACGACTGCGTGACCTGGTGCAGATCACGGGCACGGAATACCTGGAGCGGGCCATGGCCCGTGGTAAGGGTGTGATTCTGCTGACCGGTCACTTTACCACCCTGGAACTGGGCGCGCGCTGCATGACCCTGCTCCAGCCGTTTCATGCCATGTACCGCCCCCACAAGAACCCGCTCTATGACGCCATTCAGCGCCGTCAACGCGAAGCACGATCCCGAATGCCGCCATTACCGCACGAAGACCTGCGCGGGCTATTGCGTACCTTCAGGAAGGGCAATGCCGTCTGGTATGCACCTGATCAGAATCACGGTCTGCGCAACAGCGTTTTTGTGCCGTTTTTCGGCGTACCGGCCTGCACCCTGACCGCCACCTCCCGGCTGGCAACCCTGAGTGGCGCGGCGGTAGTACCCTACTTTCCGCGCCGCTTGCCGGATGCAGCCGGCTACGAACTGGTCATCCTGCCAGCACTGGAGCAGTTCCCCAGCGGCGATCCGGTCGCTGATGCCACACGCATCAACGCTCTATTGGAACAGCACATCCGCCAGGCACCGGAACAGTACCTATGGGTCCATCGCCGCTTCAAGACCCGCCCCCCGGGCCAGCCTTCCCCTTACGCGCCCTGAATATTCCACCACGACACCCACCCATGTCCTATTCCACCAACCTGCCTGGCAATCCTGCCATCCGCCGCATCCTGGTGATCAAATGGAGCGCCATGGGCGACGTGATCATCGCCACCGCGCTGTTTGAGGATATCGCACGCGCCTTTCCTGGCTGCGAGCTGCACCTGGATACCCAGCCCGCCTGGCAGGCGCTGTTCGCCCACGATCCGCGTTTTCAGCGCATTCTGACCGTGGATTGGCGCAACCGGCGGCAACGCCTGGCGCAGATGGCGACCTGGCTGCGGCAGGTGCGCGAACAGCACTATGACCTGGTCATCGATCTGCAGTGCAACGACCGTTCGCGCCTGCTGCTTGGTCTGCTGCAGCTCAGTGGCGCAGCGATTCGCTATCGCCTCGGCAACCGCCGCCAGTTGCCCTACAACATCGCCCCGGCGGAATTGCCCAAGCCAGCGCACATCCTGGCGCGTAGCCGAGTTGCCCTGGAAGCCGGTGGCATTACGGCCACCACGCCACGCCCGGTGCTGCACATCCCTGGGCCGCATCAAACCCGCGCCCGCGAACTGCAAACCGTGCATGGCCTGACCCCGGGCCGCTATGCCATATTCCTGCCGGGCTGCAACGCCAGCGGCTACCTCAAGCGCTGGGGCAGTGATCGCTATGCGGCGCTGGCGCAGCGCCTGCGCGAAGACGGCATGGAACGGATCGTGCTGATCGGCGGTGCGGATGAAATCGAGGATTGCCAGCGGATCGCCCGGGCCTGCGGTGACTGGCTGGTGAATCTGTGCGGGCAAACCGCGATTCTCGATCTGCCGCCCCTGTGCGCGGACGCGCGCTGCATCGTTGCCAATGACACCGGCACCGCGCATCTGGCTGCCGCAACACCCACGCCGATGCTGGTGCTGTGCGGCCCGACCGATCCGCGCCGGGTCAAGCCGCTCGGTGACAATGTGATCACGCTGCAGGCGGACCTGCCCTGCATCAACTGCTACCGCAAGCACTGCTCGCACCAGACCTGCATGAGCATGCTGACTCCGGCGCGGGTCTATCAGCGTCTGCGCCAGCATCTTGCAAACTCGCCCGGGCCGGATACAGGCACGATACGGAGCTAGATCAGGGCTCGTCGGTGGGTATAACCGAGGGTGAACGGCGTTCGCTTGGCAGGGGCGGTGCATCGTCCGGCAGCAGCCGGGTACCGTGCTTGGCGAACTGATAATGCTCGTAGAGCTTGGCGTATTTGAGGAAGACGTAAAAGGCGGCAATCACCGAGTTGATGAAACCGGCCCAGCCGTTGAGGAAGTTGCGCTTGAACAGGTAGCTGCGCACGAAGAATAGCGGCGGATACAACAGCATGATCAGGGGAATGCCCCAGCGCTGCTTCTTGACCTTGTCGGCGACCAGCCCGGTAGAATAGGCGTTGACCTTTTCGACCTTGGTGTGAATATCGGTCTCGCCGTAGTGATAAAACACCGCGCGTAACCGGTCGACGCGCCCCTGCACGCGCGGCGCGGCATGGATCGGCATATCATCGATGCTGCCCTTGCGCTTATCGAACAGACGCAGGTAATAATTCATGCGCGTCGCCGGGTTATACATGCGCCAGAACATCTGCTCCTGGCGCGGCATCTCATAGCCATCAGCGACCGGCGCACGGGCCAGCAGTTCGCACACCTCGGCCTGCAGCGCCGGCGACAATGCCTCGTCGGCATCCAGCAACAGCACCCAATCATGCGTGGTCGCCGCCATGGCCTGGCGCTTTTGTGGACCATAGCCCATGAAGGCCTGCTGGAGCAGGCGCGCACCATAGCGCTGGGCGATATCCAGGGTCTCATCGCTGCTGAATGAATCCAGCACGACAATCTCATCGGCCCACTTGACGCTCTCCAGGCAGGCCGCCAGGGTACGCGCATTGTTGTAGGTGGTAATAAATACCGAAAGCCGGGTGCGGTCGGTCATGGATTCACGGATCTTGCGCAAGAATGGCAAATGGCTTCAAGAATAATTAAACGTTTCATCCGCGCACAGTATGCACTACCTTGTGCGGCAAACGCGTGTTTTCGACGGTCGCGACGGATCTGCCCCTGACGGAATCCATGATCACATCGGCTCAAATTATCGGAGGACGGTCGCTTGGTGGCGCCGAGCTGTTCTATGCACGGCTGGTCAGCGCCCTGCACCGCCGCGGCCATCCGACGCTGGCGGTCACCGTTCCTGACAGCCTGATCGCAACCGAAATTCCCCCGGATGTGCCACGGCTGCAGATTGCCATGCGTGGCGTTTGGGATCTGTGGGCACGCTGGCATATTCAGAAGGCCATGCGTCAGCATCATCCCGATATCGTGCAGACCTATATGGGCCGGGCCACCCGTCTGACTCACTTGTCCGCCCGGCAGCGGCCGATTCATATTGCCCGCCTGGGTGGCTATTACGCCATCGACGGCTATCAGCATGCACATGCCTGGATCGGCAACACCCAGGGTATTTGCGACTACCTGATCCAGGGCGGCCTGCCATCCGGGCGGGTGTTCCACATCAGCAACTTCATCACGCCATCGGCGCCACGTCCGCCCCAACAGCTAGTGCAGCGCCGCCACACCCTGAATCTGCCCGACGATGCCCTGCTGGTAGTCGCTGTAGGCCGCCTGCACCCGGTCAAGGGCTTTGAAGATCTGCTGACGGCGTTTGCGCGGCTGCCAGCCTGCCTCGCTGGGCGCCTGGTCTATCTGATCATCGTTGGTGATGGTCCCCTGAATCAGTCGCTGCGCCACCTGGCGGAACAGTTGGGCATCGCCGCGCGGGTGCGCTGGACCGGCTGGCAGCGCGATCCGGGCGATTTTCAGGAACTGGCCGACCTGATCGTGTGCCCGTCCCGGCATGAACCGCTCGGCAATGTCATCCTCGAAGCCTGGGCGCGCCGCCGACCAGTGCTGGCCACCCGCACCCTGGGCCCGGCGGAAATCGCCCAGCATGAGCATGACGCCTGGCTGGCACCGGTCGCTGATCCGGTCGCCCTGGCCGATGCCATGCAACTGCTGCTCAGCGATGCAGCATTGCGCGCTGAACTGGCTGCTAACGGCTATCGCACTCTGCTGGCCCGGCATAGCGAGGACGCGATCGTCACGGCTTATCTGGATCTGTACACGCGGCTGCTGGCCATTTAACCCGGCACCCGTAGTAACTCAGCCCGCCCAGACAGCTGAAAAAGTAGCAGGCAAACTGGCGCCCGGTGTAGGAAAAGCTCAGCGAACCGGCCGCCAGCAGGGCCAGCGCCGCGGCCAGCAACACCCCGGAGCGCTGGCGATCCAGGTCTGACAGGTGCCGCCAGCGCCCAGCCAGCCGACCGAATACGGTTCCAATCAGCGCCAGCAGCGCCGCCACGCCCAGCAGGCCGGTTTCATACCAGGCATCGAGCAGCACGTTATGCAGGTGCTTGACCTGATGAGTCACGCCGCCCAGTTCAAAGCGCAACACCTCGGTCGCATGGACCGCGTTACCCATGCCAACGCCCCGCCACGGTCGCGCCGGCGGTTGTGCCAATGCCTGCCGCCAGATGATCGTGCGGCCAGCAGTGAACGCATCCAGCGGCCGGGTCACGTCCATCTCGGCCTTGCGAAACGGGCCGCTATTGATGGCGATACCCGTAGCCAGCGCCAGCAGCGCCACCAGGAAAATCAGATACCAGCGCCAGTTCAGCACCGCCCAGCCAAACACCGCCAGACCCACCACCAGACCCAGCAGTGCCGCGCGACCCTCAGACAGCGCCGCGTAAGTCAGCATCGCCAGGACCGCCAGGAGCATCCAGAGCCCGCG
>DAITNL010000152.1:0-7756 GCA_036834665.1 Candidatus Competibacteraceae bacterium | reverse complement strand
CGCGCAATGACGCCACCGCCCGGCTCCTGTGGGCTCGTATTCCGCCCGCTTACCGTCAAGGCCTACCTGATACGGATCATCTGGAGAGTGATCACACTGTCTTGCCTGCCGGTCAACATCAGGCCCGCTACCCCAAACGGGGCCCGACAAATCACATCGAGCGCTTCAACAACACCCTGCGCCAACGCCTCGGGCGTCTGGTGCGTAAAACACTGTCCTTCTCCAAATGCCCTAGAATGCACGAACTCGTCATCTAGCTCTTCCTGCATCGCTATAATCTGGATCATCAAACATTCTGAATTAGGCCACTACCCGATTATCCATAAAATCTGTGGATAACTTGACCTGCGGTTATGGACGTTACGGCGCGGGTGCGGCAGCTACATCACGCGGTGACTGCCTCAGACGGTAAAAGCGAATCCGCTCGGTTGGCAACAGCGCACCGCCGATGCGCACCGGACCGATAAAAACCAGCTCCGGGGTGTGTTCCCAGGGTGCCAGCGGACCCCGGGCCTGTGGCGAGCGAGGGTAGTAGAAATTGACCACCAGTGACAGGCCATGCGCTTGTTCCCAGGGTGTCTCGATCAGCGGATTGTTCTCGCCGCGTAACGCGGTTTGCGCCGCCGCCAAGGCCAGCAGCCAATGCGCCGCCACCCGTGGACACAGAAACTCACGCGCGAAGGATGAACGCGGCGACACTGCCGGATTGAACTGGCCACGCTGGAACACCACACCCTCGACCCCGCTGCCATAACGACCGCGCAGACTCGATGACACCGCCGCCAACCGCACCCGATTCATCACACCCCAGGCAATGCCCTCATAGACCGCCGCATCACCGGGAAATCCGGTCGATAGCCCCTCGGCGTAGGCGAGCCGCGCCAGCACCTCGACTGCCGCTGGCCGGGTGGCGAGCAGCGTGGTACGCACCGTTGCCGCAGCGCTGCGGCTCAGGCAGTCTGGCAAGCTGTCGGCACTTGCACCAGAGCTCAGGCCCATCAGCAGCATCGCCATCAGTAGTCCCGTAACCCTGCTCATCGAGAACCTCTGCGAAATATCCGGTCACATGGAAATAGAACCGCACCCCGCCGGCGCGTGCTTATCCCACAGCATGGCCGAGACTACCCGCGAAAGCGCACTCCGAGCCGTGGAAATCTGCACATGAATGTTCGCAAACTGCTTCTGCTGCTGACGCTGGCCCTGTTGACCGGCGCGTTCTTCGCCTTTGATCTGGGGCGTTTTTTTGACCTGGACTCTATCAAGAGCCAGCAGGCGGCGCTTGAAGCCTATCGCAGCGCGCAACCGGGCGCGACCGCTGGATTATTCTTCCTGCTCTACGTCGCGGTCACCGCCCTGTCCCTGCCCGGTGCGGCGATCATGACCCTGGTCGCTGGAGCGCTCTTTGGCCTGGTGGCGGGAACGGTCATTGTTTCCTTTGCCTCGACCCTTGGTGCGACCCTGGCGTTTCTCGTCGCGCGCTTCCTGCTGCGCGACACGGTGCAAACCCGTTTCGGCGACAAGCTGCGGACGATCAACGCCGGCATGGCCCGCGAGGGTGGCCTTTACCTGTTCACCCTGCGACTGATTCCGGTTTTTCCCTTTTTCATCATCAACCTGCTGATGGGCCTGACACCGATTCGCACCTGGACCTTTTACTGGGTCAGTCAGTTGGGGATGCTGGCCGGTACTCTGGTCTACGTCAACGCCGGCAGACAACTGGCGCAACTCGACACCCTGCGCGGTATCCTGTCGCCGGGCTTGCTCGCCTCCCTGGCCTTGCTGGGCGTGTTTCCGCTGATCGCCCGGAAAATCACCGCACTGCTCCGGATCCGGCGCCTCCATGCCCGCTGGCCCAGGCCACGCCGCTTTGATCGCAACCTGATCGTGATCGGCGGCGGTTCCGCCGGGCTGGTGAGTGCCTATATCGCTGCGGCGGTCAAGGCCAAGGTCACGCTGATCGAGCAGGCACACATGGGCGGCGATTGCCTCAATACCGGCTGCATACCGTCCAAGGCCCTGATCCGCTCGGCGCGCCTGCTGGCCGATATCCGCCGCGCCCCGGAATTTGGCATTCGCAATGCTGATGCCGATTTCGACTTTGCCGATGTGATGGCGCGGGTGCAAAGCGTGATCCGCGCAGTTGCGCCGCATGACTCGGTATCGCGCTATACCGGGCTCGGTGTCGAGGTGCTGCAGGGTCGCGCCCGCATCACCTCGCCGTGGACAGTGGAGATCAGCGCTGCCAGCGGCACACGCACCTTGAGCAGCCGCGCCATCATCATCGCCACTGGCGCGCGGCCTTTCGTGCCCGCGATTCCCGGTCTGGACGATGTCGGCTACCTGACTTCGGAGACGGTGTGGAATCTGCGCGCACTGCCGCAGCGACTGCTGGTGCTGGGCGGCGGGCCGATCGGCTGCGAACTGGCCCAGGCCTTTGCCCGCTTCGGGGCGCAGGTCACCCTGTTGGACATGGCGCCACGTCTGCTGCTGCGCGAGGATAGCGAGGTGTCCGATCTGATCATGCAGCGCTTGCGCAGCGAAGGCATCACGGTGCGGGTTGATCATCGCGCCGAGCGTTTTCTCAGCGAGGCGGGTGAAAAAGTGCTGCTCGCCCGTCATGGCGAACAAACGCTGCATATCCCCTTTGATGCGGTGCTGGTCGCGGTGGGTCGGGTGGCGAATACTCAGGGCTATGGACTGGAGGAACTGGGCATTCCGGCTGGGCGCGTGGTCGAAACCAACGCCTATCTGCAAACCCTCTATCCGAACATTTACGCTGCGGGCGATGTGGCCGGCCCCTATCAGTTCACCCACGCCGCCGCTCACCAGGCCTGGTACGCCAGCGTCAATGCCCTGTTCGCGCCGCTGCGACGCTTCAAGGTTGATTACACCGTGCTGCCCTGGGCGACCTTTGTTGATCCGGAAGTGGCACGGGTGGGGCTGAACGAGCAGGACGCGCGCGAACAGGGTATCGCCTGCGAAGTCACGGTCTATCCGCTGGATGACCTGGACCGTGCCATTGCCGATGGCGACACTCACGGTTTCGTCAAGGTGCTGACCGTGCCAGGCAAGGACCGGATTCTTGGCGTCACCCTGGTCGGCAGTCACGCCAGCGAACTGCTCGCCGAGTTCGTGCTGGCGATGCGCTACGGCATCGGTCTGAACCGGATTCTGGGCACGATTCACAGCTATCCGACCTTCGCCGAGGCTAATAAATACGCTGCGGGTGTCTGGAAAAAGGCCCACGCACCGCAAGGGCTGTTGGCCTGGGTCGAACGTTTCCATGCCTGGCGGCGCGGCTGACTTGGGTGGCCATCCAGCGGTCAACGTTGGCCGCGCCTGGAGGATAGCCTTAAAAAACCTATACTTTTAAAGTGTTGTACCGGGTATTTCACCGCAACCGAGAGGGTCGGTTATGGAAGAAGAAGGTTGGATCATCGACAGCTCGTTGAGCGATGAGGAGCGCCGCGCCTACGAGCGTTACAGCGCTAATTTCTACCTGTGTATTTATGACCAGCAGACCGACAAGCTGCTCGGCCACGTCATCGACATCAGCCTTGGCGGGGTCAAGCTGCTCCACCAGGAACCGCTCGCCACCCACATCCACCAACCGCTGAGCGTGTGGCTGGAGGCAGCCCTGGAAAACGGCCTGCGCATGCGCGTTGATCTGACGGTGCGCGTGGTCTGGTCCGGCATGGATGACAACGGCGTCGACTACAACACTGGCGTTCAGTTCACGGAATTAACGCCGCACGCCCAGCAATCGCTACAGACGATCATTGAGGAGCTGGGTGGCTGAACCCGAAACGACCACGGCCTTAGCGTGCGAGCCGCAACAGGCCACCCGCAAGCAGAGAGGGCAGATCTAGCACCGGCATCGCTCGCCCGGCATGCCGGAAACAGGCCACAGCCAGTTCGCTCCAACCCGCTGGCGTTGTGGGCAGCGCACAGGCCTGGGTATCGCTAACGCGCAGCCGGGTCGGAATGGCCGCTAGACGCAGGGCCGCTAACAGCGGCATGGCCCCTGGCTCAGTCTGACAGGCCACGATGCCGGCCAGACGCCATGGACCGGGGTCAGCATCCGCACGCAGCCAGGCTGCCAGATCCAGCGCTGGCAACAAGCGGCCATTCCAGTACAGCACCTGCCGACAATAGGTCGGGCACGCCGGCACCGCCAGCAGCGTAGGCGCCTCGACCAATTGCAGCAGTTCGCGCTCGCCCACCGCTGCCTGCATGTCACCACTCAGAGTCAGCAGCCAGGCCACGCTGTCCCGCGCCTTCGTCTGCCCGGTCTGCTCAGTCGTCATCGGCGTGCTCCACCAGCGCCGCCAGTCGCGCCGCCAGACACTCGGTATCGGTCACAGCCCCCACACCGGCAGCCAGCAGGGCCAGGGCGCGCAGCGGCGACGCGGCATCCGCCATGCAATGCGGTACTGGAAACAGGCGCGGCGGCGGCGCCAGAGTTTCGACCCGATCGCAGACCAACCCGAAACGATCGGCGCCGTTATCCAGCAGCAGGCAGACCCGGCGCGTCCCGGGCAGCTCCTGCAACAACTCCAGTTCACCGGACAGCCCATACACCGGCCACCACGCGCCAGCGAAAGCCAAAGCACCGATGCTGCCCGGCGCCCGCCGCGTCGGGTTGATATCCAGCAGCGGCTCCAGAGAACGAATGTCCGCCTGCGGCAGCAGCCAGTGCTGACCATCCAGCACCAACAGGCCTAGCGCCGGCTGGCGACGCAGTTCGTCCAGGGATACCCAGCTGGGCGCGCTCATGGCGTCTTCCGTAATAACTGGTGAATACAGCCTAGCAACTCATCTTCCATGAAGGGCTTGATCAGATAAGCGTTCACGCCGACCTTGTTCGCTTCGCGACGGTGCTTTTCGGTGGCGCGCGAGGTGATCATGATGACCGGAAGATCATGCGTATCCGGCTGGGCACGCAGGTGTGCGGTCAGTTCCAGGCCATTCATGCGCGGCATCTCCAGATCGGCGAGTACCAGATCAGGGCGCCGGCCACTGATGATTTCGATCGCCTCCAGGCCATCGCGGGCGCCGCGAGCCTCGAAACCGGCATCCTGGGCCAGTTGCAATAGCGCACGGCGAGCGCTGAGCGAATCGTCAACCGCAAGTACGAAGCAGGGCTTGACCGCCTCGGCCTGACTGCGGGGACTGGCCTGGCTCGCGGTCAGGTGCACCGGCGTGGTGACCGACTCGCGCAGCAGCTCCGGCAAATCCAGCACCGGCGCGACGCTGCCATCGCCAAGAATCGTAGCGCCGACCACGCCGCGCAATTTGGGTAGGTAGGGACCGAGGCTCTTGACCACCAGATCGCGGGTATCCAGCACCTCTTCTACCATGACCGCGCGCAGGTGACCGGTTTCCTCGCGGACCAGCAGCACCGGCGGCATGACGCGGGGCTGCGCGCGGGCATCGGGCGGCATGCCCAGCAGTTCTTCCAGCCGGCTCAGCTCGTACAGGGTCTCGCCGATGCCGAAGGTGGTCGCAGTACCCAGTTCGCGCAGCGTGCCGATCCCGGAATACACGATCTGCTCGATGCCATGGCTGGAAATCACCACGGTCTGGTTACGCATCCGCACCAGCAGACCATGGGTGGAGATCAGAGTCACCGGCAGGCGCACCTCCATCAGACAGCCCTGCCCGGGCTGCGACTGGATATGCAGCGCACCCTTCAGGGCTAGCACTTGGGTGTAGACCACGTCCATGCCGATACCGCGACCCGAGGTCTGGGTGGTGGCATCGCGGGTCGAGAAGCCCGGCAGCAGAATCAGCCGGGCCAGCTCCTCATCGCCCAGCAGCCGATCCGGCTGGAGCAGGCCCCGTTCAATAGCGATGCGGCGCACTGCCGCCAGATCGAGTCCGGCGCCATCATCGCGGCAGCGCAACACCACGCTGTTGCCCTCACGGGCGATGACCAGCTCGATCCGGCCGACCGGGTGCTTGCCCAGGCGTAGACGCTGCTCGGGGGTTTCGATACCGTGATCGATGGCGTTGCGCAGGATATGCATCAGCGGATCGACCATGTCGTTGAGTACGGTGCTGTCGATCAGGGTTTCAGCGCCGCTGATCACCAGTTCCGCCTCCTTGTCCACCAGCCGGCAGGTCTGGCGCACGCTGCGCTGCAGGCGCGGCACCACGGTTTGCACCGGCACCATGCGTGTGCGCAGCACCGCCTCCTGGTTATCGCGCTGCAGGCGATGCTGGGACAACAGCATCCCATCCAGGGCTGTCAGATTTTCGTGAAGGCTGCGACCCAGTTCGCGGTTGTCGGTCACGGCTTCCAGCAGGCGATGGGTCACGGTGTTGAGTTCGTTGTACTGCTCCAACTCCAGCGGATCAAAATCACCGCGTTCGATCACCCGCGACAACGGCGAACTGACATTGCGCACGTCGACCAGTTGTTCCAGTTCAGCGGTTAGTTGCTGCAACTGGCGTTGCTGGGCGAGCAAGGCGCGATTCTGGGCCAGGGTCTTGCGGAACTGCTCCTGAATCTGGCTGGTGAGAATCACGCTTTCGCCACCCAGACGCAGCAGGTCATCGACCAGATGCGTGGAGACCCGCAGGAATGTCGCTTCCGGTGTCGCCGGTGCGGCGGCGGGTATGGTCGATGCCATCGGCGCGGGTACGACCGTTGCCATCGGTGCCGCTGGTGATGAAGTGGGCGGTGGCAGGGCATCGTCGCCAGGCAAGCCCTCGCGGTCGATGCGGTTGGCCCAATCCAGCACCTGCTGCAGCACGGCCAGCGCCCGATCCGGCGGCGCACTCTGCCCGAGCAGTGCTTCGCTCATGGCCTCCAGGCAATCGGCGGCTTCGAGCAGAGTGCTGGCCAGCGCCCGATTGGGCAGAGCCGCGTGCCTGGACAGGGCGATCAGGATATCTTCAAGGTGATGCGTCAGGGCGGCGATGCCGCGCACACCGACGGTATTGCCCGCACCCTTGAGCGTGTGAGCGATTCGCTGCGCCAGATTGAGATCGTCGAGACTGCCCACGCCCGTAGATAGGCGCTGAATAGCGGCGGAGAAATCGGCTGCCTGATGCGGCAATTCCAGCAGTAGACCTTCCAGCAGCTCCGGATGCGCATCGGTTGGCACATCCAGTGCCACGTCTTCAGGTTGCGCCTGCTGGGGCCGGGATACGACTTCGGATGTCGGGATCAGGATCCTGAAATCCATCAACTGCTCGCGCAGCGCCGCTGCGTCCCCGGCCGGTAGCGGCTGTAGCCAGTGCGCATCGGACAGCGCGTCCACCAGAGCCATGCTGGCAGAGTGATCGCCGGGCGCTTGCAGGTAGCGCAGCGCCAGCGGCGACCAGGTAACAATCGCCGCGCACAGACCAGCATCCGGCGGGCTGTCCTGGTGAGCAAGATCGCTCAAGTTAAGGTGCAGATGCAGGCAAATCTGATGCAATCCGGTCAAGCCGATGGATTCGGCAGCCTCAGCCAGGCGTTCGAGCGATTCCGCATAACCCAACAGGGCTTCGCTGCGCGTCTCCGACGTGTTGTCGGCGGCTGTCATCTCGTCCAGCATCTCCACAGCACTTTCGCCAAGCTGTGAGACTTCCGCGCAGAGAATATCGAGCAGATCCTGGGTAGCCTCGTCGGCAACGAAACTGGGCGCGGATAGCAACGCAGGTTCCGGTTCCACAACCTGCTCAGGCTCGGGTTCCGCTTCCGGTTCCACGAGCAACGCAGGTTCCGGTTCCACAACCTGCTCAGGCTCGGGTTCCGCTTCCGGTT
>DAITNL010000151.1:4208-7773 GCA_036834665.1 Candidatus Competibacteraceae bacterium | reverse complement strand
GGTTTCCAGAGACTGCAACAGACGAAACAGCCAATCCGCCTGGCTGGCCATGAACACCACACCATGATTGTCCGCGACCAGCACATCCACATCACCATCGGATGACAAGGCGCCTTCAGCCAGATTCAGCTTGAGCATCACCACGCCCAGCACCCGATCACCCTCCATCACCCGCGCACCCAGGTAATAGCCCAGAACATTGGACGTGACGCCCTTAGCCACATAGCGGCTCGGGTGACCACTCAGCACCTGGCGGAAGTACGAGCGAAAGCCATAATTCTTGCCAACAAAGCTGGATGGGGAACGCCAGTTGCTAGCGGCCAGCGTCCAGCCTTGCGGGTCTATTAGATAAATGACGCCTTCGGGCAGATCGCGGGCCAGTCGTTCCAGATACTCGTTCGCCGCGCGCACCTGCGGCGGCGTACCGGTTCCAACGCGCAGCAGACCACGCACCCGGTCATCGTCGGCCAGGATACCGGGCAGCACCTCGTAGCCGTGCAGCATGTTCACCAGTTGCCGGGTATAGTGCCGCAGGTGCTCAGTGCCCTTGCGCTCCAGATACTGCAAGGTCTGCTGCTCAGTCCAGTTGGCGGTCAGCCACAGCAGCGGCAGCATCACGCCTACGCTGAACACAGCAGCCACCCAGCGCTGTAAGCGAGATGAGGTCATGGTTCGACAGCAGGATAGAACGTGCAAAGCCACCCTCTTTCGGGGGGTTATTTAGAAACAGTTTTGGAAATATAACAGATTGCTAATATGTTGGAGCATCCGGTTATGACGGTGCATCGTGCCATCCGTGCGCAATCCATATCATTTATGAGGCTGGCTGCTGACCGCGGCCCGGCTGAATGCACCATTACCGGTTCCCATTAGGAGTCATGCCATGCAGCGCAGCGATATCCTGCCCTTCCTGGTTTCCCTGGGCATCTCCGGCCTGCTGCTCTGGGGCCTGGTGTACTTCGTCAGCACATGGTGGGGCCGCTTTCCCAAGGTCGTCTCCCTGCTGATTTTCATCCTGCTGGCGGTGATGGTCATCGGCTATCCGATCTATGCCCTGGCGCGCTGGTCGGATCGCTATCTGGCGCGACTGCGCGCGGCCCGCGAGCAGGACCCCGAGCACCGGGAGCCGGATTGACCACACCACCCGATCGTCCTTGCGCCCGCCCATATCGGTGCGGCCGAATGGCGGGCCACGGTCGCCAACCTGCCGCTGCTGGATGGACTCAGCACGGCGGACCTGGAGCACCTGCGCGAACTGGCCTGCCGCTTCCTGGACGAAAAGAGCCTGGAGCCGGCGGGAGGTCTGGAACTAGCGCCGGAAATGGGCCCTCTGATCGCCGCCCAGGCCTGCCTGCCGATCCTGCATCTCGGCCTGGATTACTATCGGGGCTGGTACTCGCTGATTCTTTATCCCGAGGGCTTTCTCGCCCACCATGAATACACCGATGCCGACGGACTGGTGCATAAGGTGCACCGGCCGCTGATCGGTGAGGCCTGGGAGCGCGGCCCGGTGATCCTGTCCTGGGCCGATATCCTCGAAACCCTGGACGAACCGGGCCTGAACGTGGTGATCCATGAAATGGCCCACAAGCTGGACATGCTCAATGGTGCGGTCAACGGCATGCCGCCCCTGCATCGCGACATGCGTGTCGACCGCTGGAGCCGCAGCTTCAACCGCGCCTATCGCCATCTGTGCCGACAGGTGGATAGCGGCCAGCCAACGGCGTTTGACCCCTACGCTGCCGAGAGTCCCGGTGAATTCCTGGCCGTAGCCAGCGAGCTGTTCTTCACCATGCCGGGGACACTGGCCACGACCTACCCTGCGGTCTACCGGCAACTGGCCGCCTTTTACCGGCAGGATCCGCTGGCACGCTTCATGGCCTGCGGTCGCCTGCCAGCCGCTCCTGCCCCTGCCGGTCCAGAACCCGAATACGACTGAAGGCCGCCACCGGCACGCGCAGCAGCAGGCAGGGACTGCTCAGCACCTGCGCCTGCGCATAACCGGGCGCCGGTTCCTGCCAGTCCACCTGCAGGGTCAGCACGCCATCGGCAAGGCGTGCATCTGGCTCGGCCAGCCGCAGGACGTAACCGGCTGAGGACCGCGTGCCCATCGCCACCAGCAGCACCCCGGCGCGACTGAAGTCCACCACCGGCAGCGGTGGCGGATTCATCCAGGCGCTGGTGAGCTGCTGATAGCGCTGCCGCCAGACCAGCGGATCATCGATCCAGGTCAAGCCGGGCTGGCTGACGCCCAGGCACTGGGCATTACCATACAGCAGCGTTACCGGCAGTGCGACATCGCCCGCGCGATCCGCATCGCCCGCACAGCCTGCCGCCAGCAGTGCGGCCAGCAGGCCCAGCGCAACCCCCCGTTTCACCGGGCAATCCCCGACGCCGGGCTGGCCCGGCGCGCGATGCCGTTATCCGCATCGCTGGCGGTGGCGCTTTGGAATTCAGCCAGATTCACCGTGTAGCTCACCCCGAAATCCAGGCTGCTGCGATCGCGATCGACCACCACTGCAACCGGTTCGTCCGTGGTCAGATAGGCGCCGCAGGATTCGCCGGTGTCGCAGATCTGCAGGTTGTTGTTCAAGTCGGAGCCGCTGTAGATCCAGTATGTGCCGGCCGCAACCCCGCTCAGCGTATAGGTATAGCGGCCATCCGCCTGCCGGGTCGTTGGCACGCTGTCCACTGACTCGCCGGTGCTGGCATCCACCAGCACGATGTACTGCTGCCCGACATTGCCGGCCCCGAGGCTATTGGCCACCTGCATGATCACCTGCACACGCACGGTGTTGGCGTTCGAGGGCACGGTAATCGTCGCCTTGTACAGGCCATCGGCCAGACCGGTGCGGCTGACCGTGACCGTGTATACCCCGGTGCCGTTGGCCTGCACCTGCGTCGGCGTGATGCGCAGCCAGCCGCCGGAATCCTCGCTGAGCGTGCCGATCTGCAGGGTGCCGCCGCCGGCGTTGAGCACCGTCAGGCTCTGGCTGCCAAGCTGGAGACCGAAATTCAGCGCCGCCGGGCTGACGCTCAGCACCGCTACCGGATCGACCGGATTGCCACCAATCGCCGCCGCGCGGACCACCGCCTGACTGGCGTTGAGCAGCCCGTAACCGAATTGATCGTCGCGGCCGCTGCTGCCCAGATCCTCAGTGATCGCGCCACTGGCCAGCAGTGCATCGAATTGCGCCGGGGTCATATTCGGCGCCAGCGCCTTCATCAGCGCGATCACCCCGGCCGCGTGCGGCGTGGCCATCGAGGTGCCCTGCCAGATCACATAATCGTTGATCACCACACCGCTGCTGTCGTTGGCCACTGTGCTGAGCACGCCATCGGGCTTGCCGTCGCCATTGATATCGGTATCGGTATTACCACCGGGCGCGGCCAGGTCCACGGCGGCGCCAAAGTTGGAATACGGCGCCAGGGTCTTGGTGATCGTCACGGCGCTGACCCCGACCACGCCTGGATAGGCGGCCGGGTAAAAGGGCGTGCTAGTGCCATCATTACCGGCGGCGGCGACCACGATCACCCCGACGGCGCGGGCCTGATCGTAAACCGC
>DAITNL010000151.1:0-4198 GCA_036834665.1 Candidatus Competibacteraceae bacterium | reverse complement strand
GTGCTGCTGGTCGAACCCAGGCTGAGGTTGATGATGTCGGCATGCGACGCCGGCACGGTGCCGGAGTCATTGGGCAGACCGGCGGCGAAACGCACCGCCTGTTCGATGTCGTAGATCGATCCACCAAAGCGACCGACCGCGCGCAGCGGCATCACCTTGGCCCCAAAGGCCACGCCGGCAACACCGAGCGCGTTATCGGTCGCGGCGACCACGGTACCGGTGACGTGGGTGCCGTGGAAGGAACTGCTGCCATCGGGATTGGACAGATCGCCAGGATCGCTGGGATCAGGATCGATGCCGTCGCCGTCCATGGCGTTGCTGGACTGCTTGATGAAGTCATAGCCCTCGACCAGCTGCCCCTGCAGATCGGGATGGCTGAGCACTACACCGGTATCGATCACTGCAACGATGGTCCCGGAACCGCTGCTCAGATCCCAGGCCTGCGGCAGATTGAGCTGCGGATAGTGCCACTGAAAGCGGTACAGCGGATCGTTGGGCACGAGCAGCGGCTGACGCAGGTAATTGGGGCTGACAGCGACCACGTCCGGATCGGCGCTGAGTGTCCTGACCAGTTCCAGGGTGGTGAATTTGTCACGCTGCGCGTCACTGGCGAAGGTGATGCCCGGAGCAAATTCGGTGGCAGCGGTCGGTACCGCCACACTGAGCATACGCAGCGTGTCGAAGGTGAACAGCCGATTGCGCTCGGCCGTTTCATTCTGACTGCGCGCACTCAGACCCGCGGCCTGGGCCTGGGCGCGTAAACCGCCGCTCGGCAGGATCGGGCTGTCCTGGAAGCGCAGCACCACCTCGCCCGGCACGAACGCTTCACTGAGACGCGCCGCGCCGGTCGCGCCGCTGGTCAGTGACTGCCCGATGGTCAGCGTGTAATTGGATGCGCCCTGAGTGGCCCGCACCACCACCAGGTATTCGCCATTGGCCGGGACCAGCAGCGACTTCACCCGACCGCTGCCGAGCGCGGCATCGATCAGCGTGCCGTTCAGGTCGGCCAGTGCCAGATCGAGATCATTGCGCACATTGGCGGCAGCAATCAGCAGATTGATCTGCTGCCCGGCGAAGAGTTGGGTGCGGAACATGTCGACCAGATCGCCGCTGTCGCGGGAGCGTCCGCTGGTCCCGCTGCCAGCCTGATTGACATAGCCGCCGAGGGTGACCGGATTGGGAATCGGCTGGGCGCTGGCCGCGTTATCGTTGGCGGCATAGGGCGCATCCGGGTCGTTGGTATCACTGTCCACGGCGGTGCCCGTCGCCGGCTGTACCGCCCCGCTCAGGGTATAGGTGGTCGGCTCCGGGGTCGGGGGCGTGGGATTATCGCTGCCACCGCCACCCCCACAGGCCTGCAGCAGCAGGATCAGCGCCGCCACCAGCGCGCGCCCAGGAATAGCCCGTTGCATCATGGTCTCACTCCGCATGTTGATCCACTTGGTATTCAACTCAATCCCGTACAATGTGTTTCACGCTGTCCACCCTGCCCCGACACTTTAGCCCTGGCGTGCCCATGAACAAGCACTTTGAGATCCTCGACCAGACGAATTGCTACAGCGGCTTCTTTCGCTTGGAAAAATACCGGCTGCGCCATGAACTGTTCGCCGGCGGCTGGAGCCCGGTGATCAGCCGTGAGTGCCTGGAACGCGGCCATGCGGTCGCGGTGCTGCTTTATGATCCGGCCACCGATCAGGTGGTGCTGCTGGAGCAGTTCCGGGTCGGGGCGGTCGACTTTCCGGGGGGTCCCTGGCTGCTGGAAATCGTCGCCGGCATTATGGACGATCCCGCCGAAACCCCGGAAGAGGTCGCCCGTCGCGAGACCGAAGAGGAGGCCGGCTGCGTGTTGCATGATCTGGTGCCGATCTGCCAGTACCTGGTCAGCCCGGGCGGCACCTCGGAAAGCATCACCCTGTTCTGCGGGCGGGTGGATGCAGGGACCCTGCGCGAGGGCATCCGTGGCCTGGCCAGCGAGCATGAGGATATCCGCGTCCGGCTCGTGTCGCGCGAGGCCGCCATGGCCCTGCTGCGCGCCGGGCGGATCAATTCCGCCGCCCCGATCATTGCTCTGCAATGGCTGGAGCTGAATCGGGCGCAGTTGCTGACGCGCTGGGGCTTGGCCGCGCCCTGAAGGTCGATGCTACAGGCCGAGACGGCTCAGCGCCGGATCCGGCTGCGCACGGCTCCACAGGCGCTCGAACAGGTCCAGCCGTTCCTTGAGCCGGTCGCTGGGCTGCGCTTCGTAGCTACCGAGCAGGCGCCGCGGATCGCTCAAGCGCAGCAGCACCCGCGCATCGGCGATCAGAAAAGCCTGACCCAGTTCCGGCTGTTCGGTGAGGTCCTCGGGATCGGGCGTGCGCAGCAGCAGTGCGCTGCTCAGCCGCTCGCTCAGCCGCAGCAGGCCCGGACAGGCAGTGCGCCATTCCCGGGCCGGCGGCAGCAGCAGGCGCAAACGCAGGCGCGGCTGCCCCACCACGGCGGCGCGGATCGCCGCCAGCACCCCGGCATCGTCGTACAGTTCAGCGCGCACCAAGGGCGTGTACAGGCACAGCGTGCGCCGCATCCCGCCAAGCAGGTCCAGCACCGCGCGCCGGCTGTCGTCCAGGCCCGCCAGGGTCATGGCGGGAAGCGCTTCATCGAAGGAATCCATGGATGGATGACGACCCCCCGAGCCCGGTTGCGTAGCGCAGCAGAGCGGAGGGCGCGCGGGCGAATCCGCAGGCTGTTTCACCGTGAACGTCGCGCGGGGTCATGATAAAATAACCTTTGGTTAGGGTATGCGGTTGTGTCAAGAAGACCCGGAAGAACACGTAAAACCCGCCGGGCGTTTTTTGCGAAAGCAGTAGGGCAGGGGGTGCCCGAACTCAAGCGCGTGGAGCAACACAGCCACCTGTCGGTACGCCGGCGGGGTTGCGGTGAAGCGCGAATTTTCGGATTGATGAGTCGAGGATAGACCGAGGCGAAATCAATCACGGTGAAACTCCAATACCTGTTCCAGGATACGCCACCATGCCGCTTTCCGCCCCTGCTCCGCGTCATCTGATCCACCAGCGCACCGTGCACTGTCGGGGTTACCGACGCGATGATGGTCTCTGGGATATCGAGGGGCGGATGGTGGATACCAAGACCTATGGTTTCCCCAACGAGGATCGCGGCGGGCGCATCGAGGCCGGCGAGGCGCTGCACGATATGTGGATTCGCCTGACCGTGGATGAGCAGTTCCGCATTCATGACGTGGAAGCCTGCACCGACAGTTCGCCGTTTGGGCTGTGTCCGGCGATCGCCGCGCGCTATCGGCAGTTGATCGGGGTACAGGTCGGGCCCGGCTGGTCGATGAAGCTGCGGGAACTGTTCAGTGGCGTCCGCGGCTGCACGCATCTGACCGAACTGCTCGGGCCGGTGGCCACGACCCTGTTCCAGACCCTGTATGGTCAGCGCTATGACGAGGATGACGCCAAGCCCGCCGCAGAACGCCCGGCACCGCCCGTGCTCAATACCTGCCATGCCCTGGCTGCTGACAGCCCAGTGGTGCAGAAACGCTGGCCGCGCGCCTATATCGGCAGCGACCACAGCGGACAGGACCGGCAGCGGCCGCTGCTGGATGACTGCCTGACCTGAATAGCACCGCTCGGCGCCGATCCGATCCGGTTTATCCGGTGTTTACAGGATTTCCGGCTTGGGATCGCGCGCCAGCAGAATTTCCACGGCCCGGCGCGGGTCCTCACCGTGATGCAGCACCCGATCGACCTGCTCGGTGATCGGCATTTCAACACCCAGCGTCCGCGCCAGCCGCAGCGCCGCGTGCACCGTAGCCGCACCTTCCACTACCTGACCAATCGCAGCACAGGCCGCCTCAGCACTCTGGCCGCGACCGATGGCCAGGCCAAAGCGGCGGTTGCGCGACTGATCATCGGTACAGGTCAGCACCAGATCACCGATGCCGGCCAGACCCATGAAGGTCTCGCGCTGCCCGCCGGCGGCCAGACCCAGCCGGGTCATCTCGGCCAGGCCACGGGTCATCAACGCAGCGCGGGCATTGGCGCCAAACCCCAGACCATCGGCAATGCCGGCCGCAATGGCCAGCACGTTTTTCACCGCGCCGCCCAGTTCGACCCCGACCACATCGCTGCTGGTATAGGCGCGCAGGTTGGAACCGTGCAACAGAGCCGCCACCCGGGCCGCATGCGCTGGATCCGTC
>DAITNL010000150.1:6261-7876 GCA_036834665.1 Candidatus Competibacteraceae bacterium | reverse complement strand
ATCCTGATGGCGGCCGATATCCTGATGTTCAAGGCGCGCAAGATTCCGGTGGGCCGCGATCAGATTCAACATCTGGAAATGGCCCGCGACATCGCCGCCCGCTTCAACCATCTCTATGGCGAGCATTTCGTGCTGCCGGAAGCGGTGGTGGATGAAAAGACCGCCGTGCTGGTCGGGCTGGACGGTCGCAAGATGAGTAAGAGCTACGGCAATACCATCCCGCTGTTCGAGCCGGAAAAGAATCTGCGCAAGCTGATCATGCGCATCAAGACCAATTCGCTGCCACCGGAAGCGCCCAAGGATCCCGACACCTGTACTCTGTTCCAGATTTATCAGGCCTTCGCCCACGCCGAGGAAATAGCAGCGATTCGCGCCCGCTATGCGCAGGGCATCGGCTGGGGCGAGATGAAGCAGATTTTGTTCGAGCACCTGAACGCACGCCTGAGTGAACCGCGCCAGCGCTATCATGAACTGCTGCAGGCCCCTGATCACATCGAGCGGATTCTCAAGCAGGGCGCGCAACGGGCGCGGGCGCATAGCGCGCCATTCCTGGCCGAATTGCGCCACGCGGTGGGCATCCGGCCGCTGGGTTGATGGACGAGGCTACCGGGGCGCTGCTGCAGGCACGGGTGGGCGGCGAACCGTTCACCCGCCTGCCGCCCGATCTGTATATCCCGCCGGATGCCCTCGAAGTCTTTCTGGAGACCTTCGAGGGGCCGCTGGACCTGCTGCTGTACCTGATCCGCCGCCAGAACATCAGTATTCTCGATATTCCCATCGCCGCGATTACCCGGCAATACATGGACTACCTGGCGCTGATGCAGGAATTGCGGCTGGAACTGGCCGCCGACTATCTGGTGATGGCGGCCTGGCTGGCGGAAATCAAGTCGCGGCTGCTGCTGCCGCGCCCGGCGCTCGCTGCAACCGTCGAGGATGATCCGCGTGCCGAACTGGTGCGCCGCCTGCAGGAATACGAGCGTTTTCAGCAGGCCGCCCAGGCTCTGGATGCCCTGCCACGGCTGGAGCGCGATCTGCACAGCGCCAGTGCCGCATCGCCACCCTTGCCGGTGCTGCGCACGCCGCCGCCGGTCAGTTTGACCGAGTTGCTCGGCGCGCTGCGCGAGGTGCTGATCCGCGCCGAACGGTATGGTCGCCATCAGGTGCAGCGCGAGCCGTTGTCGGTGCGCGAGCGCATGATTCAGTTGCTGGAGCGTCTGGATACTTGCCAGTTCACCGCCTTTACTGCCCTGTTTCGCGCTGAGGAAGGGCGGCGGGGCGTGGTGGTCACCTTTCTGGCGGTGCTGGAACTGCTGCGCGAGGCGTTGCTGGAGCTGGTGCAGGTCGAGCCCTTCGCGCCGATTCATGTGCGGCGGCGGGCCTGAATGACCATGCCCGCGCTCAAGGCCATTCTCGAAGCGCTGTTGCTGGCAGCGGGCGAACCGCTCAGTGTGGAGCGTCTGTTGGACGCGTTTCCAGACACCGGGCGACCGACCCGCGAAGAGCTGCGCGCGGCCCTGAGCGAACTGGCTGCTGGCTGCGCCGGGCGTGGCGTGGAACTGGTCGAAGTGGCCAGCGGTTTTCGCCTGCAGGTGCCGGCGGTATTCGCGCCCTGGGT
>DAITNL010000150.1:2912-6251 GCA_036834665.1 Candidatus Competibacteraceae bacterium | reverse complement strand
GCGCAGGAACGCGCCACCAGCTATTCGCGCGCCCTGCTGGAAACTCTGGCACTGATCGCTTACCGTCAGCCGATTACCCGCGGCGAAATCGAGGAAGTGCGTGGGGTCAGTCTCAGCGGTAGTATCATGAAAACCCTGCAGGAACGCGGCTGGATCAAGGTGATCGGCCATCGTGAAGTGCCCGGGCGGCCGGCGCTGTACGCCACCACCCGCGTGTTTCTGGATTATTTCAACCTCAAGAGCCTGGGCGACCTGCCGCCGCTGGCGGCGCTGCGCGATCTGGATGCGGTCAGTGCTGCTTTGGAACGCCGCACCGCGTTGAGCCCGGACTCTTCACCGCCCATGGATGCCTCTGATGGCTGAACGCTTGCAAAAATTCCTGGCCAGTGCCGGTATTGGTTCCCGGCGCCAGATCGAGGCGTGGATTCGCCAGGGGCGCATCACCGTCGATGGCGTCATTGCCCAGCTCGGTGTCCAGGTCACGGGCACCGAGCGCATCCAGCTCGATGGTCGGCCGGTGCTGGTGCGGGCGCTGCGGCCGCGCCGGCGCGTGCTGGCTTATTACAAGCCGGTCGGCGAAGTAGCCACCCGCCGCGATCCCGAGGGCCGACCGACGGTGTTTGAGCGCTTGCCGGCCTTGCATGGTGGGCGCTGGGTGGCGGTCGGTCGCCTGGATCTGAATACCCAGGGCCTGCTGCTGCTGACCAATGATGGCGAACTGGCCAACCGTCTGATGCACCCCTCGGCACAGGTGGAGCGCGAATATGCGGTGCGCGTGCTCGGCGAGGTGACCCGGGAGACGCTGCGCGCCTTGCAGGAAGGCGTCAAACTCGACGATGGGCTGGCGCGCTTCGACGAGATTCGCGATATCGGCGGTGAGGGCGTCAATCACTGGTATCACGTCGTGCTGCGCGAGGGGCGCAATCGCGAAGTACGGCGGCTGTGGGAATCGCAGGGGCTGACGGTGAGCCGGCTGACCCGGGTGCGCTATGGCACGGTGACGCTGCGTCGCGGCCTGCATCCGGGGCAGTGGGATGAGCTGGAGGATGAGCAGATTGCGGCGCTGCTGGAAGTCATCGGCTGGCGTGCCGCCCCCGCGCCGGCAGAACCGGCACCTTCGCAATCGCGTTCTGGCGCGCGTTCTGGCGCGTCACGCGAGCAACGGGCGCCGCGTCCGGCACGCCTGGATCGAGAATCCGTGGTGGAAGCAAAACGCGCCCATCCGCGTCCGGCACGCCCGGAGGGGCAGGGTCAGCAGCAGGCGGCCGCGCCGCGCCGACCCCATGCCGGTCCGGACTCGCGTCCTGCCGCGTCGCAGGAGACCCGCTCTGCGCCGCGCTCACGCCCGGCAACGACAGCGCATCAACAGCGTACTGCTGCGACGCCACCCGCGCGCCGGGGTGGCGATCCCTGGAACAGCGCGCGGCCTGCATCTGGCAAATCCGCACCTGGAAAATCCGCCGCGCCGCCGCGCCCGATCAAGCCTGGGCGCGCAGGACCTGGCCGGTAACGCCGCGACTGTCCGGGCCGAGCAGATACAGATAGGCGGGCAGAATCGCATCCGGCGTTGGCCATTCCGCTGGATCGCGTCCGGGATAGATTTTCAGCGTCATTTCGGTGCGGACCCGGCCCGGATCAAGGCTGTTGACGCGGATGTGGGTGTTGGCTTCCAGTTCGCTGGCCAGCAGCTTCATCAGCGTCTCGCTGCCGCCCTTGGACACCGCGTAGGCACCCCAATAGGCCTGGCCGATTTCGCTGACCTGATCAGCGGTGAACACCACCGAAGCGTCGGCGGAGCGGTGCAGCAGCCCGAGCAGGGCATGGGTGAGCATGAACGGGGCGTTAAGGTTGACCTGCAGGATCCGGTACCAAAGCTCGATGTCGTAGTTGGCGATCGGCGTCAGACCTTCAAACAGCGCTGCGTTGTGCAGCAGCCCGTCGAGACGGCCAAACTCGCTGTCCAGCACTTGGGCCAGGTCCAGATAATCCTTGGGAATGGCGCCTTCCAGATTCATCGGATAGATCGCCGGTTTTGGACCGCCGGCCTGCTCGATGTCGTCATAGACCTGTTCCAGCTTGCGGATGGTGCGTCCGAGCAGGATCAGGGTTGCGCCATGGGCGGCCAGGCAGCGCGCGGCAGCGCGGCCCAGGCCATCCCCGGCTCCGGTGATCAGGATCACCCGATCTTTCAAAAGGTCAGCGGCAGGCTGGTAGTCCTTCATGGCGGCGTGTATCCAGCGTTATGTTGTTGATGTTGTTTGTGGCAACCGCCTCTGTGGGAGTCGGTATCTGGTCCGCTAGTCTACTATGCGGCCGCCAACTGCCGGTAGCGGCGCTGTTCACGGCGCCGCAGGCGCCAGCTCAGCCAGAGCTTACGCAAGGGGGGCAACTGGGTGCGCTGTTCCAGCAGGCGATAACCATCGGCGGCGATTTCCGCCAGCAGCGTCTGCACCAGTTCCAGGCGGACCAATAGGCTGCACTGCGCGTGGCGGTCGCACTCGGGCAGTAGTTCCAGCGCCCGGCGCTGATAATCGGCGAGGCGCTCGGCCTGAAAGGCGAACAGTTGCCGCACCCGCTCAGTAGTCTGCGCCGCCAGCAGATCGCCAGGATCGACGCCAAAGCGGCGCATTTCATCCTCGGGGATGTAGAAGCGGCCATGCTGGGCGTGATGACGGATGTCGTAGAAACGCTCGAACAGCAGCAGCAGCGCGCCGGCTTCGTGGGCAAAGCGCGGCGTGGCGCGGCGGTCGGCATAGCCGAGTACTTCGCTGCTCAGCAGCACGGGTATGCTGCCGTGGCGGTGAACGTACAGGGTCAGCTCGGTGAAGCTCGGGTAGGCGTCGTAATCCAGATCCATGGCGACACCGTCGAGGATTTCGCGGAAATATTCTTCGGGTAGGTTGTAGCTGCTCAGCTGCGGTTGCAGGGCGCGGCTGACCGGGTGTTGCGGATTGCCGCTGAACAGTTGGTTCAGTTCAGTGCGCCACCAGTCGAGCTTGGCTTGGGCGACACCGATGTCGCGGCAGTCCTGGGTGATGTGGGTTGCTTCCAGGTAAAAGGCCTGCAGGGCGTTCAGGGCGCGGCGCTGGGGCTGCGCCAGACCAAGCAGGCTGTAATGAAAATCCGAACCTGGCCGATCGGCCAGGTTCTGGCAGTAGTGATCGGGAATTGTGTCGAGATTCATGCCGGGGCATCTCCGGTGGCGCCAACCCTGTGGCGGACTGTTGCAAAATGGGATGATGCGAGCGAATGGCGGTTTGCACGGTGTGGACCGCTATTATCGCCCGTTGTCGCCTGGCCTGTCGCCCGGCATGCCGGGCGACAGGCCAGGCGACAACG
>DAITNL010000150.1:0-2902 GCA_036834665.1 Candidatus Competibacteraceae bacterium | reverse complement strand
CATGCCGGGCGGGCGCGGCTATTCGTGGTTCTGGATATCACGCAGCAGGCGCTGTTCGCCACTGCGCAATTGACCGGCGTGGATGGTGGAGAGCGGGACATCTTCGGCACTGAGCGCCTTGGCTGAGACGCCTTCGGGCGGACGGGTGCCGTAATGGACATGGCCCTCGGCATCGGTCCAGGTGTAGATCTGCTCGGTGGGACGCACGCTGACGGTGCCGCTGTTGAGCGGTACGGTTGTGGCCGGCTGGTTGGCCGGTGGCCGGTTGCTGTAGTGCACGCGGCCGCCAGCATCGGTCCAGGTATACACCGCGTCCTCGGCATGAGCGATCGTGGCGGCCAGCAGCAGGCCGGGCAGCAACCGGGTCCAGCGCCGCGCGCGCGGGTGGGGAAGAGAGAGGGATGGCAGCATGGATGTGCTCCAGTACGTCGAGTGCTCAGGCGCGCAGGGTTTCGGCAGTGGCGAACGCTTTGTTCGCTGTCGCGCGGGAGCGTTTACAGACACTATAGCCGGTTGTCGCGGCGGGTTGATGCAGAGTCGGCGATGGGCTTTGGCCGCTGGCGGTGTTGCAGGAACGCATGGCCAGGAGGCCTTGCATGGTGATTGGAAATGGATGTGACTCCTTGGGAATCCGGGCAATTTTCAAGAGGACATCGTGCGCATGACTGATCTGGCTGAATCCCTGCACATTCAACGCGTTTCCGGCAGCGCCATCCAGGCCTGGCTGCCGGTGCTGGCGCAATTGCGCATTCGCGTATTCCGCGAATTTCCCTATCTCTATGACGGCAGCGTCGCTTACGAGGAAAACTACCTGCACAGCTACGTCGCAGTACCGGATAGTGTCATGGTGCTGGCCCGGGATGGCGAGCGGGTGGTGGGTGCAGCGAGCGGATTGCCGCTGGTCGCGGAAACGCCGAATGTAATCGCGCCGTTTCTCCAGCACGGCTACGATCCACGCCGCATCTTCTACTACGGCGAATCGGTGCTGCTGCCCGAGTACCGGGGATGTGGCCTCGGCCATCGCTTTTTGGCGGAACGCGAGGCGCATGCGCGCGCGCTGGGTGGTTTCGAGATGGCCTGTTTCTGCGCGGTGGTGCGCCCGGTCGATCATCCGCGCCGCCCGGCGGATTACCGGCCACTGGATGGCTTGTGGAACCGGCATGGGTTCGTCCGGCACCCTGAACTGCACACGACGTTTTCCTGGCGGGATCTGGATGAAGTCACCGAATCGCCCAAGCCGATGGTGTTCTGGCTGAAGCGGCTGGATTGAGCGCGCCTCTCTCCCAAAGGCAGGAGAGAGGGCATGATCAGGGTCTCAGACCGTGGTCACTGACGGCAGGCCGGACAGGGCCATGGCCAGTTCCGCCTCGTCGTAATCCTGATCGGTGAGCTTGCCGGCAAAGTAGTCCATATAGGCCTGCATATCGAAATGGCCGTGGCCGCAGAGGTTGAACAGGATCGCCCGGCTCACCCCTTCCTCCTTGCAGCGCAGCGCCTCGTCGATCGCGCCCTTGACCGCATGATTGGCTTCCGGCGCCGGCAGGATGCCTTCAGCGCGGGCAAAGGTCACACCGGCTTCGAAGCAGCCGGTCTGGTGATAGGCGCGTGCTTCGATCAGGCCCAGTTCCTTGACGTGACTGACCAGCGGCGCCATGCCGTGATAGCGCAGGCCGCCGGCGTGGAAACCGGGCGGGGTGAAGGTCGAGCCGAGCGTGTGCATCTTGGTCAGCGGCGTCAGGTGCGCGGTGTCGCCGAAGTCATAGGCATAAGGGCCGCGGGTCAGGGTCGGGCAGGCCGCTGGCTCGATCGCCACGATGCGCACTGCGCGTCCGCCACGCAACTGCGCACCGATGAACGGGAAGGCAATACCGGCAAAATTGGAGCCGCCGCCGGTGCAACCGACCACGATATCGGGATAGTCGTCGGCCATTTCCAATTGCGCGATCGCTTCCAGGCCGACCACGGTCTGGTGCAGCAGCACATGGTTGAGCACCGAGCCGAGCGCGTACTTGGTGTCATCGCGCTGGGCGGCCACTTCCACTGCCTCGGAAATGGCAATGCCCAGGCTGCCCGGGTGATCGGGCCGTTGCGCCAGGATCGCCCGGCCAGCGGCGGTTTCCATGGAAGGTGAAGCGACACAGCGCGCGCCGTAGGTTTCCATCAGCGCGCGCCGATAGGGCTTCTGGCCGTAGGACACCCGCACCATGAACACCTGCACGTCAATGCCAAACAGCGCCCCGGCAAAGGCCAGTGAGGAGCCCCATTGTCCGGCGCCGGTCTCGGTGGCGATGCGCTTGATGCCGGCTTCCCTGTTATAGAAGGCCTGCGGGACGGCGGTGTTGGGTTTGTGGCTGCCCGCCGGGCTGACGCCCTCGTACTTGTAGTAGATGCGCGCCGGAGTGCCGAGCGCTTTTTCCAGGCGGCGGGCCCGATACAGCGGGCTGGGTCGCCATTGCCGGTAGATATCGCGCACCGGCTTGGGAATTTCGATCTCGCGCGCGGTCGCCATTTCCTGCTCGATCAGCGAGCGCGGAAACAGCGGCGCCAGGTCATCAGGACCGACAGGCTGGTGGGTGGCAGGATGCAGGACGAGTGGCGGCGGCGCGGGCAGGTCGGCGACCAGGTTGTACCAGGACTTCGGCATCCGGCTCTCGTCGAGCAGGTATTTGACAGTTTCGCTCATGGTGGTCTTGTCCAGAAAAGCAAAAGGCCCGCCGTGGGACCGGCGGGCCGGATCAGTTCAGCGCGGCGATCAAGCGCCGCTTATTCTAACCGAGTTTGCTAGCCAAGATTGACCCCATAATCGCGGGCCACGGCGCCGAGACCCCCGGCATAGCCCTGACCGATCGCCTTGAATTTCCATTCCTCGTTATGCCGGTACAACTCGCCGAAGATCATCGCG
>DAITNL010000149.1:0-7913 GCA_036834665.1 Candidatus Competibacteraceae bacterium | reverse complement strand
GCACCAGTAACGCTGCTTGCCGTTCCTCGTCTTCCCATGCTTGCGTGTCTGCTCACTACCACAATGATAACAGTTCATCTCCCCATCATAACCCAACTCTCCTCAGTGATCCGTTACCCCAAAAACGAACTTGCAAATGATATATTCCCGAACCTAGATGCATTGAAAGTGAAGATCAGAATCCTTTTCTATCCAAGCAAAAAGCCCTGATTATGCCTTTCGTAGTTTGCTTTTGTTGATTTCACCCTTGGATACCAGAGTGGTAAAAGTACCATGCCAACGTTTTACGAGAAGACCAGAACTAATTGGTTTGAGCGAATTACAGGTTTTGCCGAAGATTCTTACGCCGAAACGCGCGCCCGATTGGAAGTCGAGGGCGACAAGCTCATCAATGTCCGGACCGGTCGACGCTATGGGATGGGTCGTCTGGAGATCATCTCATTGGCTACCCTGCGCGAACGGGTTGGACCATTGCCTCGATCTTCTACGCCGGCAACACTAGGAACGATCCGGGGAGATATTCGCGGACTGCACTTGGCCCCGGAACAGAAAGGCTCGTTAATTCAGGTGGCTTCTCAATTCAATTTGCTGGAAATGATCGGGCCACGCGTTACGCCTGAGGATGGCGTTTCAGGTTATGCCTACGATTCAACCCAGGGTCCGGCCTGTGCAATGGCAGCTGGAGCTGGAACGATCTACCGCAACTATCTGGTCCCCCTGAATGGCGATTTTGGCCAGACCCGTGAGCGACAAATCAATACGTTGGCCGATCTGGGAACCGCGCTAGGACATGATGAAAAACCCTTGTGGGATTGGCGCAATGGCTATGCCCTGTGTACGACTGAAGGTCTTGCGCGTATCCATGCCTCTCTCAAGACTGCTGATGCAGTTGAGTGTGAGCGGCTGCGTGGCCTGTTGCGTATCGGTCTGCACTGGGATGTGGAGGTGACTGATGCGGCGACTCCCGGCCCACAAGTGACCCAGGTCTATTGCTCGGCGATGCCCGTAGCCTATGGGGTAAAGCCCCTCAGTGCCTGGGCTACTATTGCTCAACTGGTACTGGAAGCCGCCTACGAGGCGACATTGCTCGCGGGTGTCCTAAACGCCCGCCGCGAAGTTTCCAACCGGGTGCTGCTCACTAGCCTCGGTGGTGGCGCTTTCGGCAACGATAAAGCGTGGATTGCTGCGGCGATCAATCGCGCATTGGCCTTGGTCGGTGGCTGCGGACTGGAGGTTCTTGAGGTGAGGCTGCCATAAACAGCACTTCGGGCTGACCCAGTGCGCGACAAGCACCGCTGTTCAGGGCGGTGAACTGGTCCTCCGTATCGGATAGCACGACCGCTACCGTTTGTCGCATTCTCGACAAGCGGGCTGATCGCCTGTCAGAAACCTTGCGCGGCGCTCAGAATACTCAAGCTAACCTATTGTTCATAAAAGGCTCTGAATTTGGCACGGCATTTGTAAAGCCTTAGATCGGCATTTTCGGACACTGCGCGCAAGTGACCACGCCTCTCCGCTCCGCCGGAATTGGCGATACCTTCCTGCGCGGTGGCGAACACTTACCCCCGCTGAGATACCTCCATGACCGCATCGAACTTGCATCAGGACTTATCGGAAATGGCTTCGGCTGAGGATTTTCTGAATTATTTCGAAATCCCCTTTGATAGCCGGGTAGTAGAAATCAATCGCCTGCATATCCTGCAACGCTTCCACGATTATCTGCGGCAAACCGATGCTGCAGACCGAGCTGATTATGCCCGTTGCCTGCATCAGGCCTATCAGGATTTCGTCAACTCTGATGCCCTGACCGAAAAGGTGTTCAAGGTGTTTCATCGGCATTCACGGACGCATGAAACGCGCGTGCCTCTGGCCGATATCGGTCGGCCAGCATGATTCTGGATCCGCGCTTTGCCGGCGACGATGCGGTACGGGTGATCCGCAACATCCGTAACGACGGCACCTATCCCGGTGAAGTCACTGGTGCGCTGCTGGTGCGGCGTGGCAGCATTGGTTACGTGCGCCATATCGGCGTATTCCTGCAGGACCAGTTGATCTACAGCGTGCATTTTCTCGAAGCCGGCAACCGCATCATTGGTTGCCGCGAAACCGAGTTGATCCCGGCGGACGCGCCGTGGGTTCCCAATCGTTTCGAGCGCGGCGACCAGGTCACTGCCAGGCGAGCCCTGGCCATCGGCGGCCAGGTGGTGGCGGTGGCCGGTGCGATAGGGGAGATAATGGCGGTTCTGCGTGAACCGGAGACTACAGCCGACTACCACGTTTTGTTTGGAAAACGGCTGTTGCGGGTACCGGAAGCGGTGCTGGAGCCTCCGGTGCTGGCGGCTCCGTATGCCGGGGATGGGGAAAGCGCGCGTTAGGGACGCTGCGAATTCCGCTGGCGATCCGGCCCTTTGCCAAGGTCGCGGTGGAAGGTATTCAGGTCGGCGGTTTCGGGTGGGCGCTTGTGTTGACTGACGAAGACGCGGATGCGCTGGAGCACGATACCGGCCTGGCCGTCGCTCAGGGTAATGCCGAGATCGCGGTAGACTTCGCGTACCGCATGAGTGCCGGAGTGTTTGCCGAGCACCAGCCGATGGCCGCGACCCAGTTCGGCGGGGTCCACGCCCTGGTAATTGAGCGGATGTTTAAGCAGGCCATCCACATGAATGCCAGCCTCGTGAGTGAAAACACCCTCGCCGACCAGGCTCTTGTGCCAGGACAACGGACGATTGGCGGCAGCGGCGACCTGCCGTGACAGGGCGGGGAAGCGTGAAAGATCGACATCGACCTGAAAGCCGTACAGTTTACGCAACCCCATCACCACCTCTTCCAGCGCAGCGTTGCCGGCCCGCTCGCCCAGACCGTTAACGGTGGTGTTGAGGTGCGTAGCGCCACCCAGCGCCGCAGCCAGAGTATTGGCGGTGGCCAACCCCAGATCGTCGTGAGCGTGCATCTCCAGTTCCAGGTCCACCGCCGACCGCAGGCGCTGAAAAATCGCTTGTGTGCCAAACGGTTCCATGATGCCCAGCGTATCGGCGAAGCGAAACCGGCGCGCGCCCGCAAGTTGGGCAGCTTCAGCGGCGCACAACAGAAAATCGGGATCGGCCCGCGAGGCATCCTCGCCGCCAACAATCACCTCCAGACCCAGATCCAGGGCCTGGGGCACACGGCAGCGGATGGCATCCAGCGCTTGTTTGCGGGTCCAGCCCAGCTTATGCCGAAGCTGCTGATCGGACAGGGGCACTGACAGATCCACGCCCCACACCCCAAGATGACGGCACAACCGGATGTCCGATTCGTGCATCCGGCTCCATACCAGCAGCGTAGCGTTCAAGCCCAGCGCGACGAGGTCGCGGATGCTTTCCCGCTCTT
Organism: Candidatus Competibacteraceae bacterium; assembly: GCA_036834665.1. GTDB lineage: Bacteria > Pseudomonadota > Gammaproteobacteria > Competibacterales > Competibacteraceae > RXIX01. The sequence goes on along the minus strand of DAITNL010000149.1, from coordinate 4,544 downwards.
CCACCCCCATCGCTGGAATACCGATCTCCAGTTCCGGTACGCCCAGCGCCACCAATCCGCAGGCGATGGTCCGCTTTTCGTCCTGGGTAAACGCCACGCCGGCCGACTGTTCGCCGTCGCGCAGGGTGGTATCGTCGATCACGAGGATGCGGGGAACGGCAGTCATGGTGGCAGCCTTTCCAGGGAGATTTCCCTGGAGATTAGCGAACTGTTGAATCAAGCGACTGAAGCACAATCACAGCCAGTGCCGCCGCCCGCTAATCGTCATCCTCATCATCGTCCAGCAGGGCGATTTTCCGCTGTGGCACGGTCTTAGGATCGACGGTGATCGGCCGATAAATCTCCACCCGGTCGCCGTCGGTGAGCGGAGCGGTCAACTTGGTGATTTTGCCGAAGATGCCGACCTTATTCTTTCTCAAATCCAGGCCAGGACAGCGCGCCAGAATACCGGAGCGTTCGATAGCCTGGAGCACCGTGCTGCTCTCGGGAACGTCCAGAGAGAGCCAGATTTGTTGCGCGGGTTCGGTATAAGCAACGCTGACTTGCATGATTCTCTCCTCATCTACCAATGCGACGAACAACAGCCCTCACTCCCGACCCTCTCGCACAGGGTGAGGGGCAGGCGTTTGAAATCAGGCAGCGGATGGCGACTGTTGTACTCCCGCCTGGGCCTTGCTCCGAGTTGCCGTTCGCCGCTCCCAGCGCCGTTCCGCCGCTCGTTTGCCGGCCAGCAGGAACCCGAGCACCAGAAAACCGCCAGGCGGTAGCAGCATCAGCAGAAAGCCCTTGTATTGCGGGATGAGCGTGGTTTCGAGAAAGGCAAAACCGTCACCCAACAACAGCGAGGCATGGGCAAACAGAGTGGCGCTGCCCAGAATCTCCCGGCAGCCGCCAATCAGGATCAGGGCCAGGGTATAACCCAAACCCATGGCCAGACCGTCCACCGCCGAAGACAACACCGGCTGCTTGGAAGCGAACACCTCGGCACGGCCCAGCACCGCGCAGTTGACCACGATCAAGGGGATAAACAGCCCCAGCACCTTGTACAACTCGTGCAGCCAGGCGTTGATCGCCATGTCCGCCAGCGACACCAGCGCGGCGATGAGCAGCACGAACACCGGTATCCGCACTTCCTGACTGATCAGGTCGCGGCAACTGGCGATGACAATATTGGAAGTGAGTAGTACGCCGGTGGTTGCCAGCCCCATGCCGAGGCCGTTAGTGGCTGTGGTGGTCACCGCCATCAGCGGGCACAGCGCCAGCATCTGCGCGAAGACGACGTTATTGCGCCAAAGACCGTCGGCGAAAACGCCGCGATAGTTCTTGCTCATCTGCTGCCTCCTCCGCTAGCAGCCGGCTGGCCGGCAATGGATCCGGGCGCGGCCTCGTCCAGCAATAAGGCGCGATGGGCAGCGAAGAACTCCAAGCCAACCTTGACCGCCTTCACGACGGCGCGCGGCGTAATAGTGGCACCAGTGAACTGGTCGAACACACCGCCATCCTTCTTCACCGCCCATTTGGCCGGCTGTGGATCATTCAACGAGCGGCCGGTAAAGCTCAAAATCCAGTCGGATTTGCCCAGTTCGATCTTGTCGCCCAAGCCCGGCGTCTCGTTGTGGCTGATCACCCGCGTGCCCAGCAGGGTACCGTTGCGGTCCACCCCGATGGCAATCACCATCGCGGTGTTGCCATAGCCCGGCGCGCTAACCTGATAGCACACGGCTTGAACCTGCCCGCCGCGCCGCGCCCGGTACACCACCAGCGGTCGGCCGTCATAGTCGACGGTCAACGTATCGCGCACCAGATCGTTATCGTAGTACTGCGCGGGAACCACCTGCTGCAAGGTAACTTGCAGATCCTCCAACTGACGCTGAGCGATGTCGGTGCGGGTCAGATGGTCGGCCACGCCAATGGCGGCACTGGTCAGCAGGGCTACGCCGCCCAGCAAGGCTACGTGATAGCCCAGTCGCTGCCGGTATTCCGGCTGCAGGAACCACAGGTTCATTCGGCCTCTCCGGATTTGGCGGGCGGACGTTTGGCGCGCTCGGGCACCGGACGGGATTGGCCGCGCCAGGTGCGACCGTAGATGCGCGGGCGAACGTAATGATCGATCAGCGGCGTGGCCGCGTTCATCAGTACCACGGCGAACGCCACCCCTTCGGGATAGCCGCCCCAGGTGCGGATGATGTACACGAATGCGCCACAGCCGGCGCCGAAGATCAGTTGCCCCAACTTCGTAGTCGGCGAGGTCACCGGATCGGTGGCAATAAAGAACGCGCCCAGCATCACGCTACCCGACAGCAGATGCACCGCCGGACTGGCGAACCGTTCGGGATTCAGCAGATGCAGACCGCCGGCTAGCACCAGCACCGTGGCCAGCATGGCGACCGGAATGTGCCAGGTGAACACCCGCCGCCACAGCAGCCACAGACCACCGAGCAGGACCAGCAAGTCAGCGGTTTCACCCAGACTGCCGCCGGTCCAGCCCAGCGCGGCAGTCCCAGCTCCATAATGGCCCGGCAGGATTTGGCTGAGTTCGCGGGATAGACCCAGTTCGGTGCGGATATGCCCGAGGATGGTGGCGCCGCTGATCGCGTCGATGTTGGGAATACCGCCAAAGGTGATCGCTAAGCCTTCCACAAAACCGGGCGCTTGACCGGAAAACAGGGGGCGCGGCTCCAGCCAGAGCGTCATCTCGACCGGAAACGACACCAGCAGCGCGACCCGCGCCAGCATCGCCGGATTGAAGATGTTCTGACCGATGCCGCCGAACACCTGCTTGCCGACCACGATGGCAAAAAAGGCGCCGACCGCACCGATCCACCACGGTGCCCATGGCGGCAGCGACAGCGCCAACAGCACCCCGGTGAGCAGGGCGGAGCCGTCCATTAAAAATGGTCGCACCGCGTGACCGGCCAAGCGCAGACAGACCGCCTCGCACAGCAGGCACGCCAAGACTGTCACCAGAAACAGGTTCAGCGCCGGCCAACCGAACAGTACGATGCCGTACAGCGACGCCGGTGCCACTGCCAATAGCACAAAACCCATGATGCGCGGCACGCTGTCTGGCGCATGCGCGTGGGGGGCGGCGCTGGTCGGAAACACACTCATGCCGCTGCCCCAGCCTTCGCCTTGGCTTGGCGTTTTTCCGCCTGCCTGCGCGCCGCTGCTTCGGCCTTGGCCTGTTCCGCCCGCGCCAGCCGTGCCTGCCGCTGCTCCAGCAGACGACGGGTTTCCTTGGCCTTCTGTTCCAGTCGTTGCCGGGCTTCGAGCGCACCTCGGGCGTATTCAAAATACTGCACCAGCGGAATATGCGAGGGACAGGCGAAGGCACAGGAACCGCAACTGATACAATCGATCAACCCGAACGCTTCTGCTCCGTCCAGATCGTCGTGGCGAGCGCGTTTGGACATTTCCAGCGGCATCAAACCCATCGGACAGGCTTCGACGCAGCGCCCGCAGCGGATGCAGGGCGAAGGTGTCGCCGCCAGCCGCGACTCGGCAGCGGTCAGCGCCAGAATGCCGTTGGTGCCCTTGACGATCGGCACCTGGGTGCCGGGCAGCGGCTGGCCCATCATCGGCCCACCCATCAACAGGCGAGCGGTGGCATCCGTCGCGCCGCCACAAAAGGCCAACAAATCCTCCACCAGCGCGCCGATGGGTGCCTCCAGATTCTTCGGCGCGGCCACCGCGCCACCGGTGACCGTCACGATCCGCGAGATCAGCGGGTGTGCCTGACGCAGCGCCCGATGCACGGCATAGGCGGTGCCGACGTTGTGCACCAGCACGCCGGTATCGGTGCCGCGTCCCCCGGCGGGCGTTTCCAAGCCAGTCAGAATCTGGATCAACTGCTTGGCTGAACCAGCGGGATAGCGTGACGGCACCACCACCACCCGAATCTGGCGCTCGGACTGGCAAGCCGCTTTCATGCTCGCCACCGCTTCCGGCTTGTTGTCCTCGATGGCGATCACCGCGTTGGGCGCCTGCAACGCATAAAGCATCAGGCGGACGCCATCCACGATGTGCTCCGCCCGCTCGCGCATCAGGCGGTCGTCACAGGTCATATAGGGTTCGCACTCGGCACCGTTGACCGCCAGGGTATGCACCCTGGCCTGTCGCGCCTTGCTGAGTTTGACCGCCGAGGGGAAATTTGCCCCACCCATGCCGACGATGCCGGCCTCACCGATGCGGGCGGCGACGTCCTCGGGTTCCAAGGTGAACGGGTCCGGTAGCGGCTCCCGTTCCACCCATTGATCCTCGCCGTCGCTCTCCAGGGTAACGGTCGGCAACGGCAGGCCGGACACATGCGGTGCGGTGAAATCGCCAATGGCCGTGACCACCCCGGAGGTGGGCGCATGCACCGATGCCGAAACGCCGCCCTGCTCCCGACCCAGCAACTCCCCCTTGCGCACGGTCTGGCCGACCTTGACCACCGGAATCGCCGGCCGGCCGGTGTGCTGTTGCAGCGGAACGTGCAGCCGGGCGGGCATCGGCAAGACTTGAATCGCTTGCTCGGCGCTCAGGTGCTTCTGGCCGGCCGGATG
>DAITNL010000148.1:0-7979 GCA_036834665.1 Candidatus Competibacteraceae bacterium | reverse complement strand
AGCATGCCCAGTGCATTCATCGCCGCCGCTCCTCGCGAAACGCATCCATCGCCTGCATGTCTACGCTGTCGAAGCGCTCGCGGATGCGGAACAGAAAGATGCCGATCACGATCAGCGCGATCAGCACCGAGAACGCCACGCTGATTTCCACCGCCAGCGGCATGCCGCGCGCGCCAGCTGCGGCCAGCACCAGTCCGTTCTCCAGCGACATGAAACCGATCACCAGGCTCACCGCGTTCTGGCGGGTGACCATCAGCAGCAGGCCCAGCAGCACCACGGCCAAGGCGAAGGCCAGATCCTCGCGCGCCAGCGGATCCGCGGTCGCGGTCACCGGCAGCATCACCAGGATCGCCAGTGCCACCAGCGCCGCACCCGCCAGCATGTCACGCCCCACGCCACCGACCACTTCCAGGGTGCGATGAATACCCAGCCGCCGGACGATGCGGTGCAGCGCGGTCGGAATTATCAGCGCCTTAAAGACCAGCGCGATGCCGGCGGTCACGTAAAGATGCGGCGCGTGCTGAATGAACGCCTGCCAGCCGACCGCCAGGGTCAGCACCAGCGAATGCAGCGCGAATACATTGATCAGCGCCGACAGGCGCGCCTGGTACAGCAGCAGGAAGCTGGTCACCACCATGCTGCCGGCCAGGAAATGGGCAATATCAAATCCCAGGTCGTGCATCACAGGCTCCGCGAGACAAACAGCAGCAACGCGCCCAGCAGGCCGAGCATCAGCGCCGCGCCCAGGAACTGATCGACCCGGAACACGCGCATCTTGGCGACGCTGGTTTCAAACAGCGCCAGCAGGAATCCACCCAGCGCCAGCTTGGCCAGATAGGCCGCGACGCCGAACAGGTAAGCCATCAGGCCCGCCCCAGCGGTCGCCATGCCCCAGGGCGCGAAGATGCACCCCAGCAGCGACAGATACAGCAGCAGCTTGAGCGCAGCGGCCAGCTCGATCAGCGCCAGGTGCCGTCCGGAATACTCCAGCACCATCGCTTCGTGGACCATGGTCAACTCCAGGTGTGTGGCCGGGTTATCCACCGGGATACGGGCGTTTTCGGCGATCGCCACCATCATCAGCGCCAGCAGCGCCAGCGCCAGCGAGACCCGCAGGCCCACCTCGGCGGTGAGCATGAAGTGCGCGACCGTCGACAACTGGGTGGTGCCGGCCAGCAGCGACAGAGTGAACACCATCATCAGCATGGCCGGTTCCGCCAGCGAGGCGATCATCATCTCGCGGCTGGCACCGATACCGCCAAAGCTGGTTCCGACATCAAGACCGGCCAGCGCCAGGAAAAAGCGCGCGGTACCGAGCAGGGCGACAATGGCGATCAGGTCGGCGGTCCAGTTGAACAACAGACCGCTGGCGAAAGTCGGCACCAGCGCCGCGGCGACCCAGATCGCGGCGAAGATCAGGTAAGGCGCAACCCGGAACAGCCAGGAGGCGGACTCGGCCAGCACCACGTCCTTGTGCAGCAGCTTGAGCAGGTCGCGATAGGGCTGCAGCAGTGATGGACCACGCCGGCGCAGCAGGCGCGCCTTGATCGCGCGCACCCAACCGGTCAGCAGGGGCGCCAGCAGCAGGATCAGCAGCATCTGCCCGCCCTGCACCAGATAATCGGTGATCAGCGCCATAGCACTATCCCCAGCAGTAGCACCACCAATGCGCCGAACACCAGGCTCAGGTAGCGGCGAATCGTCAGGTATTGCAAACCGTTGAAGCGGGTCGATACCGCGATGACCGCAGCGGCGATCGGCGCGTAGCCCAGATCCCAGACCAGGTCGCGCATCTTGACCTCCAGTTTGGCGGCCCGCGCATCGCCGGGCGGTGGCATCGTTACCCGCTCGCGGGCCTGGAACACCACGCTGCCAAATACCCGACGGATCGGTTGGGCGAAGCTGCCGGCGGTGTATTGGGTCATCGGACTGGACTCGGGAAAGCCGCAGTCCCAGGCTGGTCCACGCCGTGCCACATCCGAGGCTAGGCGGTGAATCAGCAGCACGGCCAAGCTGCCGGACAGCGCCATGAACAGCAGCACCAGCAGGCCGTTGTAACTGCTTTTCACCTCGGCCACCGGCGCCAGGGTCAGCCAGGGCTGGCCGTGCTGCGCGGTCAGGTGGGCACCACCGTTGAGCAGACCGACGACCGGGGCCAGCCCGTCCACCACCAGTCCAGGCAGGATTCCGGCCAGCAGGCACAGCGCCGCCAGAATAAACAGTGCGCTCAGCGAATAGCGGTCGGTTTCCCGGGCCGCGGCGGCGGCCGGTGAACGCGGCCGGCCGAGGAAGGTGATGCCAAAGGCCTTGACGAAGCAGGCAGCAGCCAGCGCGGCGGACAGAGCCAGCAGCGCGCCCACCGCCGGGGCCAGAAACTTGAGCAGCCATTGCGGCAGTTCCGGGGTCAGCAAAATGGCCTGAAAGGTCAGCCATTCCGAAACGAAGCCGTTCAGCGGCGGCAGAGCGGAAATGGCTGCCGCGCCGATCAGAAAGGCCAGTGCGGTCCACGGCATGGGATGGATCAAACCGCCCAACCGCTCCATGTCGCGTTCGCCGGTGGCGGTCAGCACCGCGCCGGTTCCGAGAAACAGCAGGCTTTTGAACAGCGAATGATTGAGGACATGAAACAGGGCGGCGGTCAGCGCCAGCGCGGCACTGGCGTACATCTGATTGGCCTGAAACGCCAGCGCCAGCCCCAGACCGATAAAAATGATGCCGATGTTCTCGACCGTGTGATAGGCCAGCAACCGTTTCAAATCATGCTGCATCAGTGCGTACAGCACACCCAGCACCGCACTGATTCCGCCCAGGCTCAGCACCAGCCCACCCCACCACCAAGCCATCGGCTCGCCGAGCAGGTCGAAGACGATGCGGATGAAGCCGTACACCGCAACTTTGGTCATCACCCCGCTCATCAGCGCCGAAACGTGGCTGGGCGCGGCGGGATGCGCCAGTGGCAGCCAGACATGCAGCGGCACCAGACCGGCCTTGGAACCTGCACCGAGCAGGGCCAGTACCAGCGTCAACGCGGCCAAGCCGGGCGTCAGCTGCGCGGCACGCATGGTGGCGAAGTCGTAGCCACCCTGCGGACCGGCCAGCAGGCCAAAGCTTAGCAGCAGCGCCAGGGTGCCGAAGCAGGCCATGACCAGATAGAGATAACCAGCGCGGACATTGGCTGCCTCGCGATGATGGGCCATCACCAGCGCCCAGGAACTCAATGACATGAATTCCCAGGCGAACAGGAAAACAAAGGCATCGTCGGCCAGCAGCACCAGATTCATGCCAGCCAGGAAGGCGGGAAAGAACGGCAGCACCCGTTCCGGTGCCGGCTCATGCTGGCCATAGCCCAGGGCGAACAGGCTGGCAACCGCACCACCGAGATTGACCACGACCAGAAAGAATGCTGCCAGCGCATCCAGACGAAAATGCGCGCCCAGCCAGGGCAGGCCAATCGGCAGGGTCAGCGTGGCCGGGGCGTGACCCCCAAGCCAGTGGATCAGCACCACGCACAGCGCGACCGTGCTCAACGCCAGCGTGGCCGAGTAGATGCCGCGACTGCGGCCCGGGTGGCGGTGGGCGAAAACCGCCGCGCCGCTGACGGTCAGCAACGCCACCGGCAGGCTAAGTAACAGGGATAGGATCATCGGAAACTACGCTCGCTCGCGCGGTTCAGCGTTTCAGCCGGACTCCACGTCCGCTACCATCGCTGGCCACGCCTTCGTTAATCAATTCCACGCCGGCGGCCTCCAGCGCGGTAATCAGCTTGACCAGGGAATCCACGTTGCCGCGAATCGTGCCCTCGCTCGCTTCCATGCGCTGGATGGTCGGCAACGATAAACCGGACGCTTCAGCCAGCATGCGCTGGTCCATGCCGAGCAGCGCACGCGCTGCCTTCAACTGTGCTGCTGTGATCATATGAGCATATTCTGAGTGTTGAGTTTTCTATTAACAAGTATTTTAAGTTAGAAGTGATGTTAAATACATAAGTCGTTTCATGATTTCACGATCTGCATTTCCCTGTCCGCGTGGAGAAAGCGGCGTGCCCAGCACCGTCGACAAGGCTGCAATCAGCACCGCCGGGATGCCATACCACGCGGCGCGCGCGGGAAACGGTTCGTTCAGGACGCGGTGAACGCGCGCCAGATCTGCACGCCGAGCATGGCCACTGCTACGCCAATCATGGCGGCGGCGAACAGTTTTTGCAGCGCTGGGCCAGCCAAACGACGGCTCAGGCGCGCACCGAGCAGCATGCCGCCCAGGCCACCTAGAACGAACAGGACGGTGATCGTCCAGTTCAGGGTATGGTGACCGGCCAGCAGATGGGCGACGCCGCCCGAGATGCTGATGATGGCGATGACCAGCAGCGACGTCGCCACTGCGCGCTGTATCGACAGGGACGCCATCAGCACCAGGGCCGGGACGATCAGGAAGCCGCCGCCCACGCCGAACAGGCCAGATAGCGCGCCGGTGAGCAGGCCGCCGAGGGCCAGAACCCGCGCGCAGCGCGAGCTCAGGATCAGGCCGCCGGCTGGATTGATCCGGCAGGCCGGGCCGGAACCGGACGCGGCGCGTGCATCGACGCCGGCGCGCACCACCTGGGTTTCGCCAGGACGACGCAGTGCCTGCCGCCACATCCGCGCCGCAACCAGCAGCATCAGCACGGCAAAGCCGCTCAGCAATCCACCAGGCGGCAGTTTCGCGCCGAGGGCCGCGCCGAGGGGCGCACCGAGCATGCCGGCCACGCCGAACAGAAGCGCCGCCCACAGGTCCACCTCGCGCCGCCGCAACCGGACGATGGCCCCGCCCAGAGCAGTTGCGCCCACGGCGAACAGTGAAACACCCACCGCCTGGTGCGCCGGCAGCGCCAGCCCATACACCAGCAGAGGCACGGCAAAGATCGAACCGCCGCCACCGGTCAGACCCAGTGAGAACCCGATGATCACCCCAAACAACAGGCTTATCACCAGCTCACCGTGCTGGATTCGGAAAGAAAGGCACCCACGTCTTGATCAAACCGCGAACGCTCCCACGCAGCGGCGCGCCTAATGATCGTGTGCATGCGGGTGGGCATCATCATGGTCATGGTTATGATCGCAGGTGGTCCCGCGCGGCAGCAGGGTGCCTTGCAGGTAGGCGGCAACCGCCTGGTCGGGATCGGTCTCCGCCGTGACCAGCGCGTTGATACCCTTGGCGGCCAGGCGCTGTTGCAAACCCGGGCCCATGCTGCCAGCAATCAGTACCTGCACGGTATCCAGCGGATGTGCCTGTTGCGGCGGGCTTTGATGAAAGGATTGATCGATCGGCAATTCCAGCAGCGTCCGGCCGCTGATCCGGTTCTGTTCGATGTCGTAAATCCAGAATTTGCGACACTTGCCGGCATGCTCGGTGATGCTGCGACGATTCTGGCTGGTCACGGCGATTTTCATGGCAGTAATAACCTTAACATTCTTGGAAAGAGGGTGGATCTGTGAGTACAGCTCTCAGGCTGCCACCCCTTCGGCGCGGATCGCACTGCGGATTCGCATTTTATCCCCGGCGGCGGCCTGCCCGTTGCCCCTATGCACTGCTGCGAGGCATGGTGTCATGTTTATAAGTGATTGTTGCAGCGATCGTGATCGCCTGCTGACCCTGGCCGAGGCGCTGGAGCGCGCCCTGGCCTTGATCGACGCGCTGCCGGAGACCGAATCGGTCACGCTGCAGGATGCCGATGGCCGGGTGCTGGCCGCCGACCTGTTGGCCCGGCTTGATGTGCCACCCCACGATAACTCAGCGATGGACGGCTTTGCGCTGCACCACGCCGATCTGTGCAGCGATGGTCCGACCCGTTTGCCGGTCATCGGTCAGGCGCTGGCCGGGCATCCGTATGTGGAAACGGTGCCGCGCGGTGCGGCAGTACGCATCACCACCGGCGCGGTGTCGCCTGCGGGACCGGATCTGGTGATCATGCAGGAGCATTGCCGCAGCGACCCGGAGGCACATTGGATCGAGATCGACGTGGCCCATGCTGCACAGCTCAGGCCCGGTGAAAATATCCGGCGCTGCGGTGAGGATGTCCGCACCGGCGCGCTGCTGTTGCCGGGTGGCCGCCGCTTGCGAGCGCAGGATGTGGCGCTGGCGGCGGGTCAGGGCATGGCCACGCTGACGGTGCGGCGCCGGTTGCGGGTTGCGGTGGCTTCAACTGGCGATGAGCTGCATGAGCCGGGCGTGCCCTTGCCACCGGGTGCGATCTATGAATCCAACCGTTATACGCTGCTTGGCTTGCTGCGGCGGCTGGGTTGCGCGGTGACCGATCTGGGCATCCTGCGCGATGAACGGGATAGCCTGTCGAGCGCCTTGCAGGCTGCGGCGGCGAGTCATGATGTGCTGTTGACCTCCGGCGGCGTCTCGGTGGGCACTGCAGATCTGGTCAAGGAGGTGATTGCGGAGCTGGGCACGATTGAATTCTGGCGGCTGGCGGTCAAGCCGGGCAAGCCGGTGACTCTGGGACAGATTGGTGATTGCCAGGTGCTGGGGCTGCCGGGTAATCCGGTGTCGGTGATGGTGTCGTTTCTGCTGTTTGCCCGGCCTTTGCTGCTGCGGCGGATGGGCGCGGCATTGGCTGAGCCGTTGCGCGTGCCGGTGCGGGCGGACTTTCACCTGCGCCGCAAGCCGGGCCGACGGGAGTGGCTGCGGGCGCGGTTGCGTCTGGATCCGGACCAGGGTCTGCTGGCTACGGTGTATCCAACCGCCAGTTCCGGGGCGCTGTCGTCGCTGTGCTGGGCCGAGGGCCTGGTGGAACTGGCCGAGGATTGCGCCGGTGTCGCGCCCGGTGATGGGGTGCAGTATCTGCCGTTTGGCGAGTTGGGCGTAGCATAGTCCGGCGTCAGGTCAGGCTCCGTGGCCTGACCTGGCCTGATTATGAGTGCCCGGGTGCGCGAGGGCGGCATGACGGAAACAGTCGCTCAGGTGATCGTTGACCATGCCCACCGCCTGCATGAAGGCATAGCAGATCGTTGGGCCAACAAAGCGAAAACCCAGGCGGCGCAAATCCTGACTCATGTGCGTCGATTCAGGCGTAACCGCTGGCAGCTCCTGCAGACTGCGCCAGTGATTTTGCCGCGGCACCCCATCGACATAGCGCCACAGATAATCACTGAAATCGCCATGCCTCTCCCGCAGTTGCAAAAAGGCCCGCGCATTGCCAATCGCCGCCGCGATCTTCAAGCGGTTGCGCACGATACCGGTATCCTGCAACAGCCGGTGGGTCTCGGCCGCCCCGTAAGCGGCGATGATTTCCGGCGCAAAATCCGCGAAGGCACGCCGATAATGCTCGCGCCGGCGCAGAATCGTCAGCCAACTCAAGCCGGCCTGCGCCCCTTCTAGCACCAGCATCTCAAACAGGCGCCGTTCATCACGCAGTGGCACACCCCATTCCTGATCGTGATAGCGCTGATACAGCGGATCACCACCACACCAGGGACAACGGACTATGGATTGATTCATCAGTCATTATCCATCTACGCCATGACACACAGACCCGCCAGATACGCATCCACCAGCCCCGGCGCGTACTCCGCCAGCGGAAACAGCTGTGGATCCATCGTCCAGTTCAGCGCCAGCCCATCGATCAGGGCAATGACGCCCACTGCCGCCTGATACGGATCGACCGCCACCGGCAGGCGACCCTGCTGCTGGGCACGGCGCAGCGCGGTTTCCATCAGGGCGATAAAGCGCCGGCCACATTCCAGATGGCTATCGCGGATCACGGCCATTTCCTCAACGTACTCGCACTTATGCCACGCGATCTCCAGGACCCGCTGATAGCGCGGATCACAGGCCAGCCGCTGCAGAAACTCCACCGCCAGGTCGCGGATAAAACCCAACGGATCGACCGATTCAGCCATGCCGGCGTGACAGCGTGCCTCTTCCGAATCGAGCACCCGCCGCACCATGGCATCGTACAGATCGGCCTTGTTTTTGAAATGCCAATAGATGGCACC
>DAITNL010000147.1:0-7998 GCA_036834665.1 Candidatus Competibacteraceae bacterium | reverse complement strand
TGCCGCGGGTCTGTTTGGCCGCGCCGGTGAAGGCACCCTTCTCGTAGCCGAACAGCTCGCTTTCCAACAGCGCATCGGGAATCGCGGCGCAGTTGATGGCGATAAAGCTGTTCCTGCTGCGTGGGCTCAGCTCATGCAGCGCCCGCGCCAGCAGTTCCTTACCGGTGCCACTCTCACCCAGCAACAGCACATTGGCATGGGTCGGGGCGATTTTTTCAATATTGCGGCAGATCTTGAGCATCGCCGCGCTGCCCGTGATGACCCCGCGCAGCGGTGTGTGTATCTGGCAGGCCAGCAGTTCCCGATTCTCGCGCTCCAGGGCATACAGATTACTGGCGCGATCGACCAGCAGGCGCAGCACGTCGGCATCAACCGGCTTCTGGTAGAAGTCATAGGCCCCCATCGCTACCGCCCGCAGTGCGTTCTCGCGCTCATCATTACCGGTGACCACGATCACCTTGGTCTCGGGAGCCAGGGCACGGATCTGCTCCAGGGCCAGCAGACCTTCCGAGGCATTGGCCGGATCGGGCGGCAGACCCAGATCGAGCAGCATGACCGGCGGCGCGTGCCGGCGCACCTGACTCAGTGCCGTCTCACGGTCCTCGGCTACCAACACCTCGTAGCCGTCAAAGCACCAGCGCAACTGACTGCGCAGGCCAGGATCGTCCTCAACAATCAACAATTTCCGGATGAATCCGTCCATTCCTCGCTCTCCTCTCCAGCGGTGGCCGCCGGCCGTGGACAACACGGCAGGCGCAACCAGAACGTCGTTCCTTGATCAGGCTGGCTCTGCACCGTCAGCTCGCCGCCAGCGGTGCGGGCAAACTCACGACTCTCATAGACACCGATGCCCATGCCGGCGTTGCCCTTGGTGGTCGTGAACGGCCGAAACAGCTGCTCACGCACGAAGCGCTCATCCATGCCGCAGCCGGTATCGCGCACCGCCACCACTGCCATCGCATCCACCTGGCTGATCGTCACCGCGACCAGACCGTCAGCACCGGTCGCTTCCTGGGCGTTCTGCAGCAGGTGTTCCAGCACCGCCACCAGGCGCTCGCGTTCCACCGCCACCCAGGGTTCCGCCTCAATGCCCAGCCGTGGCACCGGCGTCTGTCCAGAGCGCGCCGTCACCGCCTGGCGCACGGCATCTGCCACCGCGACCGGTCGCACCGGTCCCGCTCCGGGCAGGCTGCCCTTGCGCAACTGCCCCAGCAGCCGGTTCATGCGCTCGGTGGCATTGGCCACGGTTTCAAAGGCATCATCGACAAAGGCCGGGTTATGCCGATGGCGGCTGGCATTGGCCACCACCAGGGCCAGTTGCGCGGCGATGTTTTTCAGGTCATGCACCACATAGGCTGACAGCCGATGAAACGCCTCGAACTGGCGCGCTTCCCATAAGGCCTCGGCGGTTTCCAGCAGGGCAACGTGACTGGCTGCCTGCCGCCCGGCGGTCTTGAGCAGGTCGCGATCCTCCCAGTTGAGCTGCTGGCGGGCGCGCGCCTCGGCCAGCACCAGAAAACCTTCCAGCTGCTCGCCGTGCAGCAGCGGCACCACCAGCCAGGCCCGCGATCCCTCGCGCAGCCAGTCGGGCAGCACCAGATCACCGTACAGCTCTGGAGTGTCGGCGTATTCATCCAGTTGCACCACCCATTGCCGCTGTTCCAGAAATCGCACCAGCGACGCATCCGCCGACAGCACCCGCGTCGCCGGCTCGCTCATGTTGTAATGCGCTACCAGGGTGAATGCGCCGCGCTCGCGCCGGGTCCATAACAGGCCACCGGTGCTGTGCACGATCTCGGCGGTGGCGCGAATGGCCCGCTCGCGCAGCGGCTCACCGGCCGCAGCGCTGGACAGCGTGCGGGTAAATTTCAGCCATTCCTGCCGATAATCATACTTGTAGTTGAAGAAATGCTTGTTGAGCAGCACCAGGAAGCGGGCGCGCAACTGCCCGGAAAACATCAGTACCACCAGCAGGACGCCGGCACCGGCCAGAAACGCCAGTTGCAAGGCAATGCCCCAGTCGCCGCCATAGGCACGGATGTAATAACCGGCGCCCGCCATCGCCAGCAGGTAAATGCCCGCGCCCACCACCGCCGCCGAGTGCAACACCAGTCGCCGCGATACGAACACATCCAGTGACCAGGCCGGATTGCGCGCCGCCGCCACAGCAATCAGCGGCACGGTCATGGCCCCGACCAAGCCGCGCGCCTCCCAGGTCGCCGCATCCAGGCGCTTGAACAGCAAGGCATCGGCATACAGGAAAAAGTCGTAGGCGAAAGTCAGCCCCAGCCCGAGATAGAAAAACTTGGTCGCCCAGCGCTGCTGCGGGCGGGTATTGCGAAACAACTGCTCGATCAGCGCCAGCCCAGCGATGGCCAGGGCAATATGGCCCAGGTTCGCCGCGTCCGCCGGCAGCGGCAGCCCTATCCCCAGCACCGGCTGCAGCTCGATCACGATCAACAGCAGACCAGCGATGAGCGGCGCCAACCATAGGCCGGGGCGATGCGTCCCGATACCCTCGTCACTGTGCAGCAATGGCTCCAGCAAATCGGCCAGAAACAGCAGCCAGGCCACGCTGCGCGCCACTTCCAGCACCTGATACAGCCAGTCGATGCCGCTGGCGCCGGCACTGGCGTAATACGCGGCGCGCAAGGCCCAGAGCAGGTTGACCAGCACCGCTGCCAGCAGCAGGCCGCCGCGCAGGCGACCGCGCCAACTGGTCAGCAGCAGCAGAAACAGAATCAGCCAGCAGAAGGCGGCGACGCTATAACCCACGGTTCCGATGAGGTGCATGGTGATGGGCTAGCGGGCGCCCTGGCCCCAGAGGATGGTGTGCGCGGTCTGCAGCAGCACCAATACATCAAGAAAAAAGCTGTAGTTCTTGATGTAGTACAGATCGTACTGCAGCTTTTCATAGGCATCCTGATCGGAGGCACCGTAGGGGTAGCAGATCTGCGCCCAGCCGGTGATGCCCGGATTGACCAGGTGGCGCATCGAGTAGAAGGGAATGGTCTGGCGGAGCTGTTCGACGAACTGCGGCCGTTCCGGGCGCGGCCCGACAAAGCTCATGTCACCGCGCAGCACATTGAACAGTTGCGGCAGTTCATCGATGCGGGTTTCACGCAGCACCGCACCGACCCGGGTAATGCGGCTATCGCCGGCCTGCGCCCAGCGGGCGACGCCATCCCGCTCAGCATCGGTGCGCATGCTGCGGAACTTGATGACATCAAACAGCCGCTCACCACGCCCGACCCGGGTTTGCCGGTACAGAATCGGCCCGCGGCAGCCCGATTCCAGCCAGATCGCCAGCGTCGCTCCCAGCATCAGCGGCCAGGTCAAGCCCAGCAGCAGCAGGCTGGTGACGATATCGAACAGGCGCTTGGCAAGCTGCTTGCGGTGCGCCTGGCGAAAGCCGCTGGAAAAGATCATGTTGCTCGGCCGCAGGGCGTCGAGCTGAATCTTGCCGGTCTGGCGCTCGTAGAAGCTGAGGAAATTACTGACCCGCACGCCGTTGATCTTGCATTCGAGCACCTCGGCGGCGGGGAAGCCCTTGCGCCGGTCGTCCATCGCCACCACGATCCCGGTCACGCGCTGCCCATCGACCAGTTCAGACAGCGATCCGCTCAGGGTCAGCACCCGCGCCTCCGGTACGCATTGCACTTCATCATCGTGCAGGCGCAGATAGCCGACGATTTCAAAACCCTCGCCGGTCGCACCCTGATCCTGCAGGCTTTGCAAGCGTGCCGCCTGCTGGCCAACGCCCAGCACCAGCAGGCGCGGCTTGAGCAGACTGTTATCGGTGACATGGACAAATGCGAAACGCAGTAGCAGCACGCCGAGAAAAGCCATCACAAAGGCCAAACTCATCTCGCCGCGACCCAGATACAGTTCCGGTACCAGGTAATACACCAGGGTCAGGACGAAGAAGCCAAACAGGAAGCTGACGCCAACCCGCAGCAGCATATCGCCGCGTCCATTCCAGAAATTGCGCTCGTACAGGCCCATGGCGATCATGATGGTCAGCATGACCAGTGCGAATACCACTGCGCTCGGCACCATGTCGAGCAGCGGCGGCACCGATCCCTGATCAAACAGGGTCAGGCGCACTGTCCGGCCCAGATAAACCGACCAGAACAGATGCAGACCTTCCGCAGCCATCAGGGTCAACAGGGAACGCGAGAAATAGTGTTTAAAGAGGCGGATCATGGCTCAGGCACGGTGAGGTGGATGCCCTGCATTTTAAGACGCATTCCATGACGGATGTCGTTATTCGCGTGCGCGCCATCCTGTACAGCGCGCGCTGGCTTCCGAATGGGCGCAGCTTTTCCCTTATACTAGGCGGCATTGCCTGCCCCAACCGTGATGGAGCGCTCCACAATGCTTGACCTTGCCACCACCCGCATCGGCATTATTGGCCTGGGTTATGTCGGCCTGCCACTGGCGGTTGAATTTGGCCGCCGCTTTCCCACCCTGGGCCTGGACATCAACGAGGCGCGAATTCGGGAGCTGCAGTCCGGCAACGACAGCACCCTGGAAGTCGACGCCGAGGAACTGCGTCAGGCCAGTCAGTTGCGCTACACCCATCGCCCCGAGGATCTGGCTGGGTGCAATGTCTACATCGTCACCGTGCCGACCCCGGTGGATGACTACAAGCGCCCGGATTTCGGGCCGCTGATCGGCGCCAGCATCACCGTAGGCCGCCTGCTCAAGCCCGGCGATGTGGCGATCTATGAATCCACCGTGTATCCGGGCGCTACTGAAGACGTGTGCGTACCGATCCTGGAACGGGAATCGGGGCTGCGCTTCAACGTCGACTTCTTCGCCGGCTACAGCCCGGAGCGGATCAATCCCGGCGACAAGGCACACCGGGTGACCACGATTCTCAAGGTGACCTCCGGTTCGACGCCAGAGGTGGCCGCGTTCGTCGATACGCTGTACGGGTCGATCATCAGCGCCGGCACCCATCGCGCCTCCAGCATCCGCGTTGCCGAGGCGGCCAAGGTGATCGAGAACACCCAGCGCGATGTCAATATCGCCCTGGTCAACGAACTGGCGCTGCTGTTCAACCGCCTCGGCATCGACACCGAGGAGGTGCTGCTCGCCGCTGGCACCAAGTGGAACTTCCTGCCGTTCCGGCCCGGTCTGGTTGGCGGCCACTGCATCGGCGTCGATCCCTATTACCTGACCTACAAGGCACAACAGGTCGGCCATCACCCGGAAATCATCCTCGCCGGGCGGCGCATCAACGACAGCATGGGCGCCTATGTGGTGCAGCGGGTGGTCAAGCTGATGAACCAGCGGCGCATCGCGGTCATGGATGCGCGGGTGCTGATCCTGGGCCTGACCTTCAAGGAAAACTGCCCGGACCTGCGCAACACCCGCGTGGTCGATATCGTCGCCGAACTGCGCGATTACCACGCCCAGGTGGATGTGTACGATCCCTGGATCGATCCACAGGCGGCGCAGCATGAATACGGAATCACGCCCATCGCCGCGCCCGAGCCGGGCACTTACGACGCCATCATCGTAGCGGTCGGCCACCAGCAGTTTCGCGATATGGGGGTCGAGCGCATCCGCGCCCTCGGCACGCCCAACGCGGTGCTGTTCGACGTCAAGTATGTATTTCCCGCTCAGGATGTGGACGGCCGACTGTGAAAATCCTGCTCACCGGCAGTGCCGGCTTTATCGGTTCGACCCTTGCGCTGCGCCTGCTGGAGCGCGGGGATACGGTTATCGGCATCGATAATCTCAACGACTACTACGATGTCCGCCTCAAGCAGGCGCGGCTGGCGCGGCTGCTCGCTTATCCGGGCTTTACCGATGTGCGCGCCAGCCTGGAGGATCGCGCGGCGATCAATGCCGCCTTCGCCACCCACCAGCCGCACCGGGTGGTGAATCTGGCCGCGCAGGCCGGGGTGCGCTATTCAATTCAGAATCCGCACGCCTACGTTGATTCCAATCTGGTCGGCTTCGTCAACGTACTGGAAGCCTGCCGCCATCATGGCGTCGAGCATCTGGTGTATGCCTCGACCAGTTCGGTGTATGGCGCCAACACACGCATGCCGTTCTCGGTGCATGACAACGTCGATCATCCGCTGAGCCTGTATGCGGCGACCAAGAAGGCCAATGAACTGATGGCGCATACCTATAGCCATCTGTATGGTCTGCCGGTCACCGGCCTGCGCTTCTTCACCGTGTATGGACCGTGGGGCCGGCCGGACATGGCCCTGTTCCTGTTCACCCGCGCCATTCTCGCCGGCGAGCCGATCGACGTGTTCAACCACGGCCATCACCGCCGCGATTTCACCTATGTCGATGACATCGTCGAGGGCGTGATCCGCACGCTTGACCGGGTGGCAACGGCCAATGCGGACTGGTCGAGCGACGCGCCCGACCCGGCAACCAGCCGCGCACCCTATCGGCTGTACAACATCGGCAGCCACCGCCCGGTTGAACTGCTGCGCTACATCGAGGTACTGGAAGATTGCCTGGGCCGCAGGGCGATTAAGAACCTGCTGCCGCTGCAGCCGGGCGACGTGCCCGATACCTACGCTGACGTGGACGCCCTGGTCAGCGATGTCGGCTATCAGCCGGATACGCCCATCGAAGTCGGCGTAGCGCGTTTCGTGGAGTGGTACCGGGCCTATTACCGGGTCTGAACAGCAGACCTTCAGCCCGCTTCCAGCCGCTTCCACACGCAGACGCCGCCGCTCTTTTTATCCAGCATGTCCAGATAGTGCGTGTGGGCGGCGCTCTCCTCGGCACTGGCGCGCAGCACCGGCAAGGGTACCCGGTCCTGACGGGGTGCGCGACGGTTTGCCGTTTCCTCCGCCGCCGTATCACTGTCCTGAGCGAACAGCGAATCCTGCTGCCGGGTCATCGCCAGATAAACATCGGCGAGGATTTCCGCGTCCAGCAGCGCACCATGCAGGGTGCGCTGGCTGTTGTCGATACCATAGCGCTTGCACAAGGCATCCAGGCTGTTGCGCTGGCCGGGATGACGCTGGCGGGCCAGCAGCAGGGTATCCTCGACCGTGCACATGTGCTCCAGGCGCGCCTGGCCACGTCCGCAACGCTGCAACTCGTGATTGAGAAAGCCCAGATCGAACGGGGCGTTATGGATGATCAGTTCGGCGCCACGCACAAAGTCCAAAAAGCTTTCGGCGATATCGGCAAAGCGCGGCTGGTTGGCGAGAAAGTCATGAGTCAGGCCATGCACCTTCACCGCGTCGGCGTCGATGGCGCGATCCGGCTGCAGATAGCTATGAAAACGCTCCCCGGTGATCCGTCGATTAAGCAGTTCGATGCAGCCAATCTCGATCACCCGATGGCCCTGCGCCGGATCAAGACCGGTGGTTTCCGTATCCAGAACAAGCTGCCGTTCGCTCATGCGCTTAACCTCTTTGCTTCATTCCACCGCGCGGCACCGCTGAGCGCGCCAGCGCATCGACCCGTTCATTCTCCGCATGGCCGCTGTGGCCACGCACCCATTGCCATTCGACCTGATGCGGCGCCAGAGCGGCATCCAGCCGCTGCCAGAGATCGACATTCTTGACCGGCTGCCGCCCGGTGGTTTTCCAGCCGCGCCGTTTCCAATTCACCAGCCATTCGGTCATGCCGCGCATCACATACTGGCTATCGGTGCAGATGCGCACCGGCATCGGTCGCTTCAGACTCTCCAGGCCGTGAATCACCGCCAGCAGTTCCATGCGATTGTTGGTGGTCTCCGGATCGCCGCCGGACAGTTCCTTCTCATGGCCGCGATAGCGCAGCAGCGCACCCCAGCCACCGGGACCGGGATTGCCGGAACAGGCGCCATCGGTAAACAGTTCCACCCACTCCACCGCATCCGCTTGGTTCACATGCACGTTCACGTTCACATTCCTGTTCGCGATCAGGCCGGCAGCGCGCTGTCGCCAGCCGCCTCCAGATTCAGCGCTGCTGCCAGCAGCGCCCGGGTATAGGGATGCGCCGGTTGCGCAAACACCTGCTGCGCCG
>DAITNL010000146.1:0-8064 GCA_036834665.1 Candidatus Competibacteraceae bacterium | reverse complement strand
CCACTACGGGCTGGCGGCGCTGATGCCGGCGCATGTGCGCTATCCGGCGGTCGATGCGCAGCCGGCCGGCTTTTCCGCGCGTTGGCTGCAGGATATTCTGCGCCGCCATTTCGAGTTTCAGGGCGTGATTTTCAGCGATGACCTGGACATGGCCGGTGCCGGCGTGGCCGGTGGTCCGGCTGAACGGGCCTGTGCCGCGCGCGCCGCCGGCTGCGATATGGTGCTGGCCTGCAATGATCGCCGCGCCGCCATCGCCATCGTCGAAGGTCTGCGCGAGCCGCTCGATCCGGTCAGTCAGCTGCGCCTGATCCGCCTGCACGGGCGTGGTCACCCGGCCGGAGACCGCCTGCGGCACCGCCCGGAATGGCGGCGGGCCGTGCATCTGGTGCAGGACTATGATGCCTTTCCGCTGCTGGATATGGATATCTGAACGCTGCAAGCGGCACTGCCGGACCGCTCCGCAGCTGTTGCAAACCTGACCCGGAGAATACCCTATGGCCCGCAGGCTGCTGATCATCATGGTCAATACCGACCCGCGCGATGCTGCTGCGCTGTGTGCGCTTTTCATGCAGGCCAGCGTGGCCGCTGCCATGAATTACGCCGTCGAGATCATCCTGTCCGGGCGCAGTGCGGAACTGGCGATCAAGGGTGTGGCAGCGCAGGTGCCGCTCGCCGACCATCCAGACCGCACCGCCCAGGACCTGATCTACAGTGCCCGTGAGGTCGGGGTCAAGCTGAAGGTGTGCGCGACCTCGGTGGAATGCTGGGGCGATGATCTGATCGATGCGATCGACGGAATTGTCGGTGGCGCCTATCTGATCAGCGAGGCCATGGACGGCGAAACGCTCACCCTGACCTATTAACCCTCTGAATCATCTGACGGATTTCAGTCCGTATCCTTCGCTCCCTGGAACTTGCCATGCCGTCGATAACCGCCGAACAAGCCCGCGCCGTGCTGCGCGATGCCGAGCTGCTGTGCACCCCGGAACAGATTGATGCTGCCCTGGATCGCCTGGCCAGCGCCATTACCGCCCGCCTGGAGCATTGCGATCCGCTGGTACTGGTGGTAATGAGCGGCGCCTTCATCCCGGCTGCGCAATTGCTGGAACGGCTGCAATTTCCATTACAGATCGGCTATTTGCACGCTACCCGCTATCGTGGCGCCACCCAGGGCGGTGCGGTGAACTGGATTGCGCCGCCGCGTCCCGATGTGGCGGGCCGGGTGGTGCTGGTGGTCGATGATATTTTCGACGAGGGCGATACCCTGCGGGCGATTCTCGATCAGGTGCGGGCTCAGGGCGCAGCGGCGGTGTATAGCGCGGTGCTGGTCGATAAACAGCATGACCGCAAGGTGGCGGGCCTGAGCGTTGATTTCGTGGGCCTGCAAGTACCGGATCGCTATGTGTTTGGTCGCGGCATGGATTATCAAGAATACTGGCGCCAGTTGCCGGCCATCTACGCCGCCCGTGACTGAACACTGAACCAGGAGGATTCTCCATGTCGCCTGCTCTGGCCATCATCGGCGGTACCGGTCTGACCGCGCTTGACGGGTTGCTGATCAGCCGCCGCGAAACCGTGGCTACGCCCTATGGCGCACCGTCCAGCCCGCTGAGCTGGGGCACGCTGGCCGGTCGCAATGTGGTCTTTCTGGCCCGGCATGGCGATCGGCACAGCCTGCCGCCGCACCGGATCAATTACCGCGCCAATCTGTGGGCGCTGCATCAGCGCGGCGTGCGGCGGATCATCGCGGTGGCGGCGGTCGGTGGCATGCGGGCCGACATGGCCCCAGGCGTGCTGGCCTTTCCCGATCAGATCATCGATTACACCTGGGGCCGGGCCAGTACCTTCTTTGAGGATCACCCGGCGCCGGTCACCCACATCGACTTTACCGAGCCGTATTGCGCCACCCTGCGCGCGCGCCTGATCGATGCCGCACGGACGCTGCATCTGGAGGCGGTGTGCGATCCTTGCACCTATGCCGCGACCCAGGGGCCGCGCCTGGAAAGTGCTGCCGAGGTGCGGCGGCTGGAACGGGATGGCTGTGATGTCGTCGGCATGACCGGCATGCCGGAGGCGGCGCTGGCCCGCGAACTGGAGATGCGCTATGCCAGTTGCGCGGTGGTCGCTAACTGGGCGGCGGGCAAGGGCGCCGGTCCGATTACCCTGGCCGAGATCGAGCAGAACCTGGTGTCAGGCATGGCGCGGGTGCGGATGCTGCTGGAGCAGGTGATCGCGACCCTGGACGAGGATCAGGAGCGGAACGGCTGAGCCTCAGCCGGCGCGCAGTTGCTGGCCGCTGCGCAGATCGCGAATCGCAGTGGGCCGTGCTGCGCCACCGGTTGGGCCGGGCAGCAGACCGTCGAGGGCGCGTCCGAGCTGGATGCGTACCGCGCGCGCACTGCGCAAGGCGGGCCGGCCACTGCGATTGGCGCTGGTCGATACCAGGGGATGCCCGCAGGCCCGGCACAGCGCCGCCGCCAGGGGATGCGCGGTCACCCGCACCGCCAGGGTGGCATGGCGGCCGCGCAGCCAGCGTGGGGTCGCTGTCGGGGTCGGCACCAGCCAGGTGTGCGGACCGGGCCAGCTGGTATCGAGCCGGGCCTGCTCCGCGGCGCTGAGCGGCATCATGTAGGGCGCCAGTTGCGCTGCATCGGCGGCAATCAGAATCAGGCCCTTATGCGCTGGCCGGCGCTTGAGCAGCAACAGGCGCCGCACTGCATCCCGGTTGCGCGGGTCGCAGCCGAGACCGTAAACCGCTTCGGTGGGATAAGCGATCAGGCCACCGGCCCGGACTACCCGCGCTACGGCGCGTATCCGCAGTCGATCCATGTCAGCTGCCGCCCGAACGCTTGGACTTGGTCGTGGTGGCGGCGCGCCGGCCGGCCGGCTTCTTCTTCTCCGGTGCTGCGGCCAGCAGCGCCTGGCATTCAGCCAGTTCCAGACTGCCCGGTTCGCGGTTCTTGGGCAGACGCACGTTCTTCTGACCGTCGGTGATGTAGGGGCCAAAGCGGCCGTTGAGCACCTGAATCGCCGAGCCGGGAAAAACGCGCAGGATCTTGTTGGCCGCTGCTTCCTGATGCGCGGCGATCAGTTCCAGCGCCTGCTCGCGGCTGACGGTGTAGGGATCCTCTTTCTTCAGCGAGACATACTGCTTGCCGTAGCGCAGATAGGGACCGAAGCGGCCGATATTGGCCTGGATCGGTTCGCCGGCGGCGGTGCTGCCCAGATCGCGCGGTAACTGGAACAGCGCCAGGGCCTGTTCCAGGCTGATGCTGTCGAGACGCTGCTCGGGGCGCAGGCTGGCAAAGCGCGGCTTTTCCGGGTCTTCCTTGATGCCGATCTGGGCGAAGGCGCCGAAACGGCCCATGCGCACCGATACCGGCTTGCCGCTCTTGGGATCCTGGCCCAGCTCGCGGCTTTGCACCACATCCTGCCGCGAAACGTTTTCGGCAGTTTCATCGACGCGCTGCCGGAACGGCTCCCAGAAGCCCCGCAGCAGCGGCAGCCAGTCCTCCTCGCCGCGCGACACGGCGTCCAGTTCATCCTCCAGATGGGCGGTGAACTCGTAGTCGATGTAGCGGGTGAAGTGCTGGGTGAGGAAGCGGTTGACGATACGGCCGATGTCGGTGGGCGTGAAGCGGCGACTCTCCAGCACGGCGTATTCGCGGGTCAGCAGGGTAGACAGAATCGACGCGTAGGTGGACGGCCGGCCAATGCCGTGCTCTTCCAGCGCCTTGACCAGACTGGCTTCGGAATAGCGCGGTGGCGGCTCGGTGAAATGCTGTTCCGGGCGCAGCGCCAGCAGATCGATGACATCGCCCTCGTGCAGCGGCGGCAGGATGCGGCCTTCATCATCCTCATCCGGATCATCGACGCCCTCGCGATACACGGCAATGAAACCGGGATCAGCCAGGGTCGAGCCGGTAGCGCGCAAGGTGTTGCCCGGCCCGCAGCCCAGATCGACCGCGACCGTGTCCAGGGTGGCAGCGATCATCTGGCAGGCGACAGTGCGCTTCCAGATCAGCTCATAAAGCGCGTGCTGCTCGGTGCTGAGATGGGCGCGCACTGTTTCCGGGGCGACATCGACCGCCGTGGGCCGGATCGCCTCGTGCGCTTCCTGGGCGTTCTTGGCCTTAGTCTTGAAGATGCGCGGCGCCGGCGGCAGATTGTGGGCGCCGTAGCGCCGGGCAATCAGGGCACGAATCTCGGCGAGGGCTTCCTGGGCGAGATTGACCGAGTCGGTGCGCATGTAGCTGATCAGACCGACCGCGCCGCTGCCGGTGTCGATGCCCTCGTAGAGTTGCTGGGCGACACGCATGGTGCGCTGGGCGGAAAAACCCAGCTTGCGCGCCGCTTCCTGCTGCAGGGTTGAGGTGGTGAAGGGCGGCGCCGGATTGCGCTTGCGCTGCTTGTGCTCGACCCGGATGACGGATAGCCGGCCAAGGGCGTCGGCATGGGTCGCCGCTCCTGCCACCTGAGCTGCCGCACGCAGCGCCTGTTCCAGGTGGTGCGCGCGGTCGCTATCGGTGATGCTGAACTGGGTGAGCTTTTCACCGGCGAACTCGACCAGCCGCGCGGCAAACGGTGTGCCGGTGACCGGAGCGGCGTCGGCTTCCAGAGTCCAGTATTCCTGCGTCTGGAAGCTCTCGATCGCCTCCTCACGCTCGACGATCATGCGCAACGCTGGCGATTGCACCCGGCCAGCGGACAGTCCGGGGCGAATCTTCTTCCACAGCAGCGGCGACAGGTTGAAGCCCACCAGGTAATCGAGGGCGCGGCGGGCCTGCTGGGCGTTGACCAGATCCAGCGACAGGGCGCGCGGATGGGCGATGGCGTCGCGCACCGCCCGCTGGGTGATTTCATGGAACACCACCCGCTGCACCGGCCGGTCGTCGAGCAGTGCACGCTGGCGCAGAATCTCGCACAGGTGCCAGGAGATCGCCTCGCCCTCGCGGTCGGGGTCGGTGGCCAGATAGAGAATTTCGGCCTTGGCTGCCGCCTTGGCGATCGCTTCGACATGACGTTCGTTCTTGTCGATGAGCTGGTATTTCATGGCGAAGTCGTGCTCGGGATCGACCGCGCCCTCCTTGGGCACTAGATCGCGCACATGGCCATAGGAGGCCAGCACCTCGAAGTCCTTGCCCAGGTATTTCTTGATGGTCTTCGCCTTGGCCGGCGATTCCACGATGACCAGGTTTTTGCTCATGACCGTGTTGCGGGTGGCTGGGTAGGGAAAGGGCGCCGCAGCAGTATCCCGACTGGGATGACGGCGTCCTCCGCTAGGACCCGCCGCAGGGACGGGAATTCCGATAGAGAGGGCCCGGAAAATTCTGGATCGCTTAGTGCAGGTAGCTGGGCGCGTCGTCGAAGACCAGGTCTTCCATCCAGGCGTAGGCTTCTTCCTGACCGGGCTGGTTGAATAGCACCATCAGGATGATCCATTTGAGCTGATGCAGGCTGAGTTCGTCGGTTTCCAGCGCCATGACCCGGTCAATGATCAGTTCACGGGTTTCCAGATTGATCACGCCGCCATGCTCCAGGAATAGCAGGAACCCGCGGCATTCGGTATTGAGTCGGTCCAGTTCCTGTTCGATATAAATGCGGCAGGAACCGGCGTGTACCGACAGCGGTGTATCCGGGCGTTCGATCAGACCGTCGAGCCATTCAAAAGCCTGCTGAATCTCCCGCGAGGGGAAACCGGCGGCGAGCAGCTCGGTCTGGATGGATTCCCGGTCGGGGTCGGTTTCCGCATCGTCCATATAGTTCTGGAACAGGTACATCAGCACGTCCAACACATTTTCTTTCATTAATAGTGCTCGTTTCGCAAATGCAAAAGCCCCGGCCTTGCGGCAGGGGCGCAGGCGCGACAGGCGATTGGGAGTTCAGGCGTGCAGGCGACGGTAGACGCCGCCCGGAACAGCCGCTACGTGGCCCTTTAGCTCCAGCATCAGCAGCATGGAGGAAACCACTTCCGCCGTCAATCCGCAGCGCTCTACCAAGAGATCAACACCTGCAGGCTGTTCACCCATGGCCACGAGCAGTTGACGGTAGTCTTCATCGAGCGTTTCCGGCGCTACAAAAGCGGTTGTGGATGTTGCAGACGTGGTCGATGTGGCAAGATCCGGCGCGCTGCTGGTCAGTGCAGCCAGGGCGCCGAGTTCTTCCAGAATCTGATCAGCGGCTTCCACCAGCTTGGCTGTACCCTGCCGGATCAGGGCGTGACAGCCCTTGGCCAGCGGGTTGTGAATCGAGCCGGGGATGGCGAATACCTCACGACCCTGGTCGAGCGCCAGGCGGGCGGTGATCAGCGAGCCGCTGCGGGTCGCGGCTTCCACCACCAGCACGCCCAGCGCCAGGCCGCTGATCAGGCGATTGCGCTGCGGGAAGTTTTCTGCCGTCGGTGGCGTGCCGGTCGGCAGTTCCGAAACCAGCGCGCCGCGTTCGGCGATGGCGTAGGCCAGATCGCGATGCCGGGCCGGATAGACCCGATCCAGACTGGTGCCCATCACCGCGATGGTGCGTCCACCGCTGTCCAGGGCGCCTTGATGTGCGGCGGCGTCGATGCCCAGTGCCAGGCCACTGGTGATCAGCAGACCGGCGCCGGCGAGGTGGGCGGCGAACTGCCGGGCAATCTCGGCCCCGCCAGGCGTCGGGTTGCGGGTGCCGACCACGGCCAGCTGCGGTGCCCGCAGACAGTCCAGGTTGCCATGCACGAACAGCAGCGGCGGTGGGTAATCGATCTGCTGCAGCAGCGGCGGATAGCGCGGATCGCTGCGGTCGAGCAGGTGGTTGTCCGGCCGGCGCAGCCAGGCCAGGTCCAGTTCAACCTGGCTCCAGTCAGGTGCCTGCAGATAGTCAAGCGCTGCCGGGGGCGCGCCAGCCTGGCGCTGGGCATCGCGGTCAGCGGCAAACACCGCCTCAGCCGAACCACAAGACTCCAGCAGCCGGGCAAAGCGCGCCGGGCCAATGCCGGGCGCCCGCAGCAGAGCCAGCAGCCAGGCCGGATCACCGGCAGGCGGGGAAATGTAACGGTTCAGGGCGTCGTTATCCGATCATTCATGCGGATGGCGCGCTCGGCCTGCATCACCAGACCGTAGCTGACCAGGTCGTGGATCTTGTACAGCATCAGCAGCCCGGCACGTTCACCGGGCAGGGACACATCATTCCCGGAGATCGGATCGACAACCGTGCGCGGCTTGCCGTAAATGGCCAGCACATGGCCCGGTTCCATGCCTTCCTGAGCGCCGAGATTGACGATGACGCTGCTGTACTGGGTGATCTGGGTCACATCGGGATCGAGCTTGGCGATGATGAGGCCCTCGGTGTCGGGCGGCACCGGATGCGGCTCGAAGCTGTACAGTTCGCGCTCTTCATCAACCGGCAGCAGCCGGTCGCCGGCACGCACCGGGGCGATCACCTCGCTGAGCAGGAAGCTGGCCGGGTCCTCGTCGCGCTCCAGCACGGCGACGCCCAGATACAGGCCGGCGACGCCCAAAGGTTGACCGGAACCGGGGTCAAGCAGCGCCTCACCGGGGCGGAACACCTGATAGCGCGGCTGGTCGAACAGGGCACCGCGCGCGTAAACCCGGTCGCGGTTCGCATAGACCACCTGATTCTCATCGTCGGCGATGATGTAGGGCATCTGCTGCCACTCGCGCTCGCTGAGGATCTGCGCCCGGGTCAGGAAGGAATCGATGGCGTCGCGCGGCACCGGTGGGATCGGCTGGGTGAGCGCCTCGGTGCGCACCTGCGGCGACAGCTTGAGCAGCGGCACGTCCTCGCGCTCGGCCACCTGCAGCTGCGGCTGGCCGTCGGCGCTGTAGCTGAAGCGCAGCACATCGCCCGGATAGATGCGGTTGGGATTACGCAGTTGCGGGTTCTGGCGCCAGATCTCGCGCCACTGCCAGGGTTTCTTCAGGAAGCGCGCGGCGATACTCCACAGGGTATCGCCCGGTACCACCGTGTAGGTCTCGGGGCGATCCGGACGCACGGCCACGGTTTCGCTGGCAGCGGCCGATACTGTGGCGGGCGGGGTCGGCGCGGCAGCGCTGGCGCCCAGTGGGG
>DAITNL010000145.1:0-8135 GCA_036834665.1 Candidatus Competibacteraceae bacterium | reverse complement strand
GCCTTCGTGCCGCCGTTCAAGACCTGTGTCGAACGCGATAACAACATTCGCGGTGATTCCAGCCTGGAGCAACTGGCCAAACTGCGCCCGGCCTTCGACCGCAAGCACGGCACGGTGACCGCCGCCAATTCCACACCGCTGACCGATGGCGCCGCCTCGCTGATCCTCATGCACGAGCGCCGCGCCCGACAACTGGGTTTTGAACCGCTCGGCTACATCCGTTCCTATGCATTCGCCGCCCTCGATCCGTTCAACGATGGACTGATGGGGCCGTCCTATGCCACGCCCATTGCGCTGGACCGCGCCGGGGTGAAATTGAATGACCTGACCCTGATCGACATTCACGAAGCCTTCGCCGCGCAGACTCTGGCCAATCTGAAAAACTGGCCGTCGCGCAGTTTTGCCCAACAACAGCTCGGTCGTGATGAGCCGATCGGCGAGGTGGATATGGACAAACTCAACGTACTCGGTGGCTCGCTGGCCTATGGTCACCCGTTCGCGGCCACAGGCGGGCGGATGATCATGCAGGTCATTCATGAACTGCGCCGGCGCGGCGGTGGGCTGGGACTGGCGACCGCCTGTGCGGCCGGTGGATTGGGCGCAGCGATGATTCTGGAAGTAGCGTGACCGCGGAGCACACTGCCATGACGACCGAATTGACTCTGACCGTTTTCCAACTGGCGCTGCGCGAGGATGGCATCGCCGTCATCACCATCGATCTGCCGGGCGAAAGCCAGAACACGCTGAAGGCGGCATTCGTCACTGAGGCCAATGCCCTGCTCGATCGCCTGGAACAGGATCCGGCCATCCGCGGCGTGGTGTTCATCAGCGGCAAACCGGGTTCGTTTATCGCTGGCGCCGATATCCACATGCTGCACGCCTGCCAGAGCGCTGCTGAGGCCACGGCACTGTCCCAGGCCGGCCAGCGCTTTTTCGACCGGCTGGAGCAGTTCAAGGTGCCGGTGGTGGCGGCGATTGATGGCGCCTGCCTGGGTGGCGGGCTGGAACTGGCGCTGGCCTGCCGTGGACGGGCGTGCACCGACAGTCCGAAGACCGCGCTCGGCCTGCCGGAAGTGATGCTTGGCGTGCTGCCCGGCAGCGGCGGCACCCAGCGCCTGCCGCGCCTGATCGGCATTCCGGCTGCGCTGGATCTGATGCTGACCGGCAAGCATCTGAATGCGCGCAAGGCCCAGCGTCTGGGTCTGGTGGACGACGTCGTACCCGCCACCATCCTGCTGCAAACCGCGCTTGGGCTGGTGCAAAAGCTCCAGCACAGCCGCGCCGCCCTGCGTAACAAAAATGCCAGCCTGTTCTCGGTACAGCGCCTGACCAAGCTGGCGCTGGAAGACAATCGACTCGGGCGGCGGGTGCTGTTCCAGAAAGCCCGCGAGCAGGTGCTAGGCAAGACCAAGGGCCACTATCCGGCGCCGCTGCGCATTATCGACTGCGTGGAAACCGGCGCCAGTCAGGGTTTCCAAAAGGGTCTGGAGGCGGAAGCGCTCAGCTTTGGCGAACTGGCGGTGACACCGCAGGCGCGGCAGTTGATGAACCTGTATTTCGCCACCACGGCCATGAAGAAGGACAACGGCGTGGCCGATGCGAGCATTCAGCCACGCCCGGTGCACAGGATCGGCGTGCTCGGCGCCGGGCTGATGGGCGCCGGCATTGCCTATGTCACGGCCAACAAGGCGCGGCTTGCGGTGCGCCTGAAGGATAAGGAAATCGCCGGCCTGAATCGCGGCCTGGCGTATATCGACCGGCTGATTCAAAAGCGCCTGCAGCGGCGTTCCGTGACCGCGTTTGAAGCGGCCCAGGAACAGGGACGGGTCACGCCGACCTTGGATTTCAGCGGCTTTCATAATGTCGATCTGGTCATCGAAGCCGTGTTTGAGGATCTCGAACTCAAGCACCGGATGCTGGCCGATGTTGAGGCGCATTGCCCCGCGCACACCATTTTCGCCACTAATACCTCGTCGATTCCCATCGCGCACATTGCCGCCGCCGCACAGCGCCCGGAACAGGTCATCGGCATGCACTACTTCTCGCCGGTGGAAAAAATGCCGCTGCTGGAAATCATTGCCACCGCGCAGACCGCGCCGGAGGTGATTGCCACCACGGTGGATTTCGGCCGCAAGCAGGGCAAGACCGTGATCGTGGTCCAGGACGGCGCCGGCTTTTACGTCAACCGCATCCTGACCCCGTACATGAATGAAGCGGGCTATCTGCTCAACGAAGGCGCGGCGGTAGACGCGATCGATCAGGCCCTGGTGCAGTTTGGCTTCCCGGTCGGACCGTTTGCGCTGCTCGACGAAGTCGGCATCGACGTTGGCTCCAAGGTCGGCCCCATTCTCCATCAGGCCTTCGGTGAGCGCATGAAGCCGGCGGGCGTGGCCGATCGGCTGCTGGCCGATGGCCGCTATGGGCGCAAGAGCAGGAAGGGTTTTTATCTTTACGAAGGGGTCAAGAAAGGCGAGAAGCAGGTCGATAAAAGCGTTTACGCGGTCCTCGGCGTCAGCGGTGACCAGAGCATCGCCGCCGGGGAGATCGTCGAACGCTGCCTGCTGATGATGCTGAACGAAGCCGCGCGTTGCCTGGATGAGCGGATCATTCGCAGCGCCCGCGATGGCGATATCGGTGCGGTGTTCGGCATCGGTTTCCCGCCCTTCCTCGGCGGCCCGTTCCGTTATGCCGATCGCCTGGGCATCGCCAGCGTGGTGGAAAAGCTGCAGCAATACCAGCAGCGGCTGGGTGAACGATTCGCGCCCGCGGAGAGCCTGCTGCGCATAGCCCAGGAAAAGCGGACTTTCCACCCTGTGGATTGAGCATCATATCCAGACACGGATTTCCCGACGGTGGCTGCTTGACCGAACGGGAATCCGTGCCGCGCCCCAGGTGACAGCATGGCGCTCATCAACCACGCTGCTGTTACCACCGGAGCCGCACCGGCAAAACGCGCCCACCTGAAGACCGGGCAAGTTCTGTTATGATAACGGCTCCGCGCCGGATACCCCGGCCGGCCGTTCTCTAACTGACCTGATCTGCCATGCACCCAGCTCTGAACATTGCCAAGCGCGCCGCATTGAGCGCCAGCCGCATCCTCCTGCGCCACTTCGATCACCTCGAACGACTGAATGTCACCGCCAAGCAGCGCAACGACTTCGTCAGTGAAGCTGACGTGCAGGCGGAACGCGAAATCATCCAGACCCTGCGCAAGACCTATCCCAACCACGGCATACTCGCTGAGGAATCCGGCGAGCACAGCGCCCAGGATGATGAGTACCAGTGGGTCATCGATCCGCTCGACGGCACCACCAACTTCCTGCACGGCATCCCGCACTTTGCCATTTCCATCGCCCTGCGCCACAAGAACCGTCTGGAAGCGGCGCTGATCTACGACCCGATCCGCCAGGAAATGTTTACCGCCGCACGCGGTGCCGGCGCGCAGCTCAACGATCGGCGCATGCGCGTCAGCAGCGTCACCCACATGGAAAACGCCCTGCTGGGCACCGGCTTTCCCTTCCGCCATCCCCAGCATCAGCCCGCCTATCTGGGCATGTTCAGCAAGCTGTTTGGAAACTGCATCGAGATTCGCCGTGCCGGTGCAGCGGCGCTGGATCTATCCTACGTCGCCGCCGGACGTCTGGATGCCTACTGGGAAATTGGCCTGAAACCCTGGGACATGGCCGCCGGCGCGCTGCTGGTGCAGGAAGCCGGCGGCCTGGTCAGTGACTTTGGCGGCGGCAACGAGTTCATGCGGACGGGTAACATCGTCGCCGGCAGCCCCAAGGTGTTCAAGGCGCTGCTGCAGGAGATACAACCGCACCTGACGCCAAGCCTGGCGCGCTAGCGCCGGAAGCCCGAGGTGATCGGATAGCGCCGATCGCGGCCAAACGCACGCGGCGTGATGCGTACCCCGGGCGCGGCCTGCCGGCGCTTGTATTCATTCAGAATCACCAGTCGCGCCACCCGCTCGACCACGGCACGGTCAAAACCGGCCTCGACCAGTTCCTCCACCGAGCGATCCTCTTCGACATAACCATGCAGGATCGCATCCAGCACGTCGTAGGGCGGCAAGCTGTCCTGATCGGTCTGCTCGGGACGCAGTTCCGCCGAGGGTGGTCGATCAAACACCCGCTGCGGAATCACCACGCCCTGCCGATTGCGCCAAGCCGCCAGCCGATAGACCATGGTTTTCAACACGTCCTTGATCGGCGCGAACCCCCCGGCCATGTCGCCATACAGCGTCGAATAACCGACCGCAGTTTCGCTCTTGTTGCCGGTCGTCAGCACCAGCCGGCCGGTCTTGTTGGAAATCGCCATCAGCAGCACACCCCGGCAGCGCGCCTGCAGATTCTCCTCGGTACTATCCGCCGGCCGCCCGGCCAGCACCGGTTGCAGGATATCCAGGAATACCCGGAAGGCCGGCTCAATGGGCATGATCTGATAATGCACACCCAGCGCCCGCGCCTCCTCCTCGGCATCGGTATTGCTCATCTCGGCGGTATAGCGCGATGGCATCAGCACCGCCTCGACCCGCTCCGCGCCCAGAGCATCGACAGCGATCGCCAGAGTCAGCGCCGAATCAATGCCGCCGGACAGACCCAGCACCGCGCCGGGAAAGCCGTTCTTGTTGACATAATCGCGCACCCCCAGCACCAGCGCCTGATAGATGCCCTCCTCCACGCCGAGCTCGGCGGCGATCGGTCCCGGCAGGGGCCGCGCACCGCTGACCGTAACCTGGAGATCAACCGGATACAGCCCCTCAGCGAAGAACGGCGCCCGCTGCAACAGCGTGCCATCGGCAGCCACCACCAGCGACCCGCCATCAAACACCAGTTCATCCTGGCCGCCGAGCAGGTTAACGTAAATGATCGGAATACCGCCCTCGCGCACCCGGTGGCGCAGCGCCGCCAGCCGCTGGTCGCCCTTGCCGGCGTGGTAGGGCGAGGCGTTGAGATTGACCAGCAGTTGCGCCCCGGCCTCGGCCGCTTGCGCCACCGGCCCCGGCAGCCACACGTCCTCGCAAATACTCAGCCCCAGGCGCACGCCGGCGATCTCCACCACCGTCGCATCCTCGCCGGGCACGAAATAGCGCTTCTCATCGAACACGCTGTAATTGGGTAGCCACTGCTTGAAATAGGTGGCGCGCACAGCACCATCGGCAATCACCACGGCGGCATTGCGCAGGCCTTCCGGACTGGGCAGCGGGCACCCGACCACGGCGGCGATGCCGCTGATGGACGCACACAGATGCTGCAGCGCCGGTTCCACCTGCGCAACGAACGCCGGGCGCAGCAGCAGATCTTCCGGCGGATATCCGGTCAGCGTCAGTTCCGGAAATACGATCAGATCAGCCTGCAAGCGGTCGCGCGCCTCGGCGGCAGCGGCGATGATGCGCTCGGCATTGCGGGCGATATCACCTACCAGGAAATCCAGTTGGGCCATGACAACCCGGAAGGGGGAATATTTTGTCATCACAGCATGTCCCGGTCCCGCAATGCACAAATGGCAAATGCCGGACCATTCGGATGAGTGGGATGATCGAAACCGATGTGAATCTTAAAACCCAGCACACTCAAATAGTCGGTGATGCTGTTCCTCGACAACCATCGACTGGTCGGCTGCGAACCGCCACAAAAACCCTGCCAATTCAGTGCATCCTGATACCGGTACTCGATCGATTCATATTGAAAGTCCTGATATTCAGCGGTTTCCAGTCTGCCAAATTTTTTGGATAAATCCCGGCGGGCCTCAATCACAGCAGCATCGTAATAATGGGTCCAGATAAAAATCCGGTCGGTTACCTTGGCAATTAAATCCAGCATTTCCATGGGATGTTGCATGTGGTAAAGCACACCGCTGGCCAGCACCACATCATATCGACTGTCTGTACCCTGGCTCTTAAGGTATGAAATAAAATCGCCCAATGCAAAGTGGACCCTATCAAGTCCAAAAATTTCCTTGATGCACAGACACTTTAAAAATGCGCGCGTATTGGCTTCGATAGCCAACACACGGGCGGCGCCCATGTTGTGCAGCATGTATGAGTGACCGCCTTCCAGAGGACCCAGCTCAAGCGCCCGCATATCCTTGAAACCGCCAAAAACCTGCCCGGCCCACTTGATTCGATCGTCATCAAATAAATTCGCTGTACCTGGTGTCGTGGTCAAACCACTACCGGACAGCATGGCAGATGACCATTCCCCTGAGAACAGGTCCAGTATGTTCTGGGGGTTAGGTTCCTGATGAACATAGGCATCCAATATATTCACTGCCATGACGATCCACTCCCAAAAAGCATCCCACCCCAAAAAAACAAGGCTGGGCTGCCATGACAGCCCAACCTTGTTTATTCAACTCAAGCCAGTATTAGCTGAAGAACGTCTTCATCGCCGCGCCGATGTCAGCCGGCGAGCGGACGATCTTGGCGCCCGCAGCTTCCAGCGCCGCGAACTTGTCAGCCGCAGTACCCTTGCCGCCCATGATGATGGCGCCAGCATGGCCCATGCGCTTGCCCGGAGGTGCGGTGACGCCGGCGATATAGGCGACCACCGGCTTGGTGACATGAGCCTTGATGAAGGCCGCGCCTTCTTCTTCGGCGCTGCCGCCGATCTCGCCGACCATGACGATGCCTTCGGTCTGCGGATCGTCCTGGAACAGGGTCAGCACATCGACGAAGCTCATGCCGTGGATCGGGTCACCGCCGATACCAACGCAGGTGCTCTGGCCGAGGCCGGCCTGAGTGGTCTGCCAGACCGCCTCATAGGTCAGGGTGCCGGAGCGCGAGACGATGCCGATCTTGCCGGGCAGATGGATATGGCCGGGCATGATGCCCATCTTGCAGGCGCCGGGGGTGATGATGCCGGGGCAGTTGGGGCCGATCAAACGCACGTTCGGGTAGTTATTGGTCAGCGCAGCCTTTACCTTCAGCATGTCCATGACCGGAATGCCTTCGGTGATGCAGGCGATGACCTTGATGCCGGCGTCGGCCGCTTCCAGGATCGCGTCACCGGCGAAGGGCGCCGGCACATAGATCATGCTGGCGTCGGCACCGGTGGCCTCGACGGCTTCGAGCACGGTGTTGAACACCGGCTTGCCAAGGTGGGTGGTGCCACCCTTGCCGGGGCTGATACCGCCGACCAGGTTGGTCCCGTAGGCGATCGCCTGCTCGGAGTGGAAGGTGCCCTGCGAGCCGGTGAAGCCCTGGCAGATGACCTTGGTGTTTTTGTCGATCAGAATGCTCATGGTCGTTTCGTTCTCTCTGTTCGTGGAGGCCGGAGGCGGGTCCGACTCACTTGGCCGCAGCGGCCACCGCCATCTTGGCGGCATCGGTGAGATCGTCGGCGGCCATGATGTTCATGCCGGACTTGGCCAGCATTTCACGGCCAGCTTCCACGTTGGTGCCCTGCAGGCGCACCACCACCGGCAGGGTGAGACCGACTTCCTTGACCGCGTCAATGATGCCCTGGGCGATCGTGTCGCACCGGACAATACCGCCGAAGATGTTGACCAGGATCGCCTTGACCTTGTCGGAGGACAGGATCAGCTTGAAGGCGCGGGCAACGCGCTCGGCAGTGGCGCCACCACCGACGTCGAGGAAGTTGGCCGGCTCGCCGCCATGCAGCTTGCACACGTCCATGGTGGCCATGGCCAGACCGGCGCCGTTGACCATGCAGCCGATGTTGCCATCCAGCGCCACATAGTTCAGGCCGATTTCGTGGGCGATATGCTCGCGCTCATCTTCCTGGCTGGGATCGCGCATTTCGGCGGTGTCCTTGTGCCGGTAGAGCGCGTTGTCATCGAGGCTGATCTTGGCGTCGAGCGCCATCACCTGACCGTCGTTGGTCACGATCAGCGGGTTGATCTCGACCATGCTGCAGTCTTTCTGCACGAACAGGTTGTAGATGCCGCTGACGACCTTGACCAGTTGATCGACCTGCTTCTTGGCCATGCCCATGCGGAAGCCCAGGTCACGGGCCTGGTAGGGCTGCACGCCGGCAGCCGGGTCGATGGTGAGGGTCAGGATCTTCTCGGGGGTCTTGGCGGCGACATCTTCGATATCCATGCCGCCTTCGGACGAGCCGATCAGGATGATGCGCTTCTTGCTGCGGTCGACCAGGCAGCTCAGATAATAT
>DAITNL010000144.1:0-8370 GCA_036834665.1 Candidatus Competibacteraceae bacterium | reverse complement strand
AGGTGCGCGTGCCGGTGCCGCGGCTGCGTCCAGCCTGAAGGCCAATGCGCTATAGTTCGACAGGGCAATAGAGCCGGCGGCCCCGGATTGGGCGCGGCGGGCGGGTACCCACGACAGAACATCAGGAATCCTGGGAGAACGAGCCGATGAAAAAACAGTTTTTGGCAATGGCAGTGGCAGCAGGTCTGGCGATGAGCGGCAGCGCGGCGTGGGCGGCGGAGACGATCAAGATCGGTCTGATGGCGCCGCTGACCGGTTCCTGGGCCAGCGAAGGCCAGGGCATGAAAAAGATCGTCGAACTGCTCGCCGAGCAGCAGAACGCCAAGGGTGGTGTGCAGGGCAGGAAAATCACCGTGGTGAGCGAGGATGATGGTGGCGATCCGCGCACGGCCTCGCTGGCTGCGCAGCGCCTGACCACACAGGGTGTCGTGGCGGTGATTGGCACTTACGGTTCGGCGGTGACCGAAGCCAGCCAGGCGATTTACGACGAGGCGGATATCCCGCAGATTGCCAATGGTTCCACGGCGATTCGCCTCACGGAAAAGGGCTTCAAGAAATTCTTCCGCACCGCGCCGCGTGATGATGAACAGGGCCGGATGGCGGCGCAGACCATCGCCAAACTGGGCTTCAGGAAGGTCGCCATCCTGCATGACAGCACGTCCTACGCCAAGGGTCTGGCCGACGAAGCCCATGCGCTGCTGAAAAAGCAGCAGGGAACCGAGGTGGTGTTCTTCGATGCGCTCACCCCCGGCGAGCGCGATTACAACGCCATTCTGACCAAGCTCAAGGGCGCTAAGCCCGAGGTGGTGCTGTTCACGGGCTATTACCCGGAAGCGGGCCTGCTGATGCGGCAGAAGAAGGCCATGGGCTGGGCAGTGCCGTTCATCGGCGGCGATGCCACCAATAACGCCGATCTGGTCAAGATCGCCGGCAAGGAGGCTGCCGCTGGCTTCTATTTCCTCAGCCCGCCGCAGCCGCAGGATCTGGATACGCCGGAGGCCAAGGCCTTCCTGGCCGATTATCAGAAGAAGTATAACGAACTGCCGCCCTCGATCTGGGCGGTGCTGGCCGGTGATGGCTTCCGGGTCGCGGTGGCCGCGATTGGCGGTGCCAAGTCCACCGACGGCGCCAAGATCGCTCAGTACCTGCACCAGGATCTGAAGAACTTTTCCGGTCTGAGCGGCCCGATCGCCTTTGATGCCAAGGGTGATCGCGAAGGCGAGGTGTACCGGGTCTATAAGGTCGACGCCGACGGCAACTTCGTGATGCAGAAGCTGTAATTGAACGGGCGGCTTCCTCCGTCGCTGGAGGAGGCCGCCGTGCCCCGCGTGTCCTGGACTGTCCTGCGCATTCCTTCCCTTTTCCTCTGAATCCCGGCAACCGCATGGAAGAATTCCTGCAGCAACTCACCAACGGCCTTGCCGTGGGCGGCATTTATGCCTTGATCGCACTCGGCTACACCATGGTGTATGGCGTACTCAAGCTGATCAACTTTGCCCATGGTGATCTGTTCACCTACGGCGCTTATCTTGGCCTGACCCTGCTGACTTCATTGGCGCTGACCGACCGGGTCGGATTTGTTCTGGGCGTGCTGCTGCTGGTGCTGATGGTGATGGGCCTGGTGGCGGTGCTGGGCGCGATTCTGGAGCGGGCTGCGTATCGGCCACTGCGCGAATCGCCACGCCTGTCGGCGGTGGTCTCGGCACTGGGCGCTTCGATCTTCCTGCAGAACACGCTGATGCTGATCTACGGTGCGCGCTTTCAGGTCTATCCCGATAACATCCTGCCGACGATGACCCTCGATATTCTGGGCCTGTATATCCCCCTGATGCGGGTGCTGATCGTGCTGGCCTCGGTGCTGATGATGGTGGCCCTGTATCTGTTCATTCAGAAAACCCGCATTGGCACGGCGATTCGTGCCGCGGCGATTGATCAGGGTGCGGCGCGCCTGATGGGCATTGACGTGAACCGGGTGATCCTGCTGGTATTCCTGCTCGGGCCGGCGCTGGGCGGCGTGGCCGGACTGATGGTGGGCCTGTATTACGGCCAGATCAATTTCACCATGGGCTGGGTGTACGGCATGAAAGCCTTTACTGCGGCGATTCTCGGCGGTATCGGCAATATTCCCGGGGCGATGGTCGGCGGATTGCTGTTGGGCGTGATTGAAGCACTGGGCGCGGCCTATATCTCCATTGCCTGGAAGGACGCCATCGCCTTTTGCGTGCTGATTCTGATTCTGATCGTTCGCCCCACCGGCCTGCTCGGTGAGCGCGTGGCTGACAAGATTTAAGGCGGCCTGCAATGAAAAACCCGAACCGGTCTACAGGGCTGCTGGCCGCCGGCATGGTGGCACTCTTGATGCTGGCCCCGCTGTTTCTGAATGCCTATCAGGTCGATGTGCTCAACAGCATCGGCCTATACGCGCTGCTGGCGCTGAGCCTGAATCTGATTCTTGGCGAAGCGGGACTGTTCAACATGGGCCACGCCGCCTTTTATGCCGTGGGCGCCTATACCGCCGCCATTCTGAATACCCGCTATCAGGTGCCGATCCTGTGGACTTTGCCGCTGAGCGGATTGGTCGCCGGCCTGTTCGCACTGCTGGTGGCGCGGCCGGTGGTGCATTTGCGCGGTGATTACCTGCTGATCGTGACCATTGGCGTCGGCGAGATCGTGCGCATTGCCCTGGTCAATGATGTGTTTGGCATCACCGGCGGCGCCAACGGCATTTTTGGCATTGCGCGCCCGAAGCTGTTTGGTTTCGTCATTCGCCGCCCGCAGGACTTCTTTTACCTGATCTGGGGCTGCGTGGTGCTGAGTCTGTTTTTGTTCTGGCGGCTCAAGCAGTCGCGTTTCGGCCGGGCGCTGAATTATCTGCGCGAGGATGCGGTGGCGGCCGAGGGCAGCGGCGTCGATACCGCGTATTACAAGCTGGCGGTGTTCGCGCTGGGTGCGGCCTGGGCGGGCATGGTCGGAACGCTGTTTGCCGCCAAGATGACCATCATTTCCCCGGAGTCGTTCAGCTTCTGGGAGTCGGTGGTGCTGTTCATGATCGTGATTCTCGGTGGCGCGGGCAGTATGGCCGGAGTGCTGCTGGCGGCGTTTCTGGTGATTGGCCTGCCGGAGCTGTTTCGCGAGTTCGCCGGGGCGCGCATGCTGGTGTTTGGGCTGGTGATGATGGTGATGATGGTGGTACGGCCGCAGGGCCTGTTGCCGGCGCGCGGGCGGCGCTTCACGCTGGCGACACCGGGCCGGGAGCAGAAACCATGAGCGCATCGCTGGCGGGGACGCCCTTGCTGGAACTGCAGGATCTGACCAAGCGCTTTGGGGGTCTGGTCGCGGTCAATGGCGTATCGTTCACGGTCATGGACGGCAGCGTGGTTGGCCTGATCGGCCCGAATGGCGCCGGCAAGACCACGGTCTTCAACCTGATCACCGGCAACTATCGGCCGGACCGTGGGCACATCCACTTTGCCGGACAGCCGATCCAGGGCCTGCCTACCCACCGCATCATCATGCGCGGTATCGCCCGCACCTTTCAGAATATCCGCCTGTTCCAGCAGTTGAGTGCGCTGGAAAACGTGCTCGCCGGTTGTCATTACCGGATGCGCGGTGGAATTCTGTCGGCTCTGCTCGGCCTGCCGGCACAACGCCGCGAGGAGCAGCAGGCGCTGGAACGGGCGCTGCAGGCGCTGGAATTCGTCGGCCTGCGCCAACAGGCGCTGGCGCTGGCGCGCAATCTGTCCTATGGCGATCAGCGCCGGCTGGAGATCGCCCGGGCACTGGCGACCGAACCGCGCCTGCTGATTCTCGACGAGCCGGCCGGCGGCATGAACGAACAGGAAACCGAAGCGCTGATTGGCCTGATTGGCCGTATCCGGGCGCGCGGCATCACCATCCTGCTGATCGAGCACGATATGCGGCTGGTGATGCGCGCCTGCGAGCAGCTGGTGGTGCTGGAATATGGCGGCAAGATCGCCGAGGGGCCGCCGGAGCAGGTGCGCCGCGATCCGCGGGTGATCGAGGCGTATCTGGGTGCCGAGGATGAAGCCTGATGCGAGTCGACGCGGTGAGCTTTCCTGGCGGATTCAGGGTCCTGAACACTTCCGATGCTCCGGAGCGCGCGCGCCATGCTGCTTGAAGTTGAGAATCTGCACGTCCGTTACGGCAATGTCGAAGCCCTGCACGGCGTCTCTCTCCAGGTCCGCCAGGGTGAAATCGTCGCCATTCTTGGCGCCAACGGCGCGGGCAAAACCACGACCCTGCATGCCATCAGTGGTCTGCTGCGGCCTGCGCGCGGCGAGATTCGCTTTGAGTCGCGGCCGATTCACCAGATCCCGGCGCATCGCCTGGTCGCCATGGGCATTGCCCAGGCCCCGGAAGGGCGGCGCATCTTCGCCACTCTGAGTGTGCGCGAGAATCTGCAGCTTGGCGCCTTCGCCCAGCGTGATCCGCTGCGCAGCGCCCGCACCCTGCAATGGATTCACGAGCTGTTCCCGGTGCTGGCGCAGCGCCGCGAGCAACTGGCCGGCACCCTGTCCGGTGGCGAGCAGCAGATGCTGGCCATTGGCCGGGCGCTGATGGCGCAACCGCGCATTTTGCTGCTCGACGAACCGAGCCTCGGTCTGGCGCCGCTGCTGGTCAAGACCATTTTCCAGACCCTGTGGGAGATCAACGAGGCCGGTGTGACCATCGTTCTGGTCGAGCAGAACGCCCGCGCCGCGCTGAAACTGGCGCATCGCGCCTATGTCATGGAGGTGGGCCGCATCGTCCTGGAGGATCGCGCGGCGGCGCTGCTCGCCAATCCCGACGTGTGCAATGCCTATCTTGGTGGCCAGCCGGCCGGGGAATAAGCGTTTGTCCGATCCGTTATCAGTCTCGAATGTCGCCGCGCCCGCGCTTACGTCCACGCCCGCCGGACCCGAAGCCCTTCATCGTCGTGCCCTGCTGCTGCTGATGATCACCGCCGTGCTCTGGAGCCTGGGCGGGGTGCTGATCAAATGGGTGGACTGGAACCCGGTGGCCATTGCCGGTACCCGCAGCCTGATTGGTGCAGCGCTGATCGGCATGGTCTTTCGGCGCGAACTGCGCTTTGACGGCTCGTTTGCGCAAATCGGCGGCGCGCTGGCCTATGCCGGCACGGTGGTGCTGTTTGTGATCGCCAACAAGCTGACCACAGCGGCTAACGCCATCCTGCTGCAATACACCGCGCCGATCTATGTCGCCCTGTTCAGTCCCTGGTTTCTGGGCGAGCGGGCCAGCCGGCGCGACTGGCTGATCCTGCTGGTGATGATGGGCGGCATGGTGCTGTTTTTCTTCGATGACCTGAATCTGGATGGCTACCTGGGCAATGGCGTTGCGCTGGCCAGCGGGCTGTGCTTTGCCTGGCTGACCCTGTTTCTGCGCCGGCAGAAGGACGGTTTTCCGCTGCCTTCGCTGCTGCTGGGCAATCTGCTGGCCGGGGCGATCGGC
This sequence comes from Candidatus Competibacteraceae bacterium, assembly GCA_036834665.1. GTDB lineage: Bacteria > Pseudomonadota > Gammaproteobacteria > Competibacterales > Competibacteraceae > RXIX01. Next base: position 2,901 of record DAITNL010000144.1, on the reverse strand, counting down.
CTGCCGTTCATGTTCCAGTCCATGCCCGATGCGTCGAGCTGGATTGGCCTGCTGCTGCTCGGCGTGGTGCAACTGGGTCTGCCGTATATCCTCTATGCCCTGGCGCTGCGGCACGTGACCGCCGTCGAGGGTATCCTGATTCCGATGATCGAGCCGGTGCTGAATCCGGTCTGGGTATTTTTGCTGCTGGGCGAGTCGCCGAGTCCCTGGGCGCTGGTCGGCGGCGCGGTGATTCTCGGTGCGGTGATTTTCCGGGCGCGCCGCACGGTGCGCGATTAAAATAGCGCTATTTCACCCGCTGCCCGCTTTTCTGCTCAGGATGTACTGCCATGGAACTTACCGCGCTTACCGCGATTGCCCCGATTGACGGCCGCTACGCCGACAAAACCACTGCACTACGACCGATCTTCAGCGAATACGGCCTGATTCGCCACCGGGTGCAGGTTGAAATCCGCTGGCTGCAGGCGCTGGCCCGCCATCCCGGCATTCCCGAGGTGCCGCCGCTGAGTGAGGCCGCGACCGCGCTGCTCAATGGTCTGTTGGACAATTTCAGCCTCGCCGATGCCGAGCGGGTCAAACAGATCGAGCGCACCACCAACCATGACGTCAAGGCGATCGAATACCTGCTCAAGGAAAAGATCACCGGCCATGCCGAGCTGGACGCGGTCAGCGAATTCATTCACTTCGCCTGCACCTCCGAGGACATCAATAACCTGGCCTATGCGCTGATGCTGCGCGAGGCGCGCGCCCAGGTACTGCTGCCGGAACTGGACCGCATCATTGCCGCCATCACCCGCCTGGCCCACCAGCACGCCGACCGGCCAATGCTGGCGCGCACCCACGGTCAGCCGGCCTCACCGACCACGCTGGGCAAGGAAATGGCCAATGTCGCCTATCGTCTGCAACGGCAGCGGGCGCAACTGGCGGCAGTGCCGCTGCTCGGCAAGATCAACGGTGCGGTCGGCAACTACAACGCCCGCCTGTCGGCCTATCCCGATCTGGACTGGGAGGATTTCGCCCGCCGTTTCGTCAGCGATGATCTGGGTCTGGACTGGAATCCCTACACCATCCAGATCGAGCCGCACGATTACATGGCCGAGTTCTTCCACGCAGTGATGCGCGCCAACACCGTACTGCTCGATTTCTGCCGCGACCTGTGGAGCTACATCGCCATCGGCTATTTCCGGCAGAAGACCGTGGCCGGCGAAGTCGGCTCCTCGACCATGCCGCACAAGGTCAACCCGATCGATTTCGAGAATGCCGAGGGCAATCTGGGCGTGGCCAACGCGCTGCTCGATCATCTGGCCGCCAAGCTGCCGCTGTCGCGCTGGCAGCGTGATCTGACCGATTCCACCGTGCTGCGCGCCCTGGGCGTGGGTCTGGCGCATACGCTGGTGGCCTATCAATCGGCACTGAAGGGTATCGGCAAGCTGGAAGTTGAAGCGGCCGCGCTGGCGAGCGATCTGGAGGCCAACTGGGAAGTGCTCGCCGAGCCGATCCAGACCGTGATGCGCCGCTATGGCATTGAACAGCCCTATGAAAAACTCAAGGCGCTGACCCGTGGCCAGCGGGTGAATCGCGAGACCCTGCGCGCCTTCATCGCTGATCTGGCGATTCCCGAGGAGGCCCGGCAGCGCCTGCTGGCCCTGACTCCAGCCGATTACACCGGCAATGCCGCCGCTCAGGCGCGCAAGGTCTGAACCCGCCATGATGCCAAGAGTCCTGGGTGATCTGAGTCCGGCGCAATTCCTGGCCGAGTACTGGCAGAAAAAGCCGCTGCTGGTGCGCGGCGCCTGGCCGGGTTTTGTGAATCCGCTCAGTCCGGAGGAACTGGCCGGGCTGGCCTGCGAGGAGGGTGTAGAGGCGCGGCTGGTGCTGGAGCGCGCTGGCGCTGCGCCCTGGGAACTGCGCCACGGGCCGTTCAGCGAGGCTGATTTCCTGAGCCTGCCCGACAGTCATTGGACCTTGCTGGTGCAGGATGTCGAGAAGCACGCCCCGGATCTGGCGGCGCTGCTGGAACCGTTCCGCTTCATTCCCGACTGGCGCATCGATGATTTGATGATCAGCTATGCCGCGCCGGCGGGAACGGTCGGGCCACATGTCGATGATTACGATGTGTTCCTGCTGCAGGGACAAGGTCAGCGCCGCTGGCAGATCAGCAGTCGGAACGTGGAGGCGGATAATTTTCTGCCCGATACCGAACTGCGCATCCTGCGTGACTTCACAGCGGAGCAGGAGTGGATTCTGCAGCCGGGCGATCTGCTCTACCTGCCGCCGCGTATCGCCCATTACGGAGTGGCGCTGCAGCCGTGCCTGACCTATTCAATCGGTTTTCGCGCCCCCGGCCATCGTGAATTGCTCAGCGGCTTTGCCGAGTTCCTGGTGGACAACGTGGATGCTGAGGCGCGCTATACCGATCCCGATCTGCTGCTGCAGGAGAATCCCGGCGAGATTGGTCTGGCGGCGCTGAGCAGACTGCGCGGCCTGCTGCGCCAGGCGATTGCCCTGGACGATGAAACCCTGACGGTGTGGCTGGGCCGCTATCTGAGCGAGCCAAAGCCGGGGTTTCGCGCCGAGCCCGAGGAGGAGCCTTATAGCGAGGCTGAGTTGCGCGAGTATCTGCGCGGCGGCGGCGTGCTGGAGCGCAATCCAGGATCGCGCTTTCACTACATCGCCGAGCCGGAAGGGGACGTGCTGCTGTTTATCGATGGCCAGGAATTTGCGCTCGGCCCGGCGGTAGCGTTCATGGCGCCGCTGCTGTGTCGCTATCGCAGTCTGACGCCGGCCCGGCTGCGCGAGGCGCTCAAGCAGGCCGACGCCCGGCACTTGCTGCTCGATCTGCTCAAAGATGGCTATCTGCTGATCTATGAAGATGAAGACGAGGTGGAGGCATAAACGGCA
>DAITNL010000143.1:0-8400 GCA_036834665.1 Candidatus Competibacteraceae bacterium | reverse complement strand
ACCAGCGCCAGCAGCAGCAGGAACAGCAGCACACCCACGCCCTGAAAGCGCGCCTCCAGATGCACGGCCAGCGCGAACAGCACCAGTCCGGCCAGCAGCAGCACAAAGGTAACGCTGGCGACTGCATAGCCGAGCAGCGCATAGCGTTCCGCCTCAGCCAGCCGCGCCGGTGGCCGGCGCCCGCGCAGATACAGTCCGAGCACCTGAAACGCCCGCTCACGCAGGCGTGGCATGCCCAGGGCAATCGCCAGCCAGGCATAGCCATCGGCCCGCCACAGCGGATTGGCGGTGAACAGGAAGGCGATCAGGGCCATATGGCCGAGCACGAAGGCATAGCTGCCCAGCGTAGCGCCACCCTCCAGCGTCAGCCGCCAGAGCAGAATGCCGCCGGCAAACAGCGCCAGCTTGGTGAGCAGCGCCGCCGCCGTGACCCACAACTGGCCGCGACGCGGCAGCGTGCGCAGGCGCTTGGCGACGAAAAAGCGCGGCATGATCCCGTAGGCGAGACGCAGGCCAAACTGATCGACCCGCCCGCCGCAGCCGGCACAGGTGATGCCCTGCAGCAGCTTGCTGGACAGGTTGATGATTAGCAGGCCAAACAGGAACTTGAACAGCAGATGCCAGCCGGGATCGGCCAGCCGCTGCAAGGCGTACTGATAGGCGGGCTGCTTATACAGCAGCACCAGCAGCGCCAGCGGCACACCGGCGCCCAGCAGCCAGATGCCATGCCGCAGCCAGGCCAGCCGCCGCGCCCAGCGACTGAATGTGCGCTGCGGATCGGCCAGCACCCAGCGATAGGCGTCGCCGGGACGATCATCGTCATCGATCCCGTCGCTTTCCGGGGAAGGCTCCGGCACTGGCGGCTGCACGGACACCGCCGGCAGCGCTTCCAGCAAGCCCAGCGCCGCCATGTCCTGATAGAACTGCTCAAGCTGCGCGGTGCTCAGCGTCAGGCCAAAGCGCGCGTTGAACGCTTGCCGAATCGCCTCCACGCTGCCGCTGCCGGCCAGCGCCTGGCACAGGAACACCTCTTCCGCGCCCAGTTCGAAACGCTCGCCGCTGCCGGCATCGCGGGCTTGGTAGCGACCGGAGCGCGCAAGCGGATCGATGGCAATGCCGGGACGCAGGCGCCAGCGCAGCGGGGTTTCTGCCGCAGGCGCGGAATAATAAGTGGCAGGAGGCTCACTCATGAGCGGCGGCGGCGCTCCAGCCAGGCCGCCATGATCCGCTCCTGCTGCGCCAGAAAGTCGCGCATCAGTTCGAAATGCCCGGCAAGCGCCGTGGCCTGGCCGGCAGATCTGGAGGTAGGCAGCATTGGCGTTGGCACCGATTCGCCTACGGCTGGCGCTGCCGCTGGCTCGCTCACAACCGGGGCTGGTGGCTGAACTGGCGTGGCCGCCGGCTGCCCGGATGCGGATGCGCCCAGCACATGCCGCAAATGCTCCATGACAGTCGCGCTGGGCTGGATCAGCGGGATGGCCGTGGACAGATACGGTGCCGCCGGCGGGGCATGATCCGCGACCCGGCAACCCGCATGGAGCAGGTCCAAATCCAGCGGCACGCCCTCGGCGAACAGCGCACCCAGCAGATAGCGCAACTGCTCGCCCGCACCGCGGCGGCGGTCGTCGCAGGCCACTGCGAGATGTGGCCGGCCACGCAGAGTATCGCGGACAAAGGCGCTGAGATGGCTTTCCGGGCCGACTTCGATGAACACGCGCACGCCATCGCGATACAGGTTCTCGATGCTCTCACGAAAGCGCACCGGCTGCTGATACTGCGCGGCAGCGGTGTCGCGGATCGCTGCGGGCGCGGTCGGAAACGGCGTGGCCGTGACGCAGGAATACAGCGTGGGCGTGGCAGAAGCGACGAACTCGACCTCCTCGAACAGGCGCCGGAACGCTGCGGCCATCGGTGCCATCAACGGCGTGTGATAACCGCGATCCAGGGTCAGCACGCTGCAAAAACCACCCTGCTGCTTGAGCTGTTCATGCGCGCGGGCGATGGCCTCGCGCGGTCCGAACAGGATGAACTGATTGGCGCAGTTATCCATGGTCAGGTGCAGGCGCGGATCGGCCGCCAGCACCGCGCGTGCGGCATCGAGCGGCAGGGCGCCGACCGACAGCAGTTGACCATCGGGAATCGCACCATCGGCCTCCAGACCCCGGTACAGAGCGTTCATGGCGCGGATGTTGGCGCCAAGCGCCGCCTCATCCATCTGCGGCATGCCCGAAGCGACCAGCGCCGCATTCTCGCCGGTGCTGTGGCCAAGCAGGGCATCGGCGCGAATACCCAGCGCCGACAGCAACTGAAACAGGGCGCGATCGGCGGCGAATACCGCTTCCGAACCCAGTTCCATGCCCCGCAGTTGCGCCTGCAGGACCGCCTGCGCTTCGGCATCCAGACCGGTCGGCGGCGGAAAGATCGCCTGACTCGGGGCCTGATCGCGTTCACCGCTGTACAGACCATCGAGGAAATCGAAGCCCCGGCGCAACTCGGTAAATTCGATGGTCAGCGCTCGCAGCATGTCCGGGTACTGCGAATTCTCGCCCGGGAACAGCAGCGCCACCCGACCGGGCGCGGGCCGGGCGTTGAAGTACAGGCCGTCGCGAGTCTGCAGGCGCTCGCGGCGCGGATCAGCCAGCTTGTCCAGCGCCAGCGCCAGCCGTTTTTGCACCCCGGCGATATCGGTGGCGACCAGCGCCAGCCGTTCGCCATCGGCGCCACGTTGCTGCCACAGCTCCGCCGCCAGCGCGTGCAGGTCCAGCGCCGGTTCCTGATCCAGCCGCTGGCGCAGGTGCTCAAGCTGCGCCAGCAGCGCCGGCCGGTCGGCCTGGCTGAACACCAGCAGTTCGCTGCCCGGACACCAGCGCCGGCCAAGAAACGCCGCCAGCGGTTGCGGATCGGCGCCCGGCGCTTCCTCGAGAATGGCGTGGGTGTTGATGCCGCCAAAACCAAAGGCATTGACCCCGGCGCGACGCGGCACACGGCCACCGTGAATCCAGGGCCGAGTCTCGGTGTTCAGATACAGACGGCTGTGTTCCAGGCCCAGGCGCGGATTGACCTCCCCGGCCAGAGTCGGCGGCAGCAGACGGTGATACAGCGCCAGCGCGGTCTTGATCAGCGCTGCCGCGCCCGCCGCCGGAATACAGTGACCAATCATCGACTTAACCGAACCCAGGGCCACATCCGGGATCGCACCGCGCCGCCCGCCCAGAACCTGGCGCAGGGCTTCGATCTCGGTCTGATCGCCAAGCGGAATACCGGTGCCGTGCGCCTCGATCAGGCCAGCGCTGACCGGATCAAGACCGGCCTGTTGCCAGGCGCGGCGCATGGCCAGCACCTCACCTTCCAGGCGCGGCGCCATTAAACCTTTGGCGCGACCATCCGACGCCTGGCCGATGGCTTTCAGCACCGCGTAGATGCGATCGCCGGCGCGCAGGGCATCGTCGAGACGCTTGAGCACCAGCACACCGCCCCCCTCGCCAAGCAGAGTGCCATCGGCGCCGGCGGCGAAAGGCTGGATGTGCGAGGTGCGTGATAGCGCGCCGAGGCGACAGAACACCATGTACACCAGCGGCGGGGTCGACGTGTTGATACCGCCGGCCAGCATCAGATCGGCATTGCCGCGGCGCAGCTCGTTCATGGCCGCATCGACGGCGATCAGCGACGAAGCGCAGGCGGCGTCGAGGATGTAGTTCGGCCCCATCAGGTTGAGGCGGTTGGCGATGCGCCCGGTCATCATGTTCGGCACCAGACCGGGAATGCCGTCAGTATCCAGCGGCAGCAGTTCCTGCTTGAGCAGCGCGCGAATCTGGGCAGCGGCAGCGGCATCGAGATGCGGCACCAGGCCCCGCAGCAGCGCTACGGTCTGGTCGAGCACCACGCCGTGTTGCACGCCGTTGACGCTGGCGCGGTTGGGGTGAATGCCGTGGCCGAGGATGATGCCGGTGCGTTCCGGAGCATAACCACCCTCGCCCAGACCGGCATCCGCCAGGGCGCGCTGGGCGAGTTCAAGGGCATGAAACTGATCCGGTTCGCCGCCGGTCAGCGAGACCGGCATGATGCCGAAGGCGCGCGGATCGAAGCGCGACAGCTCGCCAAGAAAGCCACCGTGGCAGGTGTACAGGCGCGCCAGATCCTCGCTGGAGGGATCCAGCAGCCGTTCGGCGCCCCATTCCGGCGGCGGCGTGCCGATGGCATCGACGCGGTTGAGGATGTTGTACCAGTAGCCGGCCAGATCAGGAGCCCGGGCAAACAGGGCGGCCATGCCAACAATGGCGATGTCGCTATTCGCGGTCGCGTTCATGGTTCGCTGCCAGAAAAGGGGAAGGAAAAAGCCGTGGAGAGCCGCTCACGATCGGGTTTTACACGGCAAACAGCCGGGCTGTCTGGATCGCACTCTCAACCTCAACCCGCCCGCGACCCACCGGCCCAGCCGCCGCCGAGACGATTCAATGCTGTGCTGGCGGCGCATTCAAAATCCTCGATCATCATCCAGACCTGCCCGCTGGCATCGCTGAACTGAAAATCACAGTGCAGGCTGGCATCCGCCGCCGCGCGCAGGCGCAGCCACAGCGTCAGGCGTTCCGGCAGCGGTCCATCACCAAAACGACGCAGGCGCCCGAGGCGACTCGGCAGCGGCGTTGCATCGCAATGCAGACGACTCCAGGCAATCAGCGCCTGAAACGCGCCATCCACCAGCGCCGGGTCCAGGCACCAGCGCCCTTCCTGTGCCGGCGGATAAAAATCAGCGGCGCGGCTCGGGCGCAGCGTCGCCACCAGACCGCTGGTATCGTGGCCGTGAATCCCGACCACGGTCTGCCACAGCGGCCCATGAAACAGCCAGCGCCGATAAACCTCATCGATCGCCAGCGCCGGACCGGCCAGCATCGGCCGTTCAGCGGCAGGCAATCCCTGCGCCGGACCGGCCAGCACCAGTGCCTGATAAGCCGGCCGCGCCGATTGCGCGGCATCGCCCAGCACGGCGACGAACGCGCGCGCACCGTCGGCGTGCATCTGCGCCGATTCGCGCAGGGTGAGCTGCAAGGACAGTTCAGCACCATCCCGTACAGACAGGCCACGCAGCAACCGCACCTCGCGTACTTCGATTGCGGCATCCGGGCACAGAGTCGCGACAGCCTCGGCCATGTATTCCATCGCCATCGCGAACGGCAGCACCGGCACACCGTCCAGACGGTGCTGATCCAGACCAGGATCACTGATCAGATCAACGGTCTTGGTGAAGCGCCACACGCCTGCTTCCTGCTGGCTTAAACAGCCACCCCACAGCAGCGGCCACGGCCCTGCACCGATCACCGCTGCATCACGGCGCGCATCCGGGAGAGCGCTGTAGCGTGCTTCCTCGTATTCCCACGGGAAAGCACCGGCCACCAGTTCCACCGCATCGGTCGGTCCATAGCGCAGTTCATTCAACAGGAATTGCCGCCCGGCTGCCGCCTGCACCAGATGCACACCGCGCGCCTCGAACTGGCGGCGCACCTCGGGCGTGACCATGCCGGCACCATGCGTGGTGCGATCCCAGGGACTCCAGTGGATCGCCACGACCTTGACCCGTCCAGCCCAGCGCTGGCGCAGTTGCCAGGCCAGCCGGCTGAGAATTTCATTGGCCGTAGCGTAATCGGCCTGACCGCGATTGCCAAAGCGCCCCGCCACCGAAGTAAACAGAGCCAGAAATTGCAACGTTTCCGGGCGCAGGTAACGAGCCAGCAGAAAGGCACTGTCCACCTTGGTATCGATCACCCGGTCGATGCTGTCACGGGATTTGTCCAGCAGCCAGCCGTCCTCGATCACGCCGGCACCGTGCAGCACCGCGTCAATGCGCCCATGCTGCTGGTACAGCGCCTCGAACAGCGTCGCCATGGCCGTCTCGTCGCGCACATCCACCACCCGGTAATCGACCCGCGCACCCAGTGCCGCCAGATCGGCCAGATTGGCCTGCATCTCGCGATCGCGCAGCACGGTCTGCACGCGCCGCTCAATCTGCGCCGGGCGCGGCGTCTGTCCGGCAGCACTGCACTCGGCGATGAACTGGCGACGCAGCGCGACGGCATCGGCGCACGCCTGGAGCGCGGGCGGCTCGGCTTCCGGCAGCGGCGTCCGTCCAAGCAGCACCAGCGTCACGCCAAAGCGCGCCAGTTCGCGCAGGATCTCGGCGGTGATGCCGCGCGCACCACCGGTGGCCAGCACCACCCAATCAGCATCCGGCTGGCGCAACGGCTCCGGCAGCGGCGACAGCGAGGCGGGCACGGTGCGGAAAATGGTCCGCACCCCCCCGGGATAACCGACCTCGCGGCGACCACCGGGCAGTGCCAGCTCCGCGAACACCTGCGCCGCCAGTTGCTCGGGATCGTCGCCAGGGTCGAGATCCAGCGCCTTACCGATAAAGCCGGGCCGATCGAGATCGGCGTTCCATTCCAGATTGAGCGTTTTCACCAGCCCGGTCAGGCCCGCACCGCCGGCAAAGGCTGCAACCGCAGGCGCTCCGTCACGGCCAAACGTACCGCCCAGACCACTCACCGTCAGCAGGCGGCCACCCTCACGCAACTCGCCACCGACCCGGCGCAGTAGAGCGAACAGGGTCTTGACCTCGCGGGCGATGCGCTCGCGCCATTCGCTCAGCGGTGCATCATCCGCCAGCGGCAGTCGTCCCAGCGGCAGCAGATGCAGCACGGCCCGGATGGTCGCGCCACGCCACTGTGCATCCAGCCAATGCGCCAGCCGCTCGACATCATCGAGCAGTTCCTCCGGCACCAGCATCGGCTGCACACCCGCGCCACGCAGCTTGCGGCTGAGCGCGTCGGCGACGCCCAGATCATCCGGCGTCAGCAGATACAGCCCAGACGGTAACAGCGCCGGCACCGCCGGCAGCGGTTCAGCGTGCGCCCTGATCGTGAACCGGGACAGCGGGGCGCACGTTTCGGAACCCATCCCGGTTAATTCAAAAGGGCGCGCGCCCTCCCCAGCCACGCCCGCAGCACCCGGCGCAGGCGCATCCAGCGTCGACCCCAGCCGCGCGCTCACCGCGTCGAGAATGCGCCGAAACGTCGGCAGGCTGGCGATTTCCTCCATATGCGGCTGCAACTGCTGCGGCAGCGGCTCGGGCAGCGAGCGGCGGAACAGACCGAGAATTTCCACCCGCTTGATCGAGTCGATGCCCAGATCCGCTTCGATGTCCTGATCCAGACCGAGCAGTTCCGGCGGATAACCGGTGCGCTCACTGGCAATGTGCAACAGGCGATCCTGCAGATTCAGCGGTTCGGCAGGCGCGGGCACCGGCACGGGCGCGACAGCAACCGGCGGCGGTTCCGTGGCCATGGCAGGCGGCACCGCTACAGCGGGCGCCACCGCAACCGGTGCGGGCACGCTCACAGGTGCAGGTGCGGGCACGCTCACAGGTGCAGGCGTGGATACCGGTGCGGGTGCAGACGACAGGCTTGCGCCCGCCGCACCACTGCCGGCGAAATAGGCCAGCATCACCCGCTCCTGCACCTGCAGGAACTGGCGCATGGTCTCCTGATAGGCGGCCAGTGCCGGGTCAAGGTTACCGGCAGCGGAAGCGCCGGACACTTGCTCATTCATGCTTGGATTCTCCAGATTTCCCGCCGCTACGGGCGCGGGCACGGTCAGAGGTGAAGGCAACACACCACTCCCCTCTGTCAGCGGGAGCGGCACTGGCGATAAAGGCGTTTGCTCCCGCCCAGGCCCCTCGGTCATGGCCAGAGCCGGAGGTGATGTCAACAGGGCTGGCGATGCAGGCAAGGGCTTCAGATCATCCAGGGTCAGCGACGGCTTGACGCCCAGGGCATAGGCCTGGCCCGGCCGGCGCACACCCGCGCCACTGAGCAGCCAGGTAGAGGCGGGCAATGGCGCCGCATTGACCGGTTCCAGCACCTGCGCCAATGGCATTGCCCCGGCCACGCGGTCGGCAAACAGCGGTTCCAGATTCAAGCGCACGCCGCAGCTCAACAGCGCCGCCAGCGCCTGCAACAGGCCGTTCAGACCACCGCCATGATCATCGATCGCCACGGCCCGATGCGACCGCGCGCCGAGAATCTGCCCGGTGAGCCGGGTCAGCACATCACGCGGCCCGATCTCAAGAAACAGTCGCGCGCCAGCGGCATGCATCGCTTCGATCTCGCCGGTGAAATTCACCGCTTCGGCGAGATGCGCAGCCAGCCGGGCGCGAATCGCCGCCGGTTGCGGGGGATAGGCATCGGTATCGGCGTTGCCATGGACGGTGAAGGCCGGGGCGCGAAACGGCAATTCAGCCATGAAGGCCGCCAGCCGCGCCCGTGCCGGCTCGACGATCGGCGAATGGAACGCGGCCGCCACCGGCAACGGCACGGCGGCAATCCCGTTCGCCGCCAGCGCCTGCCGGGC
>DAITNL010000142.1:3282-8532 GCA_036834665.1 Candidatus Competibacteraceae bacterium | reverse complement strand
ACATGACCATCGATTTCAAATTCACATACTTGCCGTACTCGCGCACGCTCTCCTCGACCTGGGCGGCCAGTTCGCGGGTGGGCGTCAGGATCAGGGCGCGAATCGCCGCGCGACCGCCGGCATTGGCGGCACGGCCCCGGTCAATGGCGAGGCGTTGCAGGATCGGCAGGGTAAAACCGGCGGTCTTGCCGGTGCCGGTTTGCGCACCGGCCAGCAGGTCGCCGCCCGCGAGCACGGCAGGGATCGCCTGGCGCTGAATCGGGGTGGGTACGGTGTAGCCACGTTCGGTGACGGCACGAACGAGGGCATCGGACAGACCAAGGGAAGCAAACGACATGAGACTCCAGAATCAAGGCAGCATCGGCCAGTCGCCGGGTTGCGGCGCCAGTCTTCGGCGGATGATGGGGAATTTACCAGGATGGGCGCGGCTCGGGAGACTGGAACAATTGCCGCGTGACGTCAGTTTAACAGGATTGCGCCGGGCCTGTTCGATTAAAACACCCCTCTCCGGCCGGGAAAGGGGTGAAAAGGCGCGATGGACTTATTCCACCGTCACCGATTTGGCCAGATTACGCGGCTGATCAACATCGGTGCCCTTGAGAATGGCGACGTGATAGGCGAGCAGTTGCAGCGGCACAGTGAACACGATCGGCGCGATCGATTCCGGCACCGCGCCCAGCGCCAGCACATGGGTATCGACACCGCGCAGGTGGGTATCCACCTCGCGGTCGGCGAACAGGAACAGCACGCCGCCGCGCGCGCGCACTTCCTGCAGGTTGGACAGCACCTTTTCCAGCAGTCCGTCCCTGGGCAGCACGCACACCACCGGCATGTCGTTATCCACCAGCGCCAGCGGCCCGTGCTTGAGCTCGCCGGCCGGATAGGCCTCGGCGTGGATGTAGGAAATTTCCTTGAGCTTGAGCGCACCCTCCATGGCCACCGGATACTGCGGGCCACGCCCCAGAAACAGGGCATGATGCTTCTCGGCAAAGTGCTCGGCCAGCCGCTCGATAGCGCCATTCAGGGCCAGCGCCTCTTCCAGTGCCTTGGGCAGGCGCTCCAGATCCCGCGCCAGCCCCGCTTCATCGGCTTCGCTCAGACCGTGCCGCCGACCCAGCGCCAACGCCAGCAGCCGCAGCGCCACCAGTTGCGTGGTGAAGGCCTTGGTCGAGGCCACGCCAATTTCGCGGCCGGCACGGGTCAGCAGGATCAGCGCCGATTCGCGCACCAGCGAGCTTTCGGCAACGTTGCAAATCGCCAAGGTGGACAGATAGCCGCGTTCCCTGGCGGCGCGCAGGGCTGCCAGGGTGTCGGCCGTCTCACCGGATTGGGAAATGCTGACGAACAGCGTACCCGGTGGGGTCACGCCACGCCGGTAACGATATTCGCTGGCCACTTCCACCGTGCAGGGCACGCCCAGGTTTTCCAGCCAGTAGCGGGCCACCAAGCCAGCGTGATAGCTGGTGCCGCAGGCGACGATATGCACGCCCGCGGTCTGGTCGAATACCGCATTGGCGTCCGGCCCGAAGCTGTCTTCCAGCAGCCGGCCCTGATGAATGCGGCCCTCCAGGGTTTCCGCAACCACACCCGGCTGCTCGAAAATCTCCTTGAGCATGAAATGGCGATAGTGGCCCTTGCCGATCACGCCGCCCTGCTGCGCGGCATAGGACAGCGGCCGCTCCACCACCTGCCCAGCCCGGTCATAAATCGTGAAACCGTCGCGGCGCACCTCGGCGATATCGCCCTCGTCGAGAAACACGAAGGTCTGGGTGACCGGAGCCAGGGCGAACACGTCCGAGGCGATAAAATGCTCCTCGATGCCAATGCCCAGCACCAGCGGACTGCCGGCGCGCGCCGCGATCAGGCGATCCGGCTGGGCGCGGCAGATCACGCCGAGGCTATAGGCGCCGGTCAGGCGGGTCACCGCCCGCTGCACCGCCACGTGCAGATCGTCGGTATCGCGCAGGCATTGATCGATCAGGTGGGCAACCACTTCGGTATCGGTGTCGGACTCGAAGCGATAGCCGGCGGCGATCAGTTCGGCCTTGAGTTCCTGATAGTTTTCGATGATGCCATTGTGCACCACCGCCACCGCGTCATTGCTGACATGCGGATGAGCATTGCGCTCGCAGGGTTCGCCGTGCGTCGCCCAGCGGGTGTGGGCAATGCCCAGCGGACCGCGCACCGGTTCCGCGCGCAGGCGGTCGGCCAGAGCCTGCACCTTGCCCACCGCGCGCAGGCGGTGCAACTGACCATCGCGGCTGTCGACGGTGACGATGCCCGCCGAGTCATAGCCGCGGTATTCGAGCCGCCGCAGTCCTTCAAGCAGGATGGGCGTGACGTTGCGTTCAGCGATGGCGCCGACGATTCCACACATGGACGATACCCGAAGGAAGGAGAAAACAGCAGATTAGCGGCTTGCCCCCTGGGGAACAAGCCACTCCTGGACCGTCGCTTCGGTTCAGTTGCCCAGCACCAGCCGCCGGGCATGACGGGCGATGACCAGTTCCTCATTGGTTGGCAGCACCCACACCGCCACCCGACTGCCGGGCTGATCGATGCGCGCGGCGTGGCGCTCGTTCGCGGCTGTGTCCATGGCGACGCCCAGCCAGGCCGCGCGGGCGCAGACCTGTTCGCGCACCGCTGCCGCATGCTCACCGATGCCACCGGTGAACACCAGCGCATCCAGTCCGCCCAGCACCGCGGTCAGGCTACCCAGTTCCTGGGTGATCCGATAGGTGAAATGCTCCACCGCCAGCCGCGCCTCGGGTTCCGGACTGGCCAGCAGTTCGCGCATGTCGTTGCTGATCCCCGACAGGCCGAGCAGACCGGACTGCTTGTAGAGCAGGTTGGTCAGCGCCTTGGCATCCAGACCGTGCTGCTCCATCAGGTAAATCAGCACGCCCGGATCCAGGCCGCCGCTGCGCGTGCCCATCGGCAGACCATCGACGGCGGTAAAGCCCATGGAGCTGTTCACGCTGCGGCCATCGTGCATCGCGCACATGCTGGCGCCATTGCCCAGATGCGCCACGACCACGCGCCCGGTCGCCGTCGTGCCCATGCGCGCGGCCAGAGCACCGGCGATGTACTCATAGGACAGGCCATGAAAGCCATAGCGCTGCACGCCTTCATCGCGATAGACGCGCGGCAGGGCGAATAGCCGCGCCAGTTGCGACTGGCTGCGATGGAAAGCGGTATCGAAACAGGCCACCTGCGGCAGATCAGGGCGCACCGTGCTCAGGGCGTGAATCCCGGCCAGGTTATGCGGCTGATGCAGCGGCGCCAGCGGCACGAAGGCTTCCAGGCGCGCCAGCACCTCCGGGCCAAGCAGTTGTGGATCACTGTAATCCTCGCCGCCATGCACCACGCGATGCCCGACCGCCACCACCTCGGGCAGGCCCGGGGTTTCCGCCAGCCAGCCAAGCAGCTCGCGCAGCGCCACCTGATGGGTGTAGACCTGACCGGCCGGCGGCGTGGGCCAACGATCGACCAGCACCTGCCGGGCATGATCACGGGCTACGAAATGCGGCCGCTCGCCACCGATGTTTTCCTGCAGACCGCCGCACACCAGCTCCAGATCACCACCATCAGCCGGCAGGGCGAAGACCGAGAACTTGATGCTCGACGAGCCCGCGTTCAGAACCAGCAGACCCTGGGCCATCACAGCTTCCTCTTGCGGTTGGCATGCAGTACAGCCAGCGCGCAGGACGCCATCCGGGTCAGCGCACCATCGGCGCGGCTGGTCAGCACGATCGGCACCCGCGCACCCAGCACCAGCCCGGCGGCCTGCGCCTCGGCCAGATATTGCAACTGCTTGGCGATCATGTTGCCGGCTTCCAGATCCGGCACCAGCAGAATATCGGCATCGCCGGCCACATCGGACTTGATGCCCTTGGTCTTGGCCGCCTGCTTGGAAATGGCGTTATCAAAGGCCAGCGGTCCGTCGAGCACACCACCGGTGATCTGACCGCGATCGGACATCTTGCACAGCGCCGCCGCATCCATGGTTGCACGCAGCTTGGGCGTGACCGTCTCCACCGCCGACAGGATCGCCACCTTGGGCCGCTCGGTGCCGATGGTCTGCGCCAGATCGATGGCGTTCTGCACGATGTCGCCCTTGGTGAGCAGGTCCGGGTCGATGTTGATCGCCGCGTCGGTGATGATCAGCAGCTTGGGATAGGTCGGCACATCCATGACGAAAACGTGGCTGATGCGGCGTGCGGTCCGCAGGCCGGTATCACTGCGCACCACCTGACCCATCAGCTCGTCGGTGTGCAGGCTGCCCTTCATCAGAATGCCGGCCGCACCGCTGCGCACCAGTTCCACGCCCTTGGCAGCGGCGGCATGGCTGTGCGGCACATCCAGAATCTCAAAACCGCTGATATCGACGCCGGCGGCGGCAGCGGCTTCCAGGATCTTGCTCTTGGGCCCAACCAGGATCGGCTCGATCAGACCGGCCTGCGCCGCACCGGCTGCGCCTTCCAGCGACACCGAATCCACCGGATGCACCACCGCAGTACGCACCGGCGGATGCTGCGCGGCCATGTCGATCAGCTTCTTGTGGCGGGCGCCCTGTTCATGGAAATGCACATCCGGCAGGTCGATCAGCGGGCGATGGATCTTGCGCGCCGGCGCCTGCACCTTCGCCGTGCCCTCGAACACCCGCTCATCGTTCTGGTTAAGACCGATGCATTCCAGGATCACGGTGCGATCGGCCGGCTGCTTGGACACCACCGTTGCCTTGACCCGCAAGGTATCGCCGACATGCACCGCGTGCAAAAAGCGCAAATCCTGCGAGCGGTATACGGTGCCGGCGCCGGGCAGATAGGTGCCGAGTACACCGGAAATCAATGAAGCGCCAAGCAGGCTGTGCGCTACGACCTGCTGGCCACTCTGCTCGGCAGCGTACTGCTCGTCGATGTGCGTCGGGTTCATGTCGCCCGACAGCAAAGCAAACAGCTCGATATCCCTTTTGCTGAGCAATTTGGAAATGCTGGCCGTCTGGCCAACGGTAATTTCGTCAAACGTATGATTTTCGACAAAGTCCACGGCTATTCCCGAAGCGCTTGATTGTTTTGGGCTCAAATCCCGTTACGATGCACATTGGGCATGCCTGGTTTGTGCATCGCACCACGCAGCTTAACGCCGCGCCCGGGGCCGTTGCAAACGAAACGGCCGGCTGCTGCGGACATGACGCAGCAACCGGCCGATTGGGCTTCGCGAACCTGCTGTTTACTCGGCGTTGCCGGG
>DAITNL010000142.1:0-3272 GCA_036834665.1 Candidatus Competibacteraceae bacterium | reverse complement strand
CTCGCGCAAACGCCGCAGCGCGTTGCTCACGGCGGGCTGTGACATGCCCAGGTTCTCCGCCGCCGCCGATGCGCTGCGGCAGGGATTGCAGGTAGGCGCGGAACTCGTCGCCGAGTTCAGCGTGCTGCAGGCCGTATTCGATGGTGGCGATCAGGTAGCCGATCTTGCTGCCGCAGTCGTAGCGGCGGCCGGAGAATTCATAGGCCAGCACCTGTTCCTCATTGAGCAGCGCGGCGATGCCATCGGTCAGCTGGATTTCGTTGCCGGCGCCCCGCGGAGTCTTTTCCAGCAGTTCGAAAATGCGCGGAGTGAGGATGTAGCGGCCGACCACCGCCAGATCGGAAGGCGCGTTTTCCGGCTTGGGCTTTTCAACGATACCGTCGACATTGCTCAGACGGGTGGCGAAAGGCAGCGGGTGGACGATGCCGTATTTGTTGGTTTCCAGGGGCGGCACGCGCTCGACGCCGAGGATCGAGCATTGATATTTGTTGAAGTGGCGGGCCATCTGGGTCAGCGCGCCGCCTTCGACGCGGTCCTCGGCGATCAGGTCATCGGCGAGAATCACCGCAAAGGGTTCGTTGCCAACCACCGGCCGCGCGCACAGCACGGCGTGGCCGAGGCCGAGCGCTTCGGCCTGACGGACATAGACGCATTCCACCCGGGGCGGGACGATGTTGCGCACGATCTGCAGCAGCTCGGTCTTGCCGCGGGTTTCCAGCTCCACTTCCAGCTCATAGGCCTTGTCGAAGTGATCGGCGATAGCGTTCTTGGTGCGGCCGATGATGAACACCAAAGTCTCGACCCCTGCCTCGACTGCTTCCTCGACCGCGTATTGAATCAGCGGCTTATCAACGATCGGGAGCATCTCCTTCGGGCTGGCCTTGGTTGCCGGCAGGAAGCGCGTTCCGAGACCGGCCACGGGGAATACCGCCTTGCGTACTTGCCGTTTCACCTTGTCTACCTCACTGGTTATGGTTCTATCGCCATGCTGCTTGTTGTGGCGCTGCATTGTCCGGCAACGCACCGGGCCGGACAAGCAAAAAACCCCGCCGCAGCGGGGTATTCGCGTTCACCAGCCGCTTACTTCTCCAACCGCACCGCACCACCCTTGTCGAAGCTCAGGCCCTCCGCGCCGGCATCGACGCGCACCGTGTCATCCGGCCCGAACTCACCGCACAGAATGCGCCGCGCCAGGGGATTTTCCAGCTCCTGCTGAATCGCCCGTTTCAAGGGCCGCGCGCCGTAGACCGGATCAAAGCCGGCCTCGCCCAGACGATCCAGGGCCGCTGCGGTGACCTCCAGACCCATCTGCCGATCCGCCAGCCGCTGGCGCAGCGCATTGATCTGAATATCGGCAATCGCCCGGATCTGCTCGCGGCCGAGCGGATGGAACACCACCACCTCATCAATGCGATTAATGAACTCCGGCCGGAAATGATCGGCCACCTGGGCCATGACCATGCTCTTCATCAACGGGTAGTTATCCTGCGCCGCCAGTTCCTGAATCATCTGCGAGCCAAGATTGGAGGTCATCACCACCACGGTATTGCGAAAATCCACCGTGCGTCCGTGACCATCGGTCAGCCGGCCATCGTCCAGCACCTGCAACAGCACATTGAACACATCCGGGTGCGCCTTCTCGACCTCGTCGAGCAGAATCACGGCATACGGCCGGCGCCGGATGGCCTCGGTCAGATAGCCGCCTTCCTCGTAACCGACATAGCCGGGCGGCGCACCGATCATCCGTGCCACCGAATGCTTCTCCATGAACTCGGACATATCAACCCGCACCAGCGCTTCCTCGGTATCGAACAGGAATTCGGCCAGCGCCTTGCACAACTCGGTCTTGCCGACGCCGGTTGGGCCGAGGAACAGGAAGGAACCGTTGGGCCGCTTCGGATCAGACAGGCCCGCGCGCGAGCGGCGAATCGCATCGCACACCGCCTTGACCGCTTCGGTCTGCCCGACCACCCGGCGCTGAATGGCCTCCTCCATGCGCAACAGCTTATCGCGCTCGCCTTCCAGCATCTTGGACACCGGAATGCCGGTCCACTTGGACACGACCTCGGCGATTTCCTCGTCGGTGACCTTGTTGCGCAACAGCGTGAACGCCGCGTGCTCGACCGCACTGGTCTGCGCCAGCTTGCGCTCCAGTTCCGGAATTCGCCCGTAACTCAGTTCCGACATGCGCGCCAGATCGCCAGCGCGGCGCGCGGTTTCCAGCTCCAGCCGTGCCCGCTCCAACTCTTCCTTGACCTGTGCCGAACCGTGCAGCGCCAGCTTTTCCGCTTTCCACACCTCTTCAAGATCGTTGTACTCGCGCTCCAAACGGCTGATTTCCTGTTCCAGCAGGCCGAGGCGCTTTTTCGAGGCCTCGTCGTTTTCCTTCTTCAGCGCCTCTCGCTCGATCTTGAGCTGAATCAGCCGCCGCTCCAGGCGATCCATTTCTTCAGGCTTGGAATCGATTTCCATGCGAATCCGCGAACCGGCCTCATCGACCAGATCAATCGCCTTGTCGGGCAAATTGCGGTCGGTGATATAGCGGTGCGAGAGCGTAGCGGCGGCCACAATCGCCGGGTCGGTGATCTCGACGCCGTGATGAATCTCGTAGCGCTCCTTGAGCCCGCGCAGAATGGCAATGGTGTCCTCGACGGTCGGTTCATTGACCAGCACCTTTTGAAAGCGCCGTTCCAGCGCCGCGTCCTTCTCGACATATTTGCGATATTCGTCCAGCGTGGTCGCGCCGATGCAGTGCAATTCGCCACGCGCCAGGGCCGGTTTGAGCATGTTGCCAGCGTCCATCGCGCCCTCGGCCTTGCCGGCGCCGACCATGGTGTGCAGTTCGTCGATGAACAGAATGATCTGCCCTTCCTGTTTCGCCAGATCCTTCAACACCGCCTTGAGCCGCTCCTCGAATTCGCCGCGGAACTTGGCCCCGGCGATCAGCGCGCCCATGTCGAGCGCCAGCACCCGCTTGTGCTTGAGGCCCTCCGGCACTTCGCCGTTGATGATGCGCTGCGCCAGACCTTCGACAATCGCGGTCTTGCCCACGCCCGGCTCGCCGATCAGCACCGGGTTGTTCTTAGTACGGCGGGCCAGGACCTGAATGGTGCGGCGAATCTCATCATCGCGACCGATCACCGGATCGAGCTTGCCCTGCTCGGCCCGTTCGGTCAGGTCGATGCTGTATTTTTCCAGGGCCTGCCGCTGATCCTCGGCATTCTGATCCTCGACCTTCTGGCCGCCGCGCATGGCCTCAATGCCGCGCTCGA
>DAITNL010000141.1:2837-8608 GCA_036834665.1 Candidatus Competibacteraceae bacterium | reverse complement strand
CTGGTGAAAGCGTCCTCGGTGATCATCGTGGCCGACGAACCCAAGCTGAAACTCAGCGCCCGCAACCAGTTGCGCGGCACGATTTCGGATTGCAGGAAAGGCGCGGTCAACGGCGAAGTCGCTCTCCAGTTGGCGGGTGGCAAAACCGTCACCGCCACCATCACTAACG
This sequence comes from Candidatus Competibacteraceae bacterium, assembly GCA_036834665.1. GTDB lineage: Bacteria > Pseudomonadota > Gammaproteobacteria > Competibacterales > Competibacteraceae > RXIX01. The sequence goes on along the minus strand of DAITNL010000141.1, from coordinate 8,439 downwards.
CCAGTATCGACGGACTGGCGCTCAAGGAAGGCGATCCGGCAGTGGCGGTGATCAAGTCCTCCAGCGTCATTTTGGGCGTGGCCCTGTAGTCGCGCGCACTCACCCCTGCCTCTCGCTCGCCTGCGGGAGAGCTTGTTCAATGGAGATCGCTATGGTCCATACCCCCTCAAGGATTTTCGGACGCAACCGTCTGTTTGTGGTGCTATCGGCATTTTTCCTGTCGTGGGCGGTAGATGCGGCGGGTGTTTTGGCCCATGCAACCGAGGTGAACGTAGCGGTCGCCACCAATTTCACCGGTCCGATGGAGCGGATCGCGCCAGAGTTTGAAAAGGCGACCGGGCACAAGATGCTTATCGCCTATGGCACGGTCGGCAAGTTTTACGCCCAGATCAAGAACGGTGCTCCCTTCGAGGTTCTGGTGTCGGCCGATGACGAAACGCCGATCCGTCTGGAACAGGAGGACCTGGCCATTCCGGAGAGCCGTTTTACCTACGCCATCGGCAAGCTCGTCCTGTGGAGCGCCAAGCCCGGTCTGGTCGATGACCAGGGGGCTGTGCTGAAACGAGGAGACTTCCGCCATCTGGCGGTCGCCAATCCCAAGGTCGCGGCCTATGGCGCCGCCGCCGTCGAAGCCATGACCCAATTGGATATTCTCTCATCCCTCCAGCCGAAGATGGTTACGGGCGAAAGCATCACCCAGACCTATCAGTTTGTGGTGACCGGCAATGCCGACCTCGGCTTTGTCGCGCTCTCGCAAATTTACAAGGATGGCCAATACGCCGCCGGTTCTCACTGGATGGTTCCGCCCGAACTCTATTCACCCATTCGGCAGGATGCGGTGCTGTTGGTGCGAGGCAAAGGGAACGCCGCCGCCGAAGCCCTGCTGGCCTACCTGAAAAGCGACTTCGTCAGGCAAGTCATCCGCTCCTATGGCTACGAGATCTGATCTTTGCAGAGCAGAGCACGCACCATGCCATTGACCGATAGCGATCTACAGGCCATCTGGCTGACCGTGCGGCTTGCAGGCATCGTAACCCTGATCCTACTCGTGGTGGGCACGCCCATCGCCTGGTGGCTGGCTCGCGCCAAAACCTGGTGGAAAGGCCCGGTCGGCGCCGTGGTGGCCTTGCCGCTGGTCTTGCCCCCTTCGGTGCTCGGTTTCTACCTGCTGCTGGCGATGGGTCCGCACGGCCCGGTGGGACAACTCACCCAGGCGCTCGGCATCGGGCTGTTGCCGTTCACCTTCTGGGGCCTGGTGATCGCCTCGGTGTTCTACTCTCTGCCTTTCATGGTGCAGCCCTTGCGAACGGCCTTCGAAGCCATCGGCGACCGTCCCCTGGAAGTCGCCGCAACCTTGCGCGCGGCGCCGCTTGACGCCTTTTTCACAGTCGCCGTGCCGCTTGCGCTGCCGGGCTTCTTGACGGCATCGATCCTGACCTTCGCCCACACGGTCGGCGAATTCGGGGTGGTATTGATGATCGGCGGCAACATTCCCGGCGTGACGCGGGTGGTGTCGGTGCAAATCTACGACCATGTGGAGGCGCTGGAATACATGCAGGCGCATCGCCTGTCAGCGGTGATGCTGATCTTCTCGTTCCTCGTGCTGCTGTTCCTGTACGCCTGGCAGCCCAACGCGAAGAACGGGGTCTGAGGTGTCCGGGATTCAAGCCCGCTTTCGGCTCGACTGGCCGGGGTTTACGCTCGATATCGACCTGGAGCTGCCGGCCAGGGGCGTGATCGCACTCTTTGGCCATTCCGGCTCCGGCAAAACGACCCTGTTGCGCTGTATTGCCGGACTGGAGCGCGCGCCCGGCGGATTCCTCGCCCTCGATGGCGAGATCTGGCAAAACGGCACGCATTGGCTGCCCACCCACAAACGCCCGCTGGGCTACGTGTTTCAGGAGGCCAGCCTGTTCCCACACCTCACGGTGATGGGTAACCTGCACTACGGGATGCGACGAGTACGGGTGTCCGGCGGACAGCGAGCAAGACTGGATCAGGTCATCGAATTGCTCGGCATCGGCCACTTGCTCGATCGCAAACCAGATCGGCTGTCCGGCGGTGAACGAAGCCGGATCGGTATAGCCCGAGCGCTGGCCGTCAATCCGCGCCTGTTGCTCATGGACGAACCGTTGGCGGCGCTGGATTTGCAACGCAAGCAGGAAATCCTGCCGTATCTGGAGCGCTTGCACGATGAACTGGAGATACCGGTGCTCTACGTCAGCCACTCGCCGGACGAAGTCGCCCGGCTGGCCGACCATCTGGTCGTCATGGCAAACGGTCGGGTATTGGCCGACGGCCCTCTGACCGACACGCTGGCGCGGATCGACCTGCCGATCCGGCTCGGCGAAGACGTGGGCGCCATCATCGAAGCCACCATTGGAACCGTGGACGATACTTGGCATCTTGCGCGAGTGGATTTTCCGGGTGGCAACCTGTGGACGCGGGATCGCGGCCTGCCGGTCGGTCACCGGGTGCGCGTTCGCGTGCTGGCACGGGATGTGAGCCTGGCCCGCGCGCATCCGGGGCAAAGCAGCATCCAAAACATGCTGCAAGGACGGGTCGATGCCATCGCCGCCGCTGATCATCCAGGTCTGGTGCTGGTGCGTGTCCGAATCGGCGCCGTCATGCTGGTCGCGCGGCTAACCAGGCGGGCGGTGGCGGGATTGGGGATCGTTCCAGAGCAGGACTTGTGGGTGCAGGTGAAGTCGGTCGCGCTCATGGAATAGTAACCCCGGGTCTTGAGGTCGTTAAAGACCTTCACATTTTTTAAAACCTCCAGGAGGAATGCCCGAGCTTGCCTCCTGGGCTGAATCACGCTGACGCGCCTGAGTTGCTCATCAACTCGCCTGCTTAATGCGTAGAATTCCTGATGGGAAGCTAAGCGCGTGATCCGTTCCGGTCGCTTGATAATCCAAGCTGTTCTTCGGCAAACAGCGCCGCACCGACCATGCCGGCCTGATTGAGAAAACGGGCAGGAACGACAGGTGTCTGCGTCGTGATCTGCGGCGCGAACTTGGGCAGCTTTTTGCTGGCACCGCCGCCGAGTACGATTAGATCAGGCCAGAACAGGCTTTCCAAGGTCAGCAGGTAGTGATTTAAACGATCGCCCCAGTCCCGCCATTTGAGCTTCTGGGCGTCGCGCACGGCCTCTGAAGCGTAGCGTTCGGCTTCCAGACCATTTTTGAGCAGAAGATGACCCAGTTCGGTATTGGGCAATAGATGGCCATCGCTGAACAGGGCCGTTCCCAGACCGGTACCAATGGTGACGACCAGCACCACGCCGGCAATCCCCCGCCCGGCGCCGAAACGAATTTCGGCCAGCCCGGCGACATCGGCGTCGTTGGCGACCCAAACCCGGCAACCGGTTTGCGTGGCAAAGTGATCGGCCACCGCCAGACCGATAAAGGATTGATCGATATTGGCTGCGGTACGGACCACGCCGTGTTGGATGGCGGCGGGAAAGCCGATGCCGATGGGCCCGGACCAGTGATGGTGCTCGACTAATTTTTTGACGGTTAAGCCGATGGATTCCGGGGTCGCTGGGCTGGGCGTCTCGATGCGGATGCGTTCGCTGGTCAATTTTCCCGTTACTGTTTCAATAATTGCGCCCTTGATCCCTGTTCCACCCACATCAATACCCAAAATTTGCATAAGTGTGCCGTGCGAAATGTTGTGTTGGTAGGAGCTGTCTGCAGTTCATGACAGGTTTATTCAAAATCTGGTAGTGGCTCAAATTTGAATGCTCTAGACTGACAAGATCAATCTCATCCACGCAAGGCACGACCAGGGTGACCCTAACCGTACGCTGTCCCAGATCGTGGCCTACGCTCTGGACCCGCGCGATCCCGCGCCTCGGGCGTCTGGTGTGCAAAACCCTGGCGTTCTCCAAATGCCCTGGAATGCACGAACTCGTCATCTAGCTCTTCCTGCATCGCTATAATCTGGATCATCAAACATTCTGAATTAGGCCACTACCCAGGACATTGAATTTGGCATTGCTGATGGCAATATCAGTATTTTACAGACCCGGCCGCTCACAATGCGTGTGTCGTATTCCAATACTCTAGCGGCGTCACGCTGAGCATGAGTTTGCTGCGGTTCGGACAATTCATACTTATTCCGGACGCGGCATATAACCGTAGCGACGTGCCAGCCGGTGCGGGTCAGCACCGAGAAAATAGGCCAGACGCAACCGCCACATCAGCAGGATGGTACGCAGCACGCCGTGCCGCTCCCAGCGTCGTCCCGAAGTCAGCACCTGCGCCCGCAGACAGGCCGGTGGCGAATGACACTTGAGACGTCGCGCCAGGGCAATATCCTCCATCAGCGGCAATTCGGGAAAGCCGCCGACCTGCTCAAAAACCGCCCGCCGCACGAATAGCGCCTGATCGCCGGTAGCGATACCGGTCAGCCGCGAGCGCTGATTCATCGTCCATGCCACCACTGACAGCAGCGGATGCTGGCCGCTGATGCGCACATCAAAGCGCCCCCAGACATAACCACCCGCCAGTACGGCCTCGATATGCGCAGTGGCATTCGGTGGCAGAGAGGTATCAGCGTGCAGGAAGAGCAGGGTTGTACCCTGCGCATGCGCTGCGCCAACGTTCATCTGGGTCGCCCGGCCCTGCGGTGCGCTCAGCACTGCATCGGCCAACGGTCGCGCCAACGCCACTGTAGCGTCAGTGCTGCCACCATCGACCACCAGCAGCTCGACGCCGGCCGCCCGCAGCGGTGTGAGCATCGCCAGATGCGCGGCTATCCCGGCAGCCTCATTCAGCACCGGCACGATAATCGACAGTTCCGGACTCTTCTCATGCGTCATGCGTCATTATTCGGCATGCAATATGCTTTCTTTACCCAGGCAGTTGCCAACCTGGTGGACTGTGGACTCTGTCCGGATTCGGTCGGTAGCGGGCAGAGCGTGAATGATCTGACCGTGCGAGGTGTCGCCATGCCACTGCAGATTAGCATCGACAAAGCCTTGGTCTGGGATCGTCAGCAGACGCAGATGGTGATCCGGCACAAGGTGCTGGTGTGCCTGCGTGGTACCCAGGGCCAGGTTTACGTTCAAGCCGGGCCGCTGTATGTACAAACCGCGCAGGAAACCGTTGAGGCTGTGCATCTGTTGCGGGCGCGATTGTTGCGGGCCTTGCCGGGGCATACTAAACCGGGCTAGCGTCGGGCGCGCCATAATGCCGCTGCAGCCAGCGCCATTGTCATCAGCGTCAGCCCAGCCACCCAGGGATTGCACTGGCGCAGGATCGCTAGAAACGCATGCAGGTGCGTATCAACGGTGTAGATGCCCAGGCTCCAGACACTAGCCCAGAGCAGCGCGCCCAGCGCATTGTACAGACTGAAGCGCCACCCGGGCATTTCAAGAATCCCGGCGGTGATGCCATTGAGTTGGCGCAGCCCATCGAAGAAGCGGGCCACGACCAGCAGCCCGCTCCCATAACGGTTGAAGCCGCGTTCGATGCCTTGCAACAGCGTCTCGCTGAGGCGCAGCCTCTGCAGCAATGCCCGGCCACCCCAGCGCCCGAGCAGATAACCGAGACTGTTGCCGATCAGCGCCGCCAGGAATCCGGTAAGCAGCACCAGT
>DAITNL010000141.1:1153-2827 GCA_036834665.1 Candidatus Competibacteraceae bacterium | reverse complement strand
CCAGTTCGATGCGCAACCCACCCTGGCTGGCAGCGGTCACGGCACCGGCGATCAACAGGGTCTGCCCTGGCGCGGGAATGCCGATACCCTCCACCGCTACCGCGACGAACACGGCGCCATAGCCATAATGAACCAGCCAGGGTTCAACGCGACTGATGGCCTGTTGCATATCCTGCAGCAGGCGCTGTGTCAGTTCCGGCGCTGCCAGCGTTGCGGCCCAGACCGGCAATGCGATACCGGCCAGCAGTCCCACCCGTAACAAAACTGTCAGTCCACGCCCCAGCTTCGGCATAATCCTCTCGCTGTTATTTGCAACACCGCACTATTGCCCCGCGCATCGGCGCGCATCGCACCACCGGACTTCCCGCCATGCTACTACACGATGTTTGGTGGTTGATCGCCACCGTTGCTGCCCTGGCCCATGCCCTGGGCATGCTGTCCGCGGTTCATGCCATCGCTCAGGTCAGGACGCCACAGGGCGCCATCGCCTGGGCGATTTCCCTGGCCAGCTTTCCCTATCTGGCGTTGCCGCTGTACTGGATTTTTGGCCGCAACCGCTTTCATGGCTATGTCGAGGTGTTACGCCATGCCAGCCTGCAGCAGGCGGCCCAGGTCTGGCTGCCGCCCTTGCTGGCACAGTTGCGCGCCCTGCCGGCAGCTCTGCCCCGTGAATATGCTATCGAACTGACGCCGCTGGCCCGCCTGGCGCGAACCCCATTCACCCGCGGCAATGCCCTGGAACTGCTGGTGGATGGCGAGGCGACATTTGCGGCCATTTTTGCAGCGCTGGAAACCGCCGAGCGCTACATTCTAGTGCAGTTCTTCATCATCAAGGCTGATAACCTGGGCAATGCACTGCGCGACCGGTTGCTGCGCAAGGCCGCTGCCGGAGTCGCAATACATGTGCTGTATGACGAAGTTGGCAGCCACGCCCTGCCGCGCGCCTATCTTGCATCGTTGCAGGCTGCGGGTGTCAAGGTCTCAGCGTTTCACACCACCCAGGGCTGGCGCAACCGTTTTCAGCTCAATTTCCGCAATCATCGCAAGATCGTAGTCGTTGACGGGCGCACGGCATTTGTCGGTGGCCTCAATGTCGGCGACGAGTACGTCGGGCGCGGTCCGCTTGGCCACTGGCGCGATACCCATGTGCGGGTTGTCGGGCCGGCGGTGCAGGCTCTGCAACTGGTTTTTGTCGAGGACTGGTACTGGGCGACGCGGCTGGTACCGGCGCTGGACTGGCAGTTGCGGCCAGCGGCAGCGGGCGATCAGGCGGTGCTGGTGTTGCCTACTGGACCAGCCGATGCGCTCGATGCCTGCTCGATGTTTTTCCATCAGGCCATCAACATGGCGCGGCAGCGGCTGTGGATTGCCAGCCCCTACTTTGTTCCGGATGCACCGGTGTTTGAAGCCCTGCAACTGGCCGCTCTGCGTGGGGTGGATGTGCGTATCCTGCTGCCGGCCCGCCCCGATCATTATCTGGTTTATCTGGCCTCGTTCTCGTTTCTCGATGCGGCGGACCGGGCCGGTATCCAGGTTTATCGCTACCAGTCCGGTTTTCCACATCAGAAAGTAGTCCTGATCGACGATACGGTTGCTGCGGTTGGTACCGCCAATCTGGATAACCGGTCGCTAAGGCTCAATTTCGAGGTCATGGCCGTGGTAGCGGATAGTGGC
>DAITNL010000141.1:0-1143 GCA_036834665.1 Candidatus Competibacteraceae bacterium | reverse complement strand
GGCTTTGCCCAACAGGTCGCGAGGATGCTGGAAATGGATCTGCAGCACAGTCGGCGCACCAGTGCCGCTGATCTACACGCCCGTGGCCCGGCCTTCCGCTGGGCGGTGCGGGCGGCGCGGCTGTTCGACCCGATCCTGTGAGAGCGAATCAGCAGCCATACCCGTCCGATCTGAATTTTATAACCATTTGAATTATGGAGTTGCGATGAGGAATCAAAACAATCAAAGCAGATATGGCCGTGGCGTGATGGGTCTGGCGGGGCTGGGGCTAGTGCTGGGCGGCTGCACGACGACCGGCATGTCCGATCCGGCATTCAGCCAGTGGCTGGCGCAGGCCGAGGCGCGTTGCGTACCGCTTTACGGCGCCTTGCCGTTCACGACACCCGAGCAGCGCAGCCAGTTCGAGGCCCTCAGCTACCAGACCTATTACCGGAATGTGCTGGTGGAGGTGTACGCCGATCGCATGCGGATTCTTTACCCCAACAATCGCCTGACCATTGACTGCCTGGCCAATGCGTTCCCGGGGCAGTAGGGGGTGGTTTAAGTCGTTTTGCGTCAATCATCATTGAGCGCAGAGGACTACACTGAAGGTGGTGCCCGGGCCCGGGCTGCCTGTTTCTGTCCTGATCAAAACGGAGAATGAATGTAATGAGTAAGAATACCTTCGTGGCCGTCGCCTACGACGATATGTACACCGCCCAGGAGGTGCGCCTGCGCCTGCTGCGTCTGCAGAAAGAGTATCTGATTGACCTGGAGGATGCGGTAGCTGCGGTACGCGACCAAAAAGGCAAGGTCAAGCTGCACCAGATTCACGATATGACCGCTGCCGGGGCGATTTCCGGCAGCTTCTGGGGCCTGCTGATCGGGTTGATTTTCATGAATCCACTGCTCGGCCTGGCGGCCGGCGCTGCCGGAGGTGCCATCAGCGGTGCTCTGACCGACATCGGCATTGACGATGATTTCATGAAAAAGCTGGCTTCCGAGCTCAAGCCGGGCAGTTCGGTGCTGTTCGTCCTGGTCAAGCACTTCACGCCGGACAAAGTGCTGGCTGAACTGGAGGGTACCGGCGGGCGGTTGTTGAAAACGTCTCTATCTCATGAGGATGAAGCAGCACTGCAGGCGGTGCTGGATACGGTCAAGCCC
>DAITNL010000140.1:0-8749 GCA_036834665.1 Candidatus Competibacteraceae bacterium | reverse complement strand
GTTCCTCAGCGGCCTTTTCAGCAGCCTCACGCTTGGCATCAGCAGCCGCCTGCCGGCGTTCCTCAGCAGCCTTTTCAGCGGCTTCACGCTTGGCTTCGGCATTAGCCTGCCGACGTTCCTCAGCAGCCTTTTCAGCAGCCTCACGCTTGGCTTCGGCATTAGCCTGCCGGCGTTCCTCAGCGGCCTTTTCAGCAGCTTCACGCTTGGCTTCGGCATTAGCCTGCCGGCGTTCCTCAGCGGCCTTTTCAGCGGCCTCACGCTTGGCTTCGGCGGCAGCCTTTTCAGCAGCTTCACGCTTGGCTTCAAGAGCGGCCTTTTCAGCAGCCTCACGCTTGGCATCAGCAGCCGCCTCAGCAGCAGCCTTGCGTTTCGCCTCGACGGCTTCCTGGCGGGCTTCCTCCGCAGCCTGTCGCCGTTCCTCAGCCTTGCGTTCCTCGGCAAGGCGGCGCTTCTCGGCCTCTTCCTGCTGATGACGCAGTTGCTCCTGGCGCTGCGCTTCCGCAGCACGGGCCGCCTGCGCCAGTTGCGCCTGCCGCGCCGCTTCTTCCTGCTGACGCTGACGTTCCGCAGCGGCGACGCGCTCCATCTCGGCCCGCAGCGCCACTTCATCAATAATCTCGGCCGCGATCGGTTGAACTTCGGTCTGCTGCGGCGCGTGCAGCGCATCCGAACTGCTCAGATTGAACAGCAGGAGACCGCCCAGCGCAGCATGCACCACCACGGTGAACGCCGTTGCCAGCCGATCCTGATACCGTGCCTTGCGTTCCGCGTGCATCATGCAGTCATTTAGGGAGTGCCGCCCGAAGCGCCCTCAGGCGGCGACGTTGACAAACCCACCTTGGCAGCACCGGCATCCTTGAGCGCGGTCATCGCCTGAATCACCTGTTCATAGCGCACCTCACGATCAGCGCGCACCAACACCGGCGGCTGAGGCTGTTGCTTGAGCAACGCCCGGATATCCGCGCGCGGCTCCAGGGTCTGGCAATCAACCGGACTGGCCTGTTCCGCGCCGATGTTCAGATAGCAGCGGTTCTCCCGGGTCACCGACAGCACCACTACATCCATCTCACGCTTTTCGATATCCAGGGTATCGGCCGGCGCCTTGGGCAGATCCACCTCGACACCCTGATTGAGCAGCGGCGCAGTAACCATAAAGATCACCAGCAACACCAGCATCACGTCGATGTAAGGGACGATATTGATTTCCGCCTTCAGGCGGCTATGCGAGCGACGGCGTAACATGATCTATCCCCGGCGCAGGCTGTAGGATTGCCGCTGGAGGATGTTGGAAAACTCCTCCATGAAGGTCTCGTAGCGGTTGGCCAGCCGGTCCACATCGTGGGCATAACGGTTATAGGCAATCACCGCTGGAATCGCCGCAAACAGGCCCATCGCCGTAGCAATCAGGGCCTCGGCAATGCCCGGCGCCACCTGCGCCAGCGTGGCCTGCTGGGTCGCGCCCAGCGCAATGAAGGCGTTCATGATGCCCCAGACCGTGCCAAACAGACCGATATAGGGACTGGTGGAACCGGCAGTCGCCAGCAAGGGCAAATACATATCCAGCTCATCCAGCTCACGTGAACCGGTCGCGCGCATCGCCCGCTGCGCACCGCTCACCACCGATTCCGGATCTACGGTCGGCTGGGAACGCAGGCGCAGGAATTCCTGAAAGCCGGCCAGAAAGATCGCCTCCATGCCGCGCACCTCCTCGCCCTGACGCTGAATACGCGCATACAGCGATGCCAGATCGATCCCCGACCAGAAATCATCCTCGAATTGATCAATGGCATTCTTGGCCGCCTCCAGCACCATGTACTTCTTGGCGATCACCCACCATGAACCGATCGAAATGCTCGCCAGCAGCAGCATGATCATTTGCACAATCAGGCTGGCGTTGACGAACAGGCTCCAAATCGACAATTCAGCCTTCACCGGCGATCTCCCTCAACAAAGGCCGGGGCAGCCGGCAGGCACGGAAGGTTTGCGCATCGATGCAGGCCACCTTGACCTGCGCGCGGCACAGCGGTTCCGCGTCAGCGCGGCGCTGAATCCTTTGCGCGAACACCAGGCTGGCGCCACGCGCATCGGCCACATGGCTATGCACCTCAAGCAGATCATTGAAGCGCGCCGGCCGCTGATAATCGACCTGCAGCGTGCGCACGGCGAACAGGATGCCGTGCTCGCGACACAGCACATCCTGCTCGATGCCCCGGGCACGCAGCCATTCGGTGCGGGCCCGCTCCATGAATTTCAGGTAATTGGCGTAATAGACCACGCCGCCGCTGTCGGTGTCCTCGTAGTAAATCCGTACTGGCCAAACAAAAGTGTCCATGGTTCCGCTAGAATTCCCCAACTGTCGCATACCATCGAAAAAAGACCTTAAACCCAACCTGAATTACCCCTGAACCGTGGAGAACGCCCGCCGATGCGCACGCTTATTCCTTCAGCCCTGCTCTGGGTCACGCTCACCGCCCTGGCGGCGCCCATGACCTTCGAAGAGGTCGACACGGATGGCGATGGACTCATCAGCGCTGCCGAAGCCGCGAGCGTCGAAGGTCTCGACTTTGAAACCGCCGACGCCGATGCCGATGGCACCCTGAACACGGACGAATACAACATCGCCCTGGAAACCCTGTCGCCGCCCGATGCCGAAGCCGGTGAGGAAGCTGCCGTCGCCGCTGAAGCCGCCAGGCATGAAAAGACGCCCGTCACAGCGGCCCCCGCAGCTACACCCACACCCGCCAAACCCCTTCCTGCACCGCCCAAATAAAGGCCAGACCACTTGCGGTTCCCTTTGCGCCCGCCCCGCAAGCGGTATCGCGCCGGGCAGTCCCGCCGCGCGGCTAGGGTCCAGCGGCAAACAGATCGCCCGCCGCGCCGGCCACCGCCAGCCCAAAATGCCGATAGGCATGCGCCGTCGCTACCCGTCCGCGCGGCGTGCGCATCAGGAACCCCTGCTGGATCAGAAACGGCTCCAGCACATCCTCGATGGTGCCGCGCTCCTCGCCCAGTGCCGCTGCCAGCGTATCCAGACCGACCGGCCCGCCGCCAAACTTGTCGATCATCAGCCACAGCAGACGCCGGTCCATTTCATCGAAACCGCGCTCGTCAACCTTGAGCATATCCAGCGCCTGTTGCGCCACCTCGACGGTGATGCGCCCACCGGCCTTGACCTGGGCGAAATCGCGCACCCGACGCAACAGTCGATTGGCAATGCGCGGCGTGCCCCGCGAGCGCCGGCCAATCTCCGCCGCGCCATCTGGCGTATCGGTCTCAATACCGAGAATGCGCGCCGCGCGCGCGACAATCTCGGTCAGCTCCTCAGCGGTATAAAACTCCAGGCGATGCACGATACCGAAACGGTCGCGCAACGGCGAGGTCAGCAATCCGGCGCGGGTGGTCGCACCGACCAGGGTGAACGGCGGCAGATCCAGCTTAATCGAGCGCGCCGCCGGTCCCTCGCCGATCAGGATGTCGATCTGGTAATCCTCCATCGCCGGATACAGCACTTCCTCGACCACCGGACTCAGCCGGTGAATCTCGTCGATGAACAGCACATCGCGCGGTTCCAGATTGGTCAGCAGCGCCGCCAGATCACCCGGCCGCTCGATCACCGGTCCTGAGGTCTGGCGCAGGCTGACGCCCATCTCGGCAGCGATGATATGCGCCAGCGTGGTCTTGCCCAGCCCCGGCGGCCCAAACAGCAGCACATGATCCAGCGCCTCGGCACGGGCGCGCGCGGCGTGGATGAAAATTTCCAGTTGCTCGCGCATCGCCTGCTGACCGATATAGTCCGCCAGACGCTTGGGGCGCACGGCACGATCGAGCGTGACATCCTCGGAACTGGCGGTCGGGGTAATCAGGCGGTCAACGGGGGGCATAGCGGTATCAGGCGGTCGAGTCGATAAGGGTGCTCAGGCGCGGGCGGCGCGTCCGCATTGAGTCTGACATATCAGGCTTCGCGGCAGTGCACAAATTAAGTGTAAAACCCAATCGTGGCAACCACCGCAGAATTGATTAACCGCGCGCAGGGGTGCGGGTTATCAGCGGCGCACGCTGGCCTGCAGGGCCAGACGAATGATCGCCTCGCTGCTCAGGCCGTCGCTATCGACCGCGTTCACCATGCGCGAGGCTTCGGGCAGCTTGTAGCCGAGTGCGATCAGGGCGCTGATGGCATCGTCGATTGGGTTGATGGCCGCCGTGCCTGTCGCGCCGCCCGGCAACACCACCCGGGTCGGATCCGCGCCCAGTTCGCCGATGCGATCGCGCATCTCGATCACCAGCCGCTCAGCGATCTTCTTGCCAATCCCCGGCAGACGGGTCAAGGCAGCAACATCGTTATCGCGCACGCAGCGGCCAAACGCCTCGACACTCATCCCCGACAGAATCAGCAGCGCCAGTCGGGGCCCGATGCCGGTGACCCGGATCAGGTGCCTGAACAGGCTGCGCTCGGCGGTGCTGGCGAAACCGTACAGGGTATGAGCATCCTCACGCACCACCAGATGGGTATGCAGCGTCACATCGGCGCCCAGTTCCGGCAGGGTCTGGAACGTGGTCAGCGAGGCTTCCAGTTCGTAGCCGACGCCATGCGCATCGATCAGCAGATAGGGCGGCTGCTTCCAGGCCAGCAGCCCGCGCAGGCGGCCAATCATCAGCGCCGTCGCCCGCTGAATGCCGCGACTCCGCCCAGACGATTGAGCGTCTGCCGGGTATGACCGTGGCAAATCGCCACCGCCAACGCATCGGCCGCATCGGCCTGCGGCGACTCGGGCAGATTCAGCAACAGGGTAATCATGCGCTGTATCTGCAGCTTATCCGCTGCACCGCTGCCGGCCACTGCCTGCTTGATGGCGCGCGGCGCATACTCGCTGACCGGCACACCGGCCATCACCACTGCGCACAGGGCCGCGCCGCGTGCCTGACCCAGCTTCAGCGCCGAATCCGGATTACGGTGCATGAACACCTGCTCGGCGGCCACTTCCAGCGGCTGGTAGTCGCGAATCACCGCAGCTATGCCCGTGAAGATGGTTTTCAAGCGCTCCGGCAGGGGGTGTTCGCTGGCGGTGTGGATGCAGCCGCTGGCGACATGGCGGCTGCGCGGCCCGTCCATATCGATGATCCCGTAACCGGTGATCCGCGACCCCGGATCAATACCCATCAGCCGGATGATGCTCACGCCCGCTGCTCAGAGCTGCGCCAGAATGGCGTCGGGAATATCGGCGTTGGAATACACGTTCTGGGTATCGTCCAGATCTTCAAGCATGTCCAGCAGCTTGACCATTTTCTGCGCGTCCTCCAGACCCAGCGTGGTGCTGGAGCTGGCGCGCTGGGTGATCTCGGCTTCCTCCGGCTTCAGCCCAGCGGCCAGCATGGCCTCGCGCACGGTCTGAAACAGCGCCGGCGCGGTCAGCACATCCACCGAACCATCGTCATTGCTGACCACGTCATCGGCGCCGGCCTCCAGCGCCACTTCCATGATCCGGTCCTCGTCGCTGCCGGCCGGATAGCTGAGCACGCCCTGTTCGCTGAACTGAAAGGCAACCGAACCGCTGGTGCCCAGATTGCCGCCGCACTTGCCGAAGGCATGGCGCACCTCGGCCACCGTGCGGTTGCGGTTATCGGTCATGGCATCGACCATTACCGCTACGCCGCCCGGCCCATAGCCCTCGTAGCGAATTTCCTCGTACTCAACGCCTTCCAGATTACCGGTGCCGCGCTTGATCGCCCGGTCAATGGTGTCACGGGGCATGTTGGCCGCCAGCGCCTTGTCCATCACCAGCCGCAGGCGCGGGTTGGCGCCAGGATCGCCACCGCTCATGCGCGCCGCGACCGTGATCTCACGGATCAGTCGGGTGAACAATTTGCCACGCTTGGCATCCTGAGTGTTCTTGCGATGCTGAATGTTCGCCCACTTGCTATGTCCAGCCATAAAGCCTCTTGCCTAAATCACGTTCGGTTATATGGAAATTGAGAAAGCAGTCTACCATCGTTTCGCGCCAGCTGCGGTTCAGCGGTGCTGAGGCGGATGATGAAAGCGACCGGTGGCGAAGAAGGCGCAGGCCTGGGTTACGGTGGCGGGATCAACCAGCATTTGCATATGCGATACCGGCAGGCAGATATGATCGCTCATGCCCGGCAACTGGGTTTCGACCACTGCGATCATGCCATCGGCCGGCGCCGGCATGCCCGGAAACAGCAGGCCCACGCCCAGATTCAAGGTACCGGCAATGGAGCCGAGTTGATGCGGCGTAGTCCAGGCCGGCGCATCGCCGAGCAGCCCGCCTTCCAGGCCACGCCCAACCAGGCAGCCCAGGCCACTGCCCTGCATGATCTGCGCGGCGTAGCTGCCCTGATGCGGCGTGCCCAGAGTCACCACCCGGCCCGGCCGCTGGCGTGGATAACGCTGAAACAGATAGCGCACCACCAACCCGCCCATGCTGTGCGCCAGGAAATGCACCACTGGCACGTCCAGGGTTGCCAGCAGGGCATGCAACTCTTCGGCATTCTCCGCTGGCGAGCGGGTCATGGTCGGATAGGAAAAGTTCACGGTCTGATAGCCGGCCTGCTCCAGCCAGTATTCCAGCAGGCGCATCCACAGGCCATGCACATAGAGTCCATGCACCAGCACTACCGTTTCCCGCTGGTCTGTCCCTGTCATTGTTCACCCCCGCCCCTGCCGCTGAAAAAAGAGTTTCATTCTAGCGAATTCCGGTCCGGCTCCGGACGGTGGCCGCGTAAAATAGTCGTCATTGCTCTGCAATAGTGTCAAAATGAAACTATATCAAACCGCCGATCCGGCCCCGCAACCCGCAAGCCCGGTCCTGGAAAGCAGCCGGTCCGGCTGCTGGAGAACCCGCATGACTGCCGCTACTGCCGAACTCATTCGCAAGGATTACCGCCTGACCCCGGCGCAGGTGCCGCCTACCGTGGTTGAAAGCCTCGATGCCGCTGAGAAGGCCGCGCTGATCGCGCGCATCAAGCACCTGCTGATCGCGCAGGATGCCACCCTGGTCGCGCATTACTACACCGCTGCCGAGCTGCAGGAGCTGGCTGAAGCAACCGGCGGCTATGTCTCGGATTCGCTGGACATGGCGCGCTTTGGCACGGAGTGCAGGTCCAGCACGCTGGTGGTCGCCGGGGTGCGCTTCATGGGCGAAACCGCCAAGATTCTCAATCCGGAAAAGCGGGTGCTGATGCCGGATCTGCAGGCGGATTGCTCGCTGGACCTGGGTTGCCCGGTCGATGAGTTCAGCGCCTTTTGCGACCAGCATCCCGAGCGCAGCGTGGTGGTGTACGCCAATACCAGCGCGGCGGTGAAGGCGCGTGCCGACTGGGTGGCGACTTCGGGGATTGCGCTGGAGCTGGTGCGGCATCTGGCGGCGCAGGGCGAAAAGCTGATCTGGGCGCCGGATCGGCATCTGGGCGCTTATGTGCAGCGTGAAACCGGTGTGGACATGCTGTTGTGGAATGGTGCCTGCGTGGTGCATGAAGCGTTCAAGGCGGATGGGCTGGAAAAGCTGCGCGCTGCGCATCCTGAAGCGATGGTGCTGGTGCATCCGGAATCGCCGCTGGATGTGATCGCCCAGGCGGATTTGGTGGGTTCAACGACGGCGCTGGTCAAGGCGGTGCGTGAATTGCCGGCCACGACTTTTATCGTTGCCACTGACAATGGTCTGTTTCACAAAATGCAGCAACTGGCACCGGACAAGATCCTGCTGGAAGCGCCGATTGCCGGCAAGGGTGCGACCTGCGTCAGTTGCGCGCACTGTCCGTGGATGGCGATGAATGGCTTGCGCAATCTGGCTCAGGTGCTGGAAAGCGGCGCCAATGAAATTGTGATTGATGAGGCAGTGCGTGAGCGTGCGGTGCGGCCCATCCGGCGCCTGCTGGATTTCGCCCGCCAGCGTCAGCAGGTGGTCTTGGGCAATAACGATGCCTGATCGGGACGCGATGCGCATCCCTTAACTGTTTCCCGATCGATTTTATCTTTAATTCGTCATAGCTGGCATATATGCGGGTATTCCGATGGTTCCCACGCGGGGAGCGTGGGAACGATAGATAGACTCAAGTGACCCAGCCGGGTAGGCCGGATAAGCGCAGCGCATCCGGCTTCCGATGGTTCCCACGCTCCAGCGTGAACGATAAAATAGACTCAAATGGATCAATTTGATGAAAATTACGCTTACTTACTTGCTTGCTTTTTCTCTGGCTTTTTTGTCACGAGTTTCGTTTGCCGAGCAAAAGTATAATCCGCATACAGGCGCATGGGAAACAACCACGCCAGACGCTAAATTGCAGTACAACCCTCACTCGAATAGCTGGAAGTACTCAGCGCCAAATTCATCGCCACAGTACAACCCTCACAATAATTCATGGGATATGGCACCAAAGGGTTCCGTACAAAAATATAATCCTCATGAACGTACATGGGAAACCACCCAGCCTGACGAAGAGCTTAAATATAATCCTCATACCAACTCCTGGAAATACGCTCCTAAAAAATCCAATCTAGAATACAATCCCCATAAAAATCAGTGGGAATACCCGGACTAGATAGAAGCTCCGGCTGGTGCACTTGATTGGTCGTGCTCAACATCTCATTGCAATTGGCTATCGTCCATTTCATCGCGCTCTGAAATGTGGAAGGTCAAGTTCCGCATCAGCCAGGCCAATGGCGCTGTGTGACGGATACGGTGATGTTCGAGGTTTCGCGCGCGTGCCTGAGACGGCGCGGTGGATTCCCATACGC
>DAITNL010000139.1:0-8766 GCA_036834665.1 Candidatus Competibacteraceae bacterium | reverse complement strand
AGCGCCGCTGGTCAGGACCGGAGTCCAGCCCTTCGGCTCCTCGAAGCAAGGCAGGGAGGAGAACACATAGTGCCGACGCGACTCCCGCATTACTGCGAGCAGCGCGTCCAGCCCACGAAGGGTCTCCGTGTCCGGGGCGTAGTTGCCCTCCAGCACCGTGCTGATCATCTGGACTTGCAGGTCCGGGTCAGCCTCCATGGCCATGAACCCTGCGTGCATGTCCTGCTCGGACAGGCGGTACCAGGCGCGGACCTTCTCCAACACCCGGTCGGACGCCTTCTCGACCCGCAGAAAGCCGTGCTCCCCAGCCTCACGCTCCAAGAGCGCGGCGGTTTTAACCCACTGGGCCCGGTCCGCCTCCAAGGAGGCGATGAACCGGTCCTGCAGGGCCAGACGTGCCTGCACTGCCGCATCAGCGCGGCGGGCTTCCGCGCGGTTCAACAGCACCGCAGGACGGATGACCTCCACTGCCAACCGCACGCGCGGGGACAGCTTGGCCTTGCGGGCCTTGCGGACGGCCTTGCGGGCCTCAAGGTGGCGGATCAGCGCCAACCGGAGCTTCCGGCGGGCATCCGCCGCCTCGTGAAATGCCGAGGCCATTTCGGCCTCTGCGTCCCGCAAGGCGGTCAGGGCCGCCTCGTAGGCCACAGCCACGACGGCGCTGGCCGGAAGCCCCGCGATTTTGGCGGCAACATCCGCCTGTACGCGACAGGCGTTGGTCAGGCTACGTTCGGCGTGGCGGACCAGCGCTTCTGCGCTGGCCACCGACGCCTGAGCGCCCTGCCGGGCATACAGGGCCGTCGAGGCCTTGGCCCAGAGGGCCTCGGCGGCGAGGCTCTCCTCGCGGCTGGGCTTGCGGCCCAGCTTGGCGAGGTTGGCCATCGCGGCCTTGGCGACCACCGCCGCCTCGGCCTCCGCCGCCACCGCCTTGGCCAGACGGGCCTTGGGGGCGGCCATCGCGGCCTTGGCTGCCACCACACCGGCCTTGGCAGCCTTGACCGCAGGGCTTTCGCCCCGCAGCGTGGCCTCCGCCAAGTCACGAAGGCGCTGCAGCGTCTCCGCCTCCACAGCCAAGCGGGTGCGGGCCAACTCGGCCTGGCGGCAGGCACGGTCGTGCCGGACCCCCGCCATATTCACCGCCTGGGTAGCGGCGTCAACCGCGTATCCTGCCTCGCGGCAGACGTGGATGGCGTGGTGGATCGCCGCCTTCTTACTGCCCACCGCCTCATCGCGGAGGACGTTCTCAAGGGCCAATCGAACTGCCGCTTTGATGGGGTTATCCATCGTTGTGTGCTCCTAATAACGAGTCCCTATGAAGGGGGGACTCAAACCCTCCAATGCGCACTGTCACCAATGCGCATTGGGGATTGCTCACATCCTTGTGGGCTGTACATCACTGACCCAGGCTATGCCTGATGTCAGCGAGCTCCTCCTGTGAGATGCCATACTCCTGGTCTTCCATCGTGGAGTACGCCAGCACCGCTTTTCGGCGGTTTAAAACCGCCTTGCGGGCTCGGGCCAGCTTGGTGTTTTCGCTCTTAGCCCGGGTCTTGCGGGGGGGTTTTGCGGTTTCTTTCGGGGTGGTAATTACAATCGCGGGGGTGGACGGCACCGCACTGGCTTCTACCAGGGGCTGATCACAGGAATCAACATCCTCAATTACTGGCAACCCAGCAACGATCTCAACGCAGCGCGCCTCCAAAGCGCGTGCAACACGCTGCTTCCCGGAATGGTTGACGATGATGGCGATGGTGATGGTGATGATGATGATGGTGATGATGGCGAACATGATCTTTCTCCTAATTGCGCGGGTCCCATATTGACCCGCAACTGGTTTCAACCCTTGTCTACCTGTGACCTGAATCCCCATTGCCGGGGAAATCTCAAGCCAAGGGTCAAAACAATGGAGGAGAAAGCTCATAAAAATATTTTTAAAAATTTTTCTTGACTTTTTCAGCAGCCCCAGTGAGGGGTATGTAAAATACCCAGCGTGATCAAACACTTCGTCAAATGCAGAGATTTATTTAGGCTGGGGATGCCGAACGGAACCATCCCCATCCCCAGCGTTTATCGTGATAAAAGACCCCTGCACGTTTACGCTGCGTGCAGAGAGGCGGGGTACCCGACGGAGATTGCACTGCCCTATGCGTTTCCCAAGCTGAATAGTGATTTTCTAAAAAAGAAACCCAGGCTGATGAATCAGGGCGCGTACATAGGTAACGTACACACCATGCGCCCGTCGTCTACCGAGGCAATTAAACTGGAGATTCAACCAGTCGTGAGAGAAGCGGTCCTGCAACTGCAGAGAAACATCGGATTGACCCGCGATGACATCATCGCCGGCATGATGGATGCTGTTTACGCAGCGCAAAACTCCCAGGACCTCGTGGCTGCGTGGCGAGAGATTGGGCGTTTGATCGGCGCTTATGCGCCAAGTCGGGTTCAGATTGAGCACACCAGCAATACGCAGCTCTTGCAGCGCATATCCATGCTCCCCGATGATGAATTGGTCCGTTTGATTCACCAGCCTGAGATCAAGGCGCTTGGACGAGACTGAAATCCTCCGGGAAATAGCCTCCCGAGAGATGTCTCGGCGGCATTTATTGCCCTTTATTCAGCGCTGTCATCCCGGTTATATGGCAGGGTGGGTCCACAAGGAACTCTGTGACCGCCTGGAGACCTTCGCCGACGATGTCATAGCCAATAAATCCCCCCGTCTGATGGTCATGATGCCACCACGACTGGGCAAATCATTGATTGCCTCGCAGTACTTCCCTGCGTGGTTTTTAGGAAGATTTCCCGACAAGGAAATTATCAGTTGCAGTTACGCGCTGTCGCTGCAACTGTCTTTTTCCAAGAAAGTACGCTCACTGCTCACCTCAGACCCCTTCTCTGCTGTGTTCCCAAACGCCGGATTATCTGAAGATATGCAAAGTGCGGAAGGGTGGAGAACAACAGCAAACGGTGGGTTCAAACCCGCCGGGAGAGGGGGCCCTATTAATGGCTTCGGCTGCTTGGCTGGAGACACTCTGGTATCCACGGCTACACATGGTGTGGTTTCCATCGCCACCCTAACCCGCTTATGGTGCACTGGGGGTGTAGCAGTGTACGGCTACGACCACGCTACTGGGGAGATCAAGCCCTGTAGAGTCCTAGCGGTTAAAGTAACGGGAAATCAGGATGTCATCAGAATCCACACAGTTGCTGGACGCTCTATCCGTCTTACAGCAGACCACCGGGTCTTTGTTATCGGAGTGGGGTATAAAGAAGCGGGGGAGCTCGCTCACGGCGACAGAGTCATCCTCGCCGAAAAAGCTATCGTGCCATATGGTTCACCACAAGTCGGCTTCGACACCATTTCCATGGTTGAGCCTGTATGCGATCGAGGCGTCAGCGTCTATGACTTGCAAGTTGAAGGAACAAGCAACCTCTTTGCAAACGAGATTCTTGTCCACAACTGCCACATCCTCGTCATCGACGATTTGATCAAAAACGCCACCGAGGCATACTCCGACTCCACGCGGGAAAGCGCCTGGGAGTGGTACACCTCTACGGCCCGCACCCGCTTGGCCCCTGGGGGCGGCATCCTCACCATCGGCACCCGCTGGCATCATGATGACCCGATGGGGCGCATGGAGGACGGCGAGGGCGATGTGTTCGATGTCATCCGCTACCCTGCCATCGCGACCCATGATGAGCAGCACCGCAAGCGGGGGGAGGCGCTGCACCCGGAGCGCTACGATGTCAAGGAGCTGCGGAAAATCCAGGCCGCTGTGGGTCCTGCGGTTTGGGAAGCCCTGTACCAGCAAAACCCAACCCCGGATGTCGGCGGATACTTCGAGGACTCGTGGTTCAGGTACTACACCGATCCTCCTGATGACCTGCGGACCTTCATGGCCTGGGACTTGGCCATCGGCAAGAAGGAGCGTAACGACTGGACCGTCGGTGTGGTCGGTGGCATAGACACGAATGGCAACCTGTACATACTGGATATGATCAGGGCCAAGCTGGACTCGCTAGCCATCGTTGATACCATCATTTCGATGCATAGCCGTTACGATACGTTCCTATGTGGTATAGAACGCGGACAACTGAGCATGGCGATTCTGCCCATGCTCAATGCCAGAATTGCTGACCAGGGGGCGTATTCCCTGGCCATCAAGGAATTAGCACCGGGACGCCAGGACAAGGAAAGCCGTGCCCGGTCGCTGCAAGGACGCCTACGCCAAGGAAAGGTTTATTTCCCTGAAGCCGCCGAGTGGCTGCCGGACCTCAAGGGTGAGTTCCTGCAGTTCCCCAACTCCCGGCACGATGACATCGTAGACAGTTGCGCCTACCTGGTGCTCATGATGGAGGAAATCCCCCCAAACCGGGTAGTGGAGGCCATCGAGGAGCCTGAGTGGCTGCGCAGGATTCTCAAAACCTTTACAAACCCTACCTTCATGGGGGCTTGATGATCATACCATGTATCGCGCAAGCGGCACCTGTCCCGGCTACGGCGACCTCCGCTGGGGTAGACCTGCGGGCCAACATCCCCAATCCCCTGCGCATCCTCCCTGGGGCGGTCCGTAGAATACCCACGGGGCTGCAGGTCGAGCTCCCCCCCGGGACTGTAGGGATGGTTTGCCCGCGTAGCGGCCTGGCACTGAACCATCAGCTCACCGTGATCAACGCCCCTGGGCTGATCGACCCCGACTACCGGGGCGAAGTCGGCGTCGTGCTCATCAACCATGGCACAACCCCCTATGTTGTCGAGCCTGACGAGCGGGTGGCCCAGCTCATTGTGCTCAAGGCTGAGGCACTGGAGTTCGTAGTCGTACCTGTGTTGTCACAAACCAACCGGGGCGCTGGTGGCTTCGGCAGTACAGGGTCTACCTAAGTGGACGTTGCTGACGACAACTGGCGGGCCTATCAGCGCAGCAAGGAAGCTGGCCACGACGAGTACGTGCGCAAGGCATTGCAGTGTGATGCCTACTACAACGGCGACCAGTGGGACCCGGATGTCAAGCGCACTCTGGAGGCCGTTAAGCGCCCCGCGCTGACGATCAACGCCGTGTTGTCGGTGGTGAACTCGCTGATCGGCGAGCAGGTGAACCAGAGGGCAGAGGTCACCCTGCGCCCGAAACGGCACACGAACATGGAGCTGGCCGACGTGCAGACGCGGCTCATGCACCATATCCTCGAAGCCAATAACTACCGCTACGTGGAAACCCAGGTGTTCTCGGATGGAATCATCCAGGACCGGGGGTTTTTCAACGTCTACATGGATTTCTCCGACCACATCAGCGGCGAAGTGCGCATTACCGCACTAGACCCCCTGGATGTGCTGCTGGACCCGGACGCCAAGGACTACGACCCAGGCACCTGGAACGAAGTCATCGTCACCCGCTGGATGACGCTGGATGAGATCGCGGTCCTGTATGGCAAGAAGGCTGCTACTGAGCTGGATACCATCGGCGGGCTGAATGAAAGCCTGGGCACCGACTCCATGCTCACTGGGGCGGAAAACGCCTTCGGTGATGCGGAATGGGACAGCTACAACCCCTCGCCCGACGGCGGGGGTCATTGGCAGGTCACGAAGGTCCGGGTGATTGACCGGCAGTACCGGCGGCTGGAACGCACGGACATGTTCATCGACCCGCGTACCGGGGATATGCGCGAGGTCCCCGACTGGCCAAAAGAGCGGGTCGAGGCGTTTACCCAGCAGTTTGGCCTGCAGGTGATCAAGAAGCTCACCCGCAAGATTCGCTGGACGGTCTCCGCCGACAAGGTGCTGCTCCACGACGACTGGAGCCCCTATGAGCACTTCACAGTGGTGCCGTATTTCCCGCTGTTCCGGCGCGGCAAGCCATCAGGGCTGGTCAAGCACCTGATCGACCCGCAGGACCAGTACAACAAAATCTCCTCGCAGGAGTTGCACGTGGTCAACACCACGGCAAACAGCGGCTGGATCGTCGAAGCGGGCAGCCTGCTTAACATGAGCGAGGATGACCTCGAAGAACGCGGAGCTGAGACAGGGCTGGTCATGAGTATCCGGCCAGGCGCGAGCCCACCGGTTAAAATCCAGCCGAATAACGTCCCTGCGGGTCTGGATCGCCTGGCCATGAAGGCTAAGGCGGACCTGCGCGAAGTCTCTGGCATCGACGCCCTGCTGGGGATGGAGAAGCCGGAGGTCTCCGGCGTGGCCATCGAGGCCAAGCAGCAGCGGGCGCTGACAACCGCAAAGGTGCCCTTCGACAACCTGAATCAGACCCGTACCCTGGTCGCTAAGCTGATTCTGTCGCTGGTCCAGCGGTTCTACACGGAACAGAGGGTGTTCTTCATCACCCAGTGGGACGCCCCTAAAAAGCCCGCCCAGGAGCTGCAGGTCAATGCCCCTAACCCCAGCGGCCAGATTGTCAATGACCTGACCATCGGGGAGTACGAGGTGTCTGTAGCCATAGCTCCCAGCCGTGAGTCCTTCGACGATACGCAGTTTGCTGAGGTCGTGCAGCTCAAACAAGCCGGGGTACTGGTCCCCGATGACGTGGTCATCGAGTACTCCCACCTGAGCCGGCGGGACGACATTGCCGAACGGGTGCGCAAGATGATCGGCGGCGGGGAGCCCTCAGAGCAGGAAGTCCAGCTTGCCCAGATGCAGATGCAGATGCAGATGCAGATGTCACAGGCTCAGATCGCCGAGCTGCAAGCCAAGGCCGCAAACCTGCAGGCTCAGGCCACCCTGGCGCAGGCTAAAGCCCAGATGGCGGGGGAATCCACCGAGGCGCAGGCGCATACCGAGGGGGCCAAGCTGGAACTGGCTTACCAGAAGTTGCAGGCGGATATCGTCACCGCCCTGGCGGATATGCAGAACAAGCTCGACTTGGCCAAGGTTCACTCCCTAGCGAACCTGGCAACCACCCAGATGACTGTTAAAAACAAGGCGGAGATGGAGAAGATGAAGGCATCTCTGCAGAAGAAATCCAACCCGAAGGACAAGAAGCGTGGCTGATAGTGCGGAGTTTGTAGGCAGCAGCAAGCACCCAGATGATGAAGACACCGCTGTTCTGGACCTGGGGAACGAGGTCGAACAAGCCCCTGAGCCAGAACCAGAGCCTGAGCCGGCCCCTGAGCCTGCGCCGGCCCCGGAGCCTGAACCCGAGCCTGAACCGGCCCCTGAGCCTGAACCCGAGCCTGAGCCTGAACCCGAGCCTGAGCCTGAGTCGGCCCCAACGAAGAAGGTTCTGATCCCGAAGGCACGCTTTGACGAAGTCAACGAGCGCATGCGTAGAGCGGAAGCGGAGCTGAAGGCGCTGAAGCAGCACAAGGAACAGGTGCTCAAGACCCAGCCGGAGGCATTCGATTACGACACCGCCGAGCAGAAGTACACAGATGCAGTGGTCAACGGCAACTTGGAAGAGGCCAACAAGCTTCGGGCTGATATCCGCCGGGCTGAGAAGGCTGAGGCCGAGTTCGCGGCCCGCACCAGTACGGTATCCACCCATGAGTCCATCGCCAGCAAAACCTCTGTGGACGCCGCCGTCGTGCTCATCAACGCGCAGTACCCGGTGTTCGACCCGGCCTCGACGGACTACAAGCAGGAGCTGGTGGACGAGGCACTGGAAGTGTTCCGGGGCCTGATCGAGGGCGGCAAATACACCCCGGCGGAGGCTTTGATGCGCTCGGCGAAGGTGACAGCCATCCTGCATGATATTGACGGCACTCCCGTGGAATCGGAACCGGAGCCTGATCCCCCCAAGGCCAAGGCTGCGAAGAAGACGAATTCCGTAGAACAGAAGATTCAAGCGGCGAAGCAGCAACCCCCGCAGGTCAGTCAGGCGGGGGCCTCGCACGCGAAGTCTTTTGATATCACCAAACTCAGCGACAAGGAGTTCGACTCCCTGGCTGAATCCGAGCTGCGCCGGTTGCGCGGAGACTACCTGTAGGGCCCAACCATGAAGCGACCGTCGTTTTCCGTTGACACTGCCATGGGCGGTATGAAGCCGCCCAAGAAGTCCGGGGCCATGAAGCCGCCGGGCAAGCCCAATGTGGCGACCTCTGGTAAAAAGAAGAAGGCAGTACGCGGCTGCTGAAAAAGTCAAGCAGCCCCAGATAGTTATGTGCAAATATCGTCGCTTATAGACGTTCTCGGCTCCGGGGGTCCGATATCCCCCGCAATATTCGCATGGCCGCGAGAGTGCCCGACCCTTTGGTAAATGGATTTTCCTCTGAGGACGCCTATAAATGGCTCTTACTAATTTTGGTGCTTTGCAGACCGAACAGAAACTTGCCTGGGGCAAGGAGCTGTGGAAGGTTGCTCGTAACAACAGTTTCATGATGCAGTTCGCCGGTACCGGCTCGAACAGCATGATCCAGCGCATTACCGAGCTGAAGAAATCCGAGAAGGGGGCCCGAGCGGTCTTCCAGCTCGTCGCCGACCTGGTCGAGGACGGTATCGCTGGCGATAACACGCTTGAGGGCAATGAAGAGGCCATCTCGGCGTATGACCAGTTCATCAAGATCGACCAGTTGCGGCACGCTAACCGACTGGCTGGTCGTATGGCGGACCAGAAGTCTGTCATTAGTTTCCGCGAAACCTCCCGTGATGTGCTGGGTTACTGGCTGGCTGAGCGCCTGGATCAAATGGCCCTGCTCATCCTGTCGGGCGTTGCCCTGACCAAGAAGACCAATGGTGCGGCCCGGTCCAGTTCGACATTGAACACCCTGGAGTTCGCCGCCGATGTAACCGCCCCGAGCGCTAACCGCTATCGTCGCTGGAGTGCTACC
>DAITNL010000138.1:7226-8846 GCA_036834665.1 Candidatus Competibacteraceae bacterium | reverse complement strand
GGCCAGTAGACCGACCAGCCAGGGCATGGTGCTGCCTAGCAGGTTGATCAGTTGCGGTATCAGCAGGTCGCGGCCACCGGGCACCTGCAACAGGTCGCGGTGTTGCAGGGGCTCGGCCAGCAGTGGGTTGACCAGATCGGGATGGGCCTGCAGAAAGGCGGCATCAGCGCCGAGAAAATGGCCGCCAATGCCGAGGATCGCGGTAAACAGCACCAAAATCAGGCCCATGATCAGCCCCGAGGCCCACACCTGCTGTGCGGCAAAGGCCGGTCGCTGGCTGGCCATAGCCAGCATGGAAAAGGCTGGCGAGGCCTGAATGCCCATCAGCGCCACCAGATAGCTGAGCACCATGCTGCCGGTCCAGGCGCTGCCGGTGGCCTGGGTGCCGTCGCGCACACCCTGTATCGCGCCCGGCAGGGCCAGGTAGTGGCTATAGCCCTCAGGCGTGCGCAGCGGATCATCCTGACTCAGGGCGATCACCCCGGCGATCAGGCGATCCCAGCCGCCAATGGCCTGCAGGGTCAGCACGCCCAGTACCACCAGACCCGTTGCCAGCAACAGGAACTGCGCCGCGCCAGTCCAGGCCATGGTCCGCAGGCCGCCGGATGCCACGTAGCTGAGCACCACGCTGGCCAGCATCCACATGCCAAACTCCACACCCAACAGGCCATCGGTGAGCACATTGAACAGGAAACCGGCGGCCCGCAGTTGCAGGCCCAGATAGGGCACGGCGAAGAACAGCGCCACACCAACTACCAGCAGGCGCAGCAGATCAGACTGGAAATACCAGGCCAGCAGGGCACCGGGCGTGCTGAAGCCGTAATGCCGGGCCAGCAGCCACTGGCGCTTGAGGAACAAAATGCCGGTCAGTGGAATGGTCAGGGCATAGAACGCCGCATAGGCATAGGGCCAGCCCTCGCTGTAGCTCAGGCCGGGGTGGCCGATGAAGGTCCAGCCGGAGAAGCACACCGCAGTCGCCGCCAGGGTGAACAGCAGCGGCGACAGACTGCCGCCGGCCAGGAAATAGTCGGCGGCACTGCGCGCGCGGCGGGCACCGATGACCGCGCACACCATACAGCACAGCCAGTACAGGATCAGGCAGCCAAAAATCCAGACGATCTTGGGCGAGGTGGCAGCGACGGTATTCATCGCGGCGGACGCCGGCCGCGAATCGCCTTAGCTGCCATTGAAACGGGGCGGACGCTTCTCACGGAAGGCAAGCAGGCCCTCCTGGTAATCGGCGCTGTCATAGACCACGCGGCGCAGGCCCTGAATGCGCTCGAACAGCTCCGGCGTCATGGCGTGGGCACTGGCCAGCAGGCGCAGTTCCTCCTTCATCACCGCGATGCTCAGCGGCGAATTGGCGACGATGTGCGCCGCCAGTCCGTGGACAAAGGCTTCGATGGTCTCGGCAGGCTGGATGTAGTTGATCATGCCCAGATTCAGGGCCTGGTTGGCCGGGATCGGCTGCGCGGTGAACAGCATCTCCTTGGCCACCGGCAGCGGAATCATGTTCATCAGGGTCAGGATGCCGCCGATATTGTAGGGCACGCCCAGCTTGGCCGGGGTAATGGCGAAGGTGACGCCGGGTGTGGCAACCAGGATGTCGCAGGCCATGGC
>DAITNL010000138.1:6877-7216 GCA_036834665.1 Candidatus Competibacteraceae bacterium | reverse complement strand
GCCACCCCCCCATACACCGCCTTCGATCAGGGCAATCACCGGCGCCGGGAATTCCTGAATGGCCCGCACCAGCACCCGCAGCGGATCGTTCCAGCCCAGCGGATCGCGCCCGCCCTCGGGCAGTTCACTGACGTCATGACCGGCTGACCAGACCTTAGCGCCGGCGGGTGCGCGCAACACCACGGCACGGATGTTCTGCGTGCGGAAGCTGTCCAGGGCAGTCGTGATCTCGGCGATCAGGACACTGCTCAGGGCGTTGTGCTTCTGCGGATGATTCATCACGATCGTGCCGATCGCGTCCTGGACTTCAATGATGGTCAATGACACGGGTTTGTCCTG
>DAITNL010000138.1:4181-6867 GCA_036834665.1 Candidatus Competibacteraceae bacterium | reverse complement strand
GTCCTGCACAGCGTGGGCGGGGGTGGATCACTCTTCGTCGTCGACCGTGGCGACAAAAACGTTATCGACCTCGTTGATGTGAAAGCGCCGTGGCTTCGCGGCGCTGGGCACATCGCCTTCGTTCAGACCGGACTTTTGCAGCATGTAGGCGCGCATGGCCGGATCGTCGAACTTGACGACTTCGTCATTTTCCAACCACTGGCGGATCTGTGGATCCTGCGGCTCGAACAGATGCGCCTCGCGGTGTCCGCGCTGCAGCAGCGCATAGACCGGCGGCTCGCCAAGGGTGAACAGCTTGGTGTAGCCCATGCCCTGGTAGAGGTGCATCGCCTGGGCCACGCCGGTGAGCACCTTGCCATGCCCTTCGTAGGCCGGGCCGTGATCAAATGTGTTGCCTTTTTCCATCAGATACAGGCGCAGCGCCTTGACGGCGGCGTCGAGGGTGTTTGCGGGTTGCTGGGGTTTCGTGCTCATGCAGGGAATGCTCCCGTCAGATAACGGATAGGGGGCTGGGTCCGGGTCGGAGATTCGGCGCCGGACAGCGCCGGTGTGTTCAATCAATTGTAGGCGGGGACAGCGAAATTTCGCTATCGATTGCCGTATCGTGCGCCGGCTTTGGGGCTATGCTTGATGCGAATCAGCCGGTTTTTGTGCAGCGCGCCAATGCGCGATATGTTCAATTCGAGGATCAGGTCATGGCCGAATCACGCAATCCCTTTCTGTCCAGCAGCGCGGCCCTGCCGCCTATCGCTCAGCAAACGGTCGAGTACTGGGTGGATGCCTGGCAGCGCACGATACTGTTTTGGGACGTGCTGCGCCAGCGCAGCGACCAGTACTACGCGCAGAAGGCCAAGGCGGTGCCCAATGTGCTGAGCTTCGAGGCCGAGCTGCTGATGGATGGGCGTACCCTGGCGCGGCCGGTCAATTACGGGCTGGTGCGCATCAAGCCGCCGGAGGGGGTGATCATCGACCCGCGCAAGCGCCCGTTCGTGGTGGTCGATCCGCGCGCCGGGCATGGTCCGGGCATTGGCGGTTTCAAGGCGGACAGCGAACTCGGCGTGGCCCTGCGCGCGGGGCATCCCTGCTATTTCGTCGGTTTCACGCCTGAGCCCATACCGGGGCAGACCATCGAAGACATCATGCAGGCGGAAGCGCAGTTCCTGGAAAAGGTCATCGCCCTGCATCCGAACGCTGACGGCAAGCCCTGCGTGGTCGGCAACTGCCAGGCCGGCTGGGCCGTGATGATGCTGGCGGCGGTGCGACCGGAGCTGTTCGGGCCGATCATCATCCCCGGGTCGCCGCTGTCCTACTGGGCCGGCATCGAGGGCCAGAACCCGATGCGCTATACCGGTGGGCTGGCCGGCGGCAGCTGGGTCACCGCGCTGACCGGTGATCTGGGTGCGGGCAAGTTCGATGGCGCCTATCTGGTGGAAAACTTCGAAAACCTCAATCCAGCCAATACCCTGTGGGGCAAGAACTATAACCTCTGGTCCAGGGTGGATACCGAGGGGCCGCGTTTTCTGGAATTTGAAAAATGGTGGGGTGGCCACGTCAACCTCAATGCCGAGGAAATCCAGTGGATCGTCGATCAACTGTTCGTCGGCAACCGTCTGGCCACGGCGGAAATCGTCACCAGCGATGGCGTGCGCATCGACCTGCGCAACATCCGCTCACCGATCGTCTGCTTCTGCTCCAAGGGTGACAACATTACCCCGCCGCAACAGGCGCTGGGCTGGATCTGCGATCTCTATGAACGGGATGATGATCTGCGCGCCTGTGGCCAGACCATCATCTATGCCATCCACGAGAGCGTTGGCCATCTGGGCATCTTCGTCTCGGGCAGCGTCGCCCGCAAGGAGCATGAGGAATTCGCCTCCAACATCGACCTGATCGACGTGCTGCCACCGGGCCTTTACGAAGCGGTGATGACGCGCAAGACCGCCGATACCGCCAATGCTGATCTGGTCAGTGGCGACTGGGTCGTGCGCTTTGAACAGCGCACCCTTGCCGACCTGCGCGCCATCGTTCAGCCCGATCCCGAGAACGAGCGCCGCTTTGCCACTGTGCGGCGGGTGTCGGAAATCAACCTCGGCCTGTATCGCACCCTGTTGCAGCCGCTGGTGCAGGCGCTATCGACGCCCAAGACCGGCGACTGGCTGCACCATCT
Source organism: Candidatus Competibacteraceae bacterium (assembly GCA_036834665.1). Taxonomy (GTDB): domain Bacteria; phylum Pseudomonadota; class Gammaproteobacteria; order Competibacterales; family Competibacteraceae; genus RXIX01. Next base: position 4,700 of record DAITNL010000138.1, on the reverse strand, counting down.
GAATCCGTCCGAGCTGCCCTATGAGCTGTTCTCGGATCGCAACCCGCTGATGCACCAGCTCGCCCAGCTCGCCGAACAGGTGCGCGCGCAGCGCCAGCCGGTCGCGCCCGATAACCCGCTGCTGCAGTTCCAGACCATGGTGTCGGACTGGATGATCGCCGTGCTCGATGGCTGGCGTGATGTGCGCGATCGCAGCCTTGAACAGATTTTTCTGGCCCTGTACAGCTCGCCGCTGTTGCAGGCGCTGGTGGGCATGCGCGCCTCGGATGAGCCGCCGCGGCGCCATCCCGGTCTGGAGCCGGAACAGATTGCCTTCGTGCAGCAGCGCATCGCCGAGCTGAAAGCGCGCCTTGCCGAGGGCGGCGTGCGCGAGGCGGCCATCCGCAGCCTGGTTTATATCGGCATGGCCGGGCCAGGCGTGGACGAGCGCGGATTCAACGAGCTGCGCCGGATCCGTGCCGGGCAAACTACGATGAGTCTGGACGAGTTCAAGCACGTGCTGCGTGAGCAGTTCTTTGG
>DAITNL010000138.1:0-4171 GCA_036834665.1 Candidatus Competibacteraceae bacterium | reverse complement strand
GATCGGGATGGCGCGCTGGCGGCGATTCCGCAGATGCTGCCACCGGACCCGGCGGTGCGTGCAACGGCCCTGGCGGCGATTCGCGCGACGGTACAGGCAGCCGGCACGCTCAGCGGCGAGCGGGCCGAGCGTTTGGCGCGGATCGAGAAGCTGTTCGCGCTGGGTGCTGCTGCGGCACCGGCTGCGGATAACGCTGCGGATCAGAATCCATAGCCAATTCAAACTAAAAAATGAGGACGCATCCCCGTGGAACGCAAGCACGAAAAATATGAGCGCCTGATTGCCCGTTGCAAGGAATTGAGTCCGGTAAGCACCGCCGTGGCCCATCCCTGCGATGAAACCTCGCTCAAGGGCGCGGTGGAAGCGGCCGAGCTGGGCATCATGACGCCGATTCTGGTTGGGCCGCGCGCCAGGATCGTTGCCCTGGCAGCGCAGTTTCAGCTCGACATCTCGCCCTATGAGATCGTCGATGCGCCGCACAGCCATGCCGCCGCTGATCTGGCGGTGCAACTGGCCCGCGAAGGCAAGGCCGAGATGCTGATGAAAGGCAGCCTGCACACCGACGAATTGATGGGTGCGGTGGTGCGTACCGCCACCGGTCTGCGTACCGAGCGGCGCATCAGCCACGCCTTCATCATGGACGTGCCCAGCCTGGACCGGGCGATTATCGTCACCGACGCGGCGATCAACATTTTTCCGACCCTGGAAGACAAGCAGCACATTATTCAGAACGCCATCGACCTGGCCTTGGCGCTCGGTTTCAGCCAGCCCAAGGTGGCGATTCTGTCGGCGATGGAAACGGTCAATCCGAAGATCCAGTCAACGGTTGAAGCCGGCGCGCTGTGCAAAATGGCTGATCGCGGCCAGATCACCGGCGGCCTGCTCGACGGGCCGCTGGCGCTGGATAACGCCATCAACCTCAGCGCTGCACAGATCAAGAATATCCAATCGCCGGTGGCCGGTTATGCCGATATCCTGGTGGTGCCGGATCTGGAAGCGGGCAACATGCTGGCCAAGAGCCTGTCCTTCATGGCCGATGCCGACGCTGCCGGCATCGTGCTCGGCGCGCGGGTGCCGATCATCCTCACCAGCCGCGCCGATTCGGTGATGACCCGGCTGGCGTCCTGCGCGGTGGCGGCACTGGTTGCGCAGGCGCGCCGCTCCAGCGTGGCCAAGGGCATCGCCCCATGAGCGACGCCATCCTGGTGTTGAACGCCGGCTCATCGAGCATCAAGTTTTCCCTGTTCCTCGACCAGGAAGGCGCGTTGGCGCTGCTGCTTGGTGGGCAACTGGAGGGGCTGTATACCGAGCCGCGTTTCAAGGCGCGCGATGCAGCCGGTGCCCTGCTCGGTGAACGGTGCTGGGCGGCGGGTGAGACTCTCGGTCACGAGGGTGGCCTGAGCTATCTGGCGGCCTTCGTGCGCGAGCATCTCGGTGCGCACCATCTGGCTGCGGTGGGCCATCGCGTCGTGCATGGTGGCCTGCGCTATTCGGCGCCGGTACGGCTGACGCCGGCGATTCTGGGCGAGCTGGAGCAGTTCATTCCGCTGGCGCCGCTACACCAGCCGCATAACCTGGCGCCGATCCGCCTGCTGTTTGCCCGCCTGCCGGATTTGCCGCAGGTGGCCTGTTTCGATACCGCCTTTCATCGCGAGCAGCCTGAGGTCGCGCAGGCTTTTGCTCTGCCGGCCGAGATCACCGAGCGTGGCGTGCGCCGCTACGGCTTCCACGGCATTTCCTATGAGTACATCGCTTCAGTGCTGGCTGCATACGATCCGCGCGCCGCGCAGGGTCGCACCGTGGTGCTGCATCTGGGTAACGGTTCCAGCATGTGCGCCCTGCATGCGGGCAGGAGCATGGCCAGCACCATGGGTTTCACCGCCGTCGATGGCCTGCCAATGGGCACGCGCTGCGGGCGGCTCGATCCGGGGGTGATGCTGTACCTGATGGACGAGTTGCACATGGATGCGCGCGCTATCGAGAAGCTGATCTACCAGAAATCCGGGCTGCTGGGCGTCTCCGGGCTGTCCAGCGATATGCGTACGCTGCTGGCGTCCGATACGCCCCGGGCGCGTTTTGCGCTTGATCTGTTCGTTTATCGGATCGTCCAGGAACTGGGTGCGCTGGCAGCGGCGCTCGGCGGTCTGGATGCGGTGGTGTTCACCGCGGGAATCGGCGAACATGCCGCGCCGATCCGCGAGCGGGTCTGTCAGGCCGTGGCGTGGCTGGGACTGGATTTCGATGCCGCGGCCAATGCAAGCGGTGGTCCGCGCCTGAGCAGCGCCGGCAGTCGCGTCGCCGCCTGGGTGATTCCCACCAATGAAGAGCTGATGATTGCCCGGCATACCCGGGCTCTGCAGGTACAGGGCCTTTAAAACAGGAGAGCTTGCGCATGGCTGTTGAGATTCCCCGCACGATGTTGGCCGGCAAGAAGGTATTCATCGCCGGCATCGCCAATGAACATTCCATCGCCTTCGGCTGCGCCAAGGCATTTCACGAGCTGGGCGCAGATCTGGCGATCACCTATCTGAACGAAAAGGCAAAAGGCTACGTCGAGCCCTTGGCGCAGCAACTGGATGCGTCGATTTTCATGCCGCTTGATGTCAGCCAGCCGGGCCAGCTCGAAGCGGTGTTCGAGCGGATCAAGGAACAATGGGGACGGCTGGATGTGCTGGTGCACTCCATTGCCTTCGCGCCCAAGGAGGATTTGCAGGACGGTCTGATCAGTTGCTCGGCGGCAGGTTTCGCCAAGGCCATGGATATTTCCTGCCATTCCTTTATCCGCATGGCCAAGCTGGCTGAGCCGCTGATGGATCAGGGCGGGGCGATGTTTGCCATGAGCTACCATGGCGCGGCCGAAGTGGTGCCGAATTACAACGTGATGGGGCCGGTGAAGGCAGCGCTGGAATCATCCTGCCGCTATCTGGCCTATGAACTGGGCCGACATGGCATTCGCGTCCACGCCATCTCGCCGGGGCCGCTGAAGACCCGGGCCGCGTCAGGCTTGAAGGATTTCGATCTGATGCTGAATGAGGCGGTGGAGCGGGCGCCGATTGGCGAGCTGGTGGATATCATGGATGTTGGCTTTACCTGTGCGTTCCTGTCTACGCCCTACGCGCGGCGTCTGACTGGCAGTACGGTCTATGTCGATGGTGGTGTGCACATCATGGCCTGATGCCATGGCCTGATGGGCGGCACAAAAAAACCTCCCCGACTCGGGGAGGTTTTTTTATGGGCTGAGGAAGGACCGACCGCGCCGGGTTACAGATAGCGCCAGTACAGATAAACCATGCTGATGGCGATGGACATCAGCATCAGCGGGAAGGCCATCAGGGTGTACTGCATGAAGCGGATCGGCTGACCGGCGCGCTCAGCGAAACCGGCCACCACCAGGTTGGCGCTGGCCCCAATCAGGGTGCCGTTGCCGCCCAGGCAGGCGCCCAGCGACAGTGCCCACCACAACGGCATCAGTCCTTCCGGCCCGCCAAAGGTCGGTGCCATCGCCTTGATCAGCGGAATCATGGTGGCGACAAAGGGAATGTTGTCGATCACCGCCGACAGGATCGCGGACGACCACAGAATCACCATTGCCGTTGCGTTCAGGTCACCACCGGTCGCAGCCACCATCTTTTCAGCCAGCAGCTTGAGCAGGCCGGTGCTGTCCACGCCATGCACCACGATGAACAGACCGACGAAGAAGAAAATGGTGATCCATTCCACTTCGTTGAACGCATCCAGCACATGCTTGCTCTGATGCTCGGCGTCGCGGCCCCAGTTGGCCAGCAGCAGCAACAGCGCCGCGCCGGTCATCGCCACGGTGGCCGCTTCCAGACCGAGGAAGCGCGCGAATACGAAACCACCAATCACCAAGCCGATCACGCTCAGGCATTGCTTGAGCAGGCGCCCGTCGGTGATCGCTTCGTATTCGTTGAACTGCATCACCCGCTGACGCGCTTCCGGTGTCGCCTGCAGATGCCGGCCCCAGATGAAATAAATCGGGATCAGCGTAGCCGCCATGATGACGAGGATGACCGGCGCCAGGTTGTAGGCAAAGTCGTTGAAGGTCAGGCCGGTGGCTGAGCCGATCATGATGTTGGGCGGATCGCCGATCAGGGTAGCGGTGCCGCCGATGTTCGAGGCAAAGATCATCGCGAACAGGTAGGGATAGGGT
>DAITNL010000137.1:8201-8943 GCA_036834665.1 Candidatus Competibacteraceae bacterium | reverse complement strand
GTCTCGCCGAGCTTTTCCGGCGCACCAGAAAATTGGTTGGAGGTCTTCGACACCTACCGGGAGGTTCCCAACCGGTACGACTTCCCAACGCCGGAAGGCATTCTTCAAGTGCTGGTGACTCCCGAAGTTAAAACGGTTCTGGGCCAGATCAAACGGCTGGATCGGCGTCGGGTTGCGGGAAGCCGGGCCGAAGCATTTGTGGTGAACCCCTTTGCCGCCCTTGGCGAGGATGCCGCCCGCGTTATTGATCCGGAACAGTTTGAGCGTGAACGTGAGCGCGTCGGGCTGGTCTTCGACCGATTCACGGCCTTTATTCAACGGGATGCCGTCGGTTATCCCGAACAGGTTGGATTGCAGATCGAAACGGCAATGCGTGCGGGTTCAACCGTCAGCGAAACCCGCATGTTCCGTGACGCTGCCGAACTTGAGGCATTGATCTGCGCTGTTGAGCGTGCCTTGAATCAGCAACGCCAAGTCTGCGCTTGGAACGGCTTTGAGTTCGAGTTATTGGGCAATACGCCGGGCGAGGTAGAACGGCTCCGTGCCGCGCTCCTGGAATGGCAAACCCCTCAGATTCTGGTGAACTACGCCCAGGTTTATGACTTGAGCCGCTACAGCGCCCGTATCGAGGATATTGGCGTCGAAAAGCCCTACTACTCGCCCTATATCGCCAAAAAAAACGACGACGAGGGCTGGTTTCCCGAAAATATTCTCCCGCTGATCTCATTTCTGCCGGAGGGTG
>DAITNL010000137.1:5725-8191 GCA_036834665.1 Candidatus Competibacteraceae bacterium | reverse complement strand
CCAGCGAGCCAGTCATTATCCCGTTGACCCCGCAAGTACGGGAACTGTTTGAAACCAAGCTTCAAGAAGCCAAGGCCAGCGGTCAGACCACTTTCCAGATCAAGGGCTTTCCACAACCGATCCCGGTGCGCGAAGCCGAGGCTATTCTGCAAACCTTCACCGAAGTATTGAGTGATGCTCGCCAGGCAAGCTTCGATCCGACCCAAGTCAAACGGCCTTCCAGTGAACGCCAAGAAAGGCGGCTTATCCTCAAGGGCAACATTCAAGGGATTGATTATGAAGAGGCGCGTCGAGACATTTTGCAGGCTTATCCAACGCTTCCAGCGCTCCCCCAGGCATTGCGTGAGGATATCCGACTCCTCGATCACCAGTGTGAGGGCGTGGCCCGACTTCAACATCTGTTTCGGAAGTCACCCGAACACTGCCGGGGGGTGATTCTGGCCGACGACATGGGCTTGGGTAAGACGCTGCAACTTTTAACGCTCATCGCTTGGGCCTTTGAACAACAAGCTGATTTGGAACCGGCCTTGATCGTGGCCCCGGTGTCTTTGCTGGAAAACTGGGAAGAAGAGACCCAGAAATTCTTTAAGCCCGATGGTTTGCCCGTGCTGACGTTATATGGATCGTCCATCCAAGCGTTGCGGGTCCCCCGCGCCAGCATCGATAGCCAACTGGCACAAGAGGGACTGGTGAAATTCCTGCTGCCCGGTTGGCGGCAAGGTGCGCGGCTGGTATTGACCACTTATGAAACCTTGCGCGACTTTGAATTTTCGTTTGCCGAAGAAGACTGGTCGATCATGGTCTGTGATGAAGCGCAGAAGATCAAAAATCCTAATACGCTGATGACCCGCTCCGCTAAAAAGCAGAAGGTCCGCTTCAAAATCGCTTGCACCGGCACCCCAGTAGAAAACACCTTGGCTGATCTCTGGTGCCTGTTTGACTTTGTTCAACCGGGCTTGCTCGGAGCGCTCAATGACTTTGGTCGCCGTTATCGCCGACCCATTGAGGCAAAAACCGACGAAGAATTGGCGCGGGTCGAGGAATTGCGAACACGGATCGATCCACAAGTCATCCGACGCACTAAAGCACAAGTCGCTAAAGATCTGCCTCAGAAGATCGAGCGGGATTACCGCATTCCATTGTCGAACCACCAACGGGTGTTGTACGCCAATGCAATAGACTTGTTCCGCCAGCGCAATAATCCCAATGTTGTCGTACCCTTCAAAAATCACTTAGGTTTGCTCCACTACTTGAGATTGATTTGCACCGATCCACGTCGTCATGGAATGGATGTCTTCAAACCAGAACCTTTAGCGGAATATCGCGATAAAGCACCCAAATTACATTGGTTATTGGAAACCTTATTACCCATTCAACAACAAGCCGAGAAAGTCATCATTTTCTGCGAATTCCGAACGATCCAGCGATTGCTCAAATACTACATTGAGCAGAGGTTTGGCTTTTCCCCGGACATCATCAATGGCGATACAAAAGCCTCCAGTAAAGCGGTGGATAGTCGGCAAAAACGGCTCAAGGCTTTTCAGGCCAAAGCCGGATTTGGCGCTATTATCCTATCACCGGTAGCCGTGGGGTTTGGCGTGAATATCCAGGCAGCCAATCACGTTATCCATTACACACGACATTGGAATCCTGCCAAGGAAGATCAGGCTACTGACCGTGCCTATCGGATTGGCGCGACCAAAGATGTGCATGTTTACTACCCGGTGATCCATGCCGATGATTTCACGACCTTCGATATGAACTTGCATGAACTGCTCCAGCGCAAACGGGAATTGGCGCGGGATATGTTAAATGGCACAGGGGAAATCACTCCCAATGATTTTGATCTTGCCGACGTAATCCCGATAGGTGATGGTCTTCCCTTTGATGCCAAATTAACACTGGATGATGCGTTACAAATGCGCCCGGACTACTTCGAGGGCTTGGTTGCGGCGCTTTGGCAACAGCGGGGGTTTCTGGAGGTTCAGCGCACTCCAACCAGTGGCGATCATGGGATTGATGTGGTAGCCATTCGCCGGTCACAGGGCGAGCTAATCCAGTGCAAGTCCTCGTCTTGTGAAAATGCCCAACTGGGTTGGGACGCGATTAAGGACGTGGTCGCTGGCGCGGCGACTTATGAACAACGCCACCCAGAGGTCACGTTCAAAAAAGTCTGTGTGACTAATCAGTTTTTTAACAAAAATGCACAACGCCACGCGGCTAACAATCACGTTGCGCTCTACGATCAGAGCCACCTTGCTCAGTTTTTGAAAGACTGTCCGGTGCGGCTTTTGGATATTGAGCGATTTATGTATACCGAATGGGATCAGGCTTAGAAACGGGCAACATTCATGACCTCCCAATTCCTTCCCGACTACGGCCGGTTTCTGCTCCGTCGAGGCGTTCAGCCCGGCACCCGGCTGGGCTGGATCAGGCCGGTGCTGGTCAACGCCACCCACCTCACCA
>DAITNL010000137.1:0-5715 GCA_036834665.1 Candidatus Competibacteraceae bacterium | reverse complement strand
TGCCCCCCAAGCCCAAGCCCTACCGCGTGCGCTGAGGTATGGCGTCCAGCAACAAAAAAGCCCGGTGCATCACCGGGCCTTTGACGTTCGCCAATCCTCATAATCCATACAGCCATAGCACTCAACACCCGTACCAGTAGCCGTGCCTGCACGCGACAGGCAAGCCTGTCACTGGTGTTGAGGGTTAATACCGGTTGCCGATAGATTTTTCTTTATTCGTCAATGGCCTTCCTTGTTATAACCGGGGTGGTCGATCATCGCGGTGTGGTCGCCGCGCACGATCGGCAGGTAACGCGGTTTCCAAGAGCGCGCCCGCAGGTAGGTATCGAGATCGCGGTCGGCCAGATCAGTCTTGCCGGCCACCTGATCCTGCAGCGCCTGACGGATCACCCGCGCGCCAACCCGGATGCTGACTTCGCGCAGCTCGCGCACCGGCGGATAGATACGGCCGGATTCGAGATGCTGTGCGGCAACGGTGTAGTCAGCCAGGGCGTAGGCAGCTTCCAGCACCATGGTGTCGGTGACCTCGCTGCACTCGGCCAGGATGGTGCCAAAGCCCAGTCCGGGGAAGATGAAGGCGTTGTTGCCCTGGCCGATGTGGTGCACCTGACTGTCGCGGATCACATCCGGGAACGGGCTGCCGGTGGCGACGATGGCCCGGCCTTCGCTCCAGTCCAGGATGTCCTGCGGCAGCGCCTCGCAGGCCGAGGTCGGGTTGGACAGCGGGAAAATGATCGGCCGGGTGGCATTGCGGGTCATCGCTTCCACCACCGGATGGTTGAAGGCGCCGGCCTGGCCGCTCAGACCGAGCAGGACAGTGGCGCCGGTGTGTTCGATGGTTTCCAGCAGGGTCGGCACTTCATTGGCGATCCGCCAGTCGGCGATTCGTGCCGGCGACTGCGCATAGGGCTGCTTGTAGGGTTCGAGGTTGCGCCCCTCGACCAGCAGGCCGCGCGAATCAACCACGCAGACCCGGTCGCGGGCCTCCTCGGCGCTCAGACCTTCGCGGATCAGGCCCTGGGTGATGGCCCAGGCGACGCCGATGCCGCCGGCGCCGGCGCCCAGAATGACGATGCGCTGATCACGCAGCGATTCGCTCTTGAGGCGGCTGGCTGAGAGCAGCCCGGCCAGTGCCACCGCGCCGGTGCCCTGAATGTCATCATTGAACGAGGGAATCTGCTTGCGGTAGCGCTCCAGGACGGTGAAGGCGACGTCCTTGGCCAGGTCTTCCCACTGGATCACCGCGCGCGGCCAGCGCTCGTGAATCGACTTGACGAACTTGTCGAGGAAGGTCAGATAACGCTCGCCGCGCAGGCGACGCTGGCGCACACCCAGATAAAACTCGTCGTTGAGCAGCTCCAGGCGATCGGTGCCGACATCCAGCTTGACCGGCATGGTGTGATAGGGATTGACGCCGCCACCGATGGTGTACAGCGCCAGTTTGCCGATGGCAATGGCCAGCCCGCCATAACCCTGATCACCGATGCCGAGAATCGCTGAGGAGTCGGTGGCAACGATCATGCGCACATCGTTCCACGGGAAATTGCGCACGACCTTGGCGGCGCGGTCGATGTTCAGCGGCGAGAACGACAGTCCGCGTGGATTCTGGTACAGATGGCTGAACTGTTGCACCGCCTGACCGACGGTCGGGGTATAGATGATCGGCATCATCTCTTCGAGATGCCGTTCCAGCAGGGCATAGAACAGGGTCTCGGCGCGTTCCTGCAGGGCGCGCAGATACTGGTACTTAGCGATCGGGTCGGGTTCGCGCAGGAAGCCGCGATAAACCCGCTCGACCTGCTGTTCCAACGTATTGACCTGGGGCGGCAGCAGCCCATCCAGCCCCAGCGCGACCCGCTCATCCTCGGTAAATGCGGTGCCCTTATTGCTCAGGACCAGGCGCAACAGGGCGATACCTTCCAGGTACACTTCCATGTACTCATGGCCTTCGGCATCCGTCTTGATATCAAAATAGGGGCTTATCGGCTCTCGTTTCATCGTGGGGGCTTGCGGCAGAAGAGATTGGAATGGGGGGCGGGGCGGTTTCCCAGCCTGATGGAAAATTCGAACAAAAGAATATGGCATGCCCATAGCCGCAGCGTCAAACTAACAGCATGCGGATACTGTCACTGAGGTGACGGGTTTTGGATATGCTGCACGGCGATATGCGTCGGCCTGCCGGGCCAGAGTGACCCGATGCAGGCCGGTGTTTGCGTCACTTGTGGTTCGGGGCGGTCAGTCGGATCGGTTCGCGCAGCGGGGTGCCGGTTCGCGCAGCGGTGCTGCGCAGAGCGGGTTTTTTATTTATATTTTTGTTTTTAAATATAAAATTATTTAAATGAGTGTTAGGTATGATTATTGCATATACAGCCTGCATCACTGATCGGATCAAATAGTTGCGGAAATACCCGGAGCCGTCACCATGAACATGCCCTTTCACCGCAAGCAGGTGATTATCCTGATCCTGGCCCTGTTGCTAGCTGCGGCTTCGTATCTGATTCCACTCCCGCAGCAAGCCTCGCCGCCGAACCCCGTGGCCTTGTCAGGCGAAACGCCCTCAATGGGTGATACGGTGCTGTTCGCCCGTGAGTCGGCGATCCGTTGGCGCCTGCCGGTGATCCTGTCCGAGCCGCAGAGTCCGGTCGCGTCCACTTCGACCCTGGCGACCGCCTTGAATCCGTCCGCGCCTGCGGCGCGCCAATATCTGAATCCGCAGGATATCGGCAATGGCGAACGCCTGCATTTGAGCGATACCCCGCTGATCTGGCCGGTCGGCGATCTTCGTCAGTGATCCTCGCGAGTTGTACGAATCTGCTTTGCCATTTGGATGTTCGCTAGTGAAATCACGCAGCTTCGCTGGATCCTTTCAGCACCTGCCTGCTGGTTGGCACCGTCGCTGATCGGCAGGGTGGATTCCTGTTCCGCTCCCGCTCCCCGCCCGATTTCCTCCTCAATCATTCGGCATCATCCGGATTGAACCTGACTTATACTGAGCACATCGGCCAAGCGCCGGTCGCTCATGACGTTTCCGTGCAAGCCGCGTCGGCGTGGCTTCTGCCAGAATCGCAGCCATATTCCAAGACCAGTTCAGAACAGATCGGGAAGGAGGATTGACGCATGACCTACCAGAACATCCGGGTCGAAACCCGCGGCCCGGTGGCCCTGATTACCCTTGACCGCCCCAAGGCATTCAACGCGCTCTCCGATGAGCTGATGAACGAGTTGAGCCAGGCGCTGGACGGGGTCGAGGCCGATGAGGCGATTCGCGCCATCGTCCTCACCGGTGGCGAGAAAGTGTTCGCCGCCGGTGCCGACATCAAGGGCATGAAGGATTATTCCTACATGGATGCCTACAAGGGCAACTTCATCACCCGCAACTGGGAGCGCGCCAGTCGCTGCCGTAAGCCGGTGATTGCTGCGGTGGCTGGCTACGCGCTTGGCGGCGGTTGCGAACTGGCGATGATGTGCGACATGATCTTCGCGGCGGACACGGCCAAGTTCGGCCAGCCGGAAATCAAGCTTGGCATTCTGCCCGGCGCTGGCGGCACGCAGCGTCTGACCCGGCTGATTGGCAAATCCAAGGCCATGGAACTGTGCCTGACCGGGCGGATGATGGATGCCGAGGAAGCGGAGCGGGCCGGTCTGGTCAGTCGTATCGTGCCGGTGGCAGAGCTGATCGGCGAAGCGCTCAAGGTCGCTGAAACCATCGCTAGCCATTCAGCGCCGGCGGTGATGATGACCAAGGAGTGCATCAATCGCGCCTATGAATCCACGCTGGCCGAGGGCCTGCTGTTTGAGCGGCGCACCTTCCACGCGGTCTTCGCTACCGCTGACCAGAAGGAAGGCATGGACGCGTTCGCCAACAAGCGCGCCGCGGACTTCAAGCATCGCTAGGCCTGTTCTGAAGCAATGGCCGTTTGCCGGAGTCCGTCGTAGGGCGCTGATGGTGCACAGTGCTTGGCTTGCGTTGACCGGCCTAGTCTGAACCGAGTCAGTCTGTGTTTTCCTGAGCGGCGGGGCGTGGTAAAGCGACCTGTTTTCGCAATAACAGCAGTCTTCGTCATCTACTGAAGGAGCACATGATGGAAATCAAGAAAGTTGGTGTCATGGGTTGTGGGGCGATGGGTTTGGGCGTGGCGCAGGTGTGTGCGCAGGCCGGTATTCCGACCGTGGCGGTGAAGGCAACGCCGGGATCGACCGACAAGATTCGCGCCGGTCTGGAAAAGTCGCTGGCCAAGATGGTCGAACGCGGCAAGATGAGCGCCGGGCACATGGAATCCACCCTGAGCCTGCTGCAGTTGACCACTCAGGAAGAAGCTGTGGCCGATTGCGACCTGATCATCGAGTCGATCATCGAGGATCTGGATACCAAGAAGGCGTTGTTCCAGCGGCTTGAAGGCATTGTCTCGCCGCAGACGCTGTTGACCACCAACACCTCGACGCTGTCGGTGACGGCGATGATGGCGGTCTGCAAGCAGCGCGATCGGGTGGCCGGCCTGCACTTCTTCAATCCGGCGCCGGTGATGAAGCTGGTCGAAATCATCCACGCTTTTGAAACCTCCGATGAGGTCGTCACGACTCTCAACGAATTCTGCAAGAAGATTGGCAAGGATCCGGTGATCGTGCAGGACACCACCGGCTTCATCGTCAACCGCCTGCTGACGCCGTACATGCTCAGTGCCATTCGCCTGCTGGAAATGGGTACCGGCACGATCGCCGATATCGACCACGCCATGAAATCCGGCGCGGGCCATCCGATGGGACCGTTCGAACTGGCCGACTACATTGGGCTGGACGTGGTCGAGGCGATGACCATGAATATTTATCAGGACATGCATCAGCCGCACGTCTCCCCGCCGCATACCCTGACCCGCCTGGTGCAGCTCGGTTATCTGGGCCGCAAGACCGGCAAGGGCTTCTATGACTACTCGGTCAAGCCGGCGATCGCCAACCCGCAGCTGCGCCATCCGGTAGCCTGAGTCTGAACCGCGTTTTGCCTCCGCTCCCTCTGCATGGACGGGGCGGGGGATGGCAATACCGCGACTATCCATCCGCATCTCATACTCGATTGGTTTCACGAGTGACACGCCTTTTTCAGCATCGCTATGGGCCCTTGTGGCTGCTTCTCCTGATCTTCCTGGGTGTCGCTCTGTTGACCCGCACCGCACTGCTGCTCAAGACCGGCAGTGCTGTCGAGTCCGGACTGATCAACCTGCTGCAAATATTCGGCCTGGGCCTGGTCTTTGATCTGATTGCAGCCAGCTACTTTTTCATTCCGCTGGTGCTGTTTCTGTTTCTGGTGCCGGATCGGGCTTATCGGTGGCCGCCTTTCCGCTGGCTGTTGCTGGCGGGCACCGTCGTATGGATCTTCATCATGCTGTTCAACGCTGCGGGTGAATGGACCTTCTGGGATGAATTTGGCTCGCGCTATAACTTCATTGCTGTCGATTACCTGATCTATACCCATGAAGTCGTTGGCAATATCGTCGAATCCTACCCGATTGGTCTTATTCTGAGTGGATTGACGCTGCTTTCGCTTGGATTGGCTTGGGGCATTCGGCGCTGGCTCTGGGCCTCGCATCATGTTGAATCGCATTATACCGGCCGCGCTGTCTGGCTATTGTTCCTGCTGACCGTGCCTGCGCTCGCTTTTGCGCTGGTGGATTTCCGTCTCAAGGAGCAATCTGCCAACCGTTATGTCAATGCCCTGTCCGG
>DAITNL010000136.1:0-8984 GCA_036834665.1 Candidatus Competibacteraceae bacterium | reverse complement strand
GCGGGCGGCTGGGTGCGCGTTGGGAATTGCCGGGAAGGCGCGGTGGGCGGCGTGGCCTTTTCCTGGGGAACATCGACCTGACGCTTGGGCAGTTCGGTGTAGAAGTCGTATTTGGGCTTTTCAGGCGCGACCGGGGCGACCGGGGTGTGGGCAGCGCTGGCTGTGACCGCTGCCGTGTGTGGCGTTGCGGCGCTTGCTGGCACCGGCGCGGCATGCGCGGCAGGTGCTGTGGCCGCCGGTGCCGCTGCTGTGTGCACCGCGGCGGTTGCGGGTGCTGGTGCGGCCGTCGATTTTGCGGGTGCCTGGGGTGGCGGCTGTTCGGCAAGGGCGGTCTGAGGGGGTGGCGTGCTGCGGATATAGGCGAGCAGGCCACCGAACAGGCCGATCAGAGCCAGAGTCAACACCAGCAGGCCATGGCGACGGGCGGCGCGGCGGCGGCGTTGCCAGGCACTCGCCGGTTTATAGTCGCTTCGAATGCTCACATGCTCTCCGGGGCGGAAACGCCCAGCAAACCCAGACCGTTACGGATAACCTGCCGGGTAGCCAGGCTCAGACTGAGCCGGGCATCACGCAGCGCGGGGTCATCCACCAGAACCCGATGCTCGTTGTAATAGGTGTGGAAGGCGTTGGCCAGATCACGCAGGTAGTGGGCCAGCAGGTGTGGCTCGTGATTGAGCGCGGCGGTTTCGACTGTTTCTGCATAGCGCGCCAGGGCAACCAGCAGCGCGTCCTCGTGCGGCTCGACCAGCAGGCCCAGATGCGCCTGGCCGCGGGTTCGATCGTAGGCGTTGCCCTTGTCATGACACTGCCGCAGAACGCTGCACACCCGGGCATGCGCATACTGAATGTAATATACAGGATTGTCCTTGGATTGCGATTTGGCAAGATCAAGATCGAAATCCAGATGCTGCTCGCTCTTGCGCATGACATAGAAGAAGCGTGCGGCGTCGTTGCCGACTTCCTGACGCAATGCACGCAGGGTGACGAATTCGCCGGATCGGGTCGACATCTGTGCCCGCTCGCCATTGCGATACAGAATGGCGAACTGCACCAGCAGCACATCCAGGCGGGTCGGGTCGGCGCCGAGCGCCTGCAGGGCGGCCTTGACCCGTGGCACATAACCGTGATGATCGGCGCCCCAGACATCGATCACCCGTTCAAAACCACGCTCGAATTTTTCCAGATGATAGGCGATATCGGAGGCGAAGTAGGTGGTCTGGCCGTTCTCGCGCTGCACCACCCGGTCCTTCTCATCGCCAAAGGCACTGGAGCGAAACCACAGTGCGCCGTCCTGCTCGTAGACATAGCCGGCATCACGCAGCCGGTTGACCACCCGGTTGACTGCGCCCTGTTCGGCCAGCCCGCGTTCTGAATACCACTCCTGGTAACACACGCCGAACTCGGCCAGATCGTCGCGAATATCGTCGAGAATGGTGTTCAGGCCCAGTTCGAAGATATAGCGGTAGCGCGGTTCGCCGAGCAGGGCGCGGGCACGCTCGATCAGGGCGTCGATGTGCGCTTCCTTATCGCCGGCGATGACCCGTTCGCCGCTGGTGTCACGCAGCTCGTCCGCAGGCAGGTCACGCAAGACTTCAGCCGCTGCCGCAACATAGGCACCGCCATGCTCGGCGTACAGGCGCTTGGCGATGTCGCGCACATAATCGCCGCGATAGCCATTGCGCGGAAACGGCAGGTGCTCGCCGCAGTGTTCCAGATAGCGCAGCCAGACACTGGCGGCGAGGATGTTCATCTGCCGGCCGGCGTCGTTGACGTAGTACTCGCGCTGTACCCGGCAGCCGATTGCTTCAAGCAGGTTGGCAACCGTGGCGCCAAAGGCCGCGCCGCGACCATGGCCGACGTGCAGGGGGCCGGTCGGATTGGCGGAGACGAATTCCACCTGGACCCGCTGGCCAGCGCCGAGGGTGCTGCGACCGAAGGCATCACCCTGGGCGAGAATCTCACCGACCAACGCATGATAGGCGGCCGGGGCCAGGAAGAAATTGATGAAGCCAGGGCCGGCAATCTCGACCTTGGCCAGGTGCGTGGAGGCGGGCAGCGCGGCGCGGATGCGCTCAGCCAGGTCGCGCGGTTTGCAGCGGGCGGTCTTGGCCAGGCTCAGGGCGATGCTGCTGGCAAAGTCACCGTGGGCGCGATCGCGGGTGCGCTCCAGGGGAATGACAAGCGTGTCGATCGCGGGCAGCAGCCCCTCCTGGTGCAGTTGCCGGAGGGCCTGGGTCACGAGGGCGTGCAGGTGCGTTTTCAAGGGTCGGATTCTCGTGCGGTGATGCGGTGGCGGCGCGGCAGGCCGCGGGCTAGCTGATCATCGCCAGCTTGAAATGGTAGCTGATGAACTTTTTGAATTCGTTGACGATCTTGAGCGAGTCGCGCAGCAGTTCCCGCTCCAGCTTGTTGAGGTCCTTGGGATTGAGGTAGTTGTCCTGCGGCAGGCCCTGGGCGAGCTTGTTCAGGCCGGCCTTGGTGCGCAGAGTGGACATGTAGGCGAAGGCTTCGATCAGTTCGACACCGAAGGACGAATCGAACAGGCACTGTTGATCGAGTGCCCGGATGCGGTCGATGGTGTTGGTCTGCGGCAGTCGGTATTCAAGCGCCAGACTGCGGATGCCGTGGACGATGGGGAAAATGCCCCCTTTCTTGATGTCCAGCTCGGCACGGCTTTTTTCAAGCACGAAATTGGTGAAGAAGCCAAGTGGGGTTTCAAAGGCCACCGTAGCGCGGGCGAACTGGCTGTAGAAGGAGCGGTGATCGCCGAGCAGGGTGTGCATGCGCTCCTTGACATCGCGCAGCAGGCTGTCATCGCCGGCCACGGCCATGGCATCGTAGAAGATGGCGAACTGCAGGAAGGATTCGCGCCCCGGGTGGACGATCCACTGGAACAGTTCGTCCTTGAATGCCGTCGCCGACTTGGTCCAGTACGGGTTCGACACCATGATGTTGCCCGGGCAGCGCGGGTAGCCAAACTCGATCAGGCTGTCGGTGAATTCCTGGGTAATGCGTTCCAGGTCGGGATGGCTGAAGCCGTCGCGCAGGATCAGGGCATTGTCCTGATCGGTCTTCATGACCTGTTCCTCGCGGCCCTCGCTGCCGAGCACCAGCAGGCAACTGTTGGCCAGCAGTTCCGGCAGGGCTAGCAGGTGGAACAGCTTGCGCAACATCTTTTTATTCAGCTCCGACACCAGTTGCATGATGTAGCGGATCTTGATGCCCTTGCCGTGCAGGTCGCGGATCACGCCGATCAGATCACGACTGGCCCACTTCAGATCGTCCTTGCTGGTGGCCCGCTCGATCTGCAGGGCGATCATGTGCGAGTGATTGGAGAGATAGCTGAGCAGGTCGATCTGTTCGAGGATGCCGTGAATCTGTTCGCCCTCGCGGATCACCAGGCGGTTGATGTTGTGGCGGGTCATGCGCAGCAGGGCATTGAACAGGAAATCGTCCGGTTCCATGCAGATCAGGTTGTAGGTAGCGAGTGGCCCGACCGGTTCATCTACCGATTGCCGCTGGATGATGGCGGCCTCGCGCAGATCGGTAGCGGTGACGATGCCCACTTCGCTCTCGGCCTCGCCTGCACTGCGCACCAACAGCGAGTTGGTTTTATGCGCCTTCATGGTCACGGCGGCGGCGTGGATGGAGGTATCCGCGGTCACGAACAGCGCTGGATGAATGTAGGCGTCCTGAATCTTGGCGATGGTGAAGCCGGCCAGTTCCTGGCTTTCTTCTGGTCCATGCATGGCGGCGAGTCGTTGCGAAATCTTCTGATTATAGAACTCGGCCAGTTGTGGGTAGGATTGGACGGTCTGCAGGAACACCGCGCGCGGCAGGCGGAAGCAGCGGGTGGGTTCGCTGACCACGAAGCGGTGCTTGCTCTTGCCCTCCAGCAGGGCGCGGGCATCGAAAACATCCTCGGTACCGTAGATCGAGACAACGGCTTCGCCATCCATTTCCTGCACGCAGCCGTCCATGATCAGGTACAGGAATGCGGGAATGGCGCCGGCTTCGCAGAGCACTTCGCCGGCATGAAAGTGGCCGACCTTGAGCGCCGTGGTCAGTCGCGCCAGCTCTGCGGCGGGCAGCTGATTGAACGGCGCTAGATGCGCGATGAACGATGTTTGATCCAACTGATCCAGGGTGGTCACGGCGGTTCGGTCCGGTTGCGCACAAAGAAAAACCCCCACGCGGCGGGCGCTGCGGGGGGTATGTTAGCAGGATTCACGCCGACCGGGATGGTGTCCCGGCCAGCGGTGGCGGGCTTAGTGGCTGGCCGCGCCTTCGGCGCCGATGCCGGTCTGGCAACGGACATCCTGCGCTTCGTAGGAGGCGCATTCCTGCTTACCGTTCTCACTGCTGTCCAGGATCGAGCCGATGAAGATGCCCAGGAAGGCGATCGACATCGAGAACAGCGCCGGGTTCTTGTAGGGGAAGATCGCCTCGGCATTGCCCAGGATGTCCTTCCAGACTGTCGGGCCGAGAACCACGAACAGGGTGGCACTGAGCAGGCCCAGCCAGCCGCCGAGCAGCGCGCCCTTGGTGGTCATCTTCGACCAGTAGACCGAGGTGATGATCAGCGGGAAGTTGGCGCTGGCCGCCACCGAGAAGGTCAGACCGACCAGGAAGGCGATGTTCTGCTGTTCGAAGGCGATACCCAGCAGGATGGCGATCACGCCCAAACCTACAGTGGCCATCTTGGAGATGCGCACTTCCTGCTGCTCGTTGGCGTTGCCATGGGCGAACACGTTGGCATACAGGTCATGCGAGATCGCCGAGGCGCCCGCCAGGGTCAGGCCGGAGACCACCGCCAGGATGGTGGCGAAGGCGACCGCCGAGATGAAGCCGAGCAGCAGGTTGCCGCCGACTGCCGCCGCCAGGTTGACCGCCGCCATGTTCTGGCCGCCGCGCAGCTTGCCGGCCGCGTCCAGGAATTCGGGGTTGGTGGTCAGCAGCACAATGGCGCCAAAGCCGATCAGGAAGGTCAGGATGTAGAAGTAGCCGATGAAGCCGGTGGCATAGAACACCGACTTGCGCGCTTCCTTGGCGTTGGACACGGTGAAGAAGCGCATCAGGATATGCGGCAGGCCGGCGGTGCCGAACATCAGCGCCAGACCCAGGGAAATCGCTTCGATCGGGTCACTGACCATGGCGCCCGGGCTCATGATCGCCTCTTTCTTGGGATGGATGGCTACCGCCTTCTGGAACATTGCTTCCATGCTGAAGCTGCCAGCGGCCATATACAGTGCGCCAAAGGCAATGATCGTCGCGCCAGAGAGCAGCAGGATGGCCTTGATGATCTGCACCCAGGTGGTGGCAAGCATGCCGCCGACGGTGACGTAGACGATGATCAGGATGCCAACCAGAATGACCGCGTAGACATACTCCAGACCGAACAGCACCTGGATCAGCTTGCCGGCGCCAACCATCTGGCCGATCAGGTACAGGATCACCACCACCAGCGAGCTGGTCGCGGCCATGGTGCGCATCGGCACGCGCTGGAAGCGGTAGGACACCACGTCGGCATAGGTGTACTTGCCGAGGTTGCGCAACTGTTCGGCCATCAGGAACATGATGATCGGCCAGCCGACCAGCCAGCCCACCGAGTAGATCAGGCCGTCATAGCCGTTGGCGAACACCAGGCCGGAAATACCCAGGAAGGAGGCAGCGGACATATAGTCGCCAGCGATAGCCAGACCGTTCTGGAAGCCGGTGATGCCACCGCCAGCGGTGTAGAAGTCCTTGGCGGTCTTGGTGCGTTGTGCAGCCCAGTAGGTGATGCCCAGGGTCGCGCCAACGAAGGCCAGGAACATGACGATGGCGGTGATATTGAGCGGCTGCTTCTTGACTTCGCCACCCATGTCACCGGCGGCGAGGGCGGCCCCGGTGCAGAGGATCAGTGCAATGGCCGGAAACGCGCGCTTCCAGAAACTCATAGCACCTCCTCCTTGATCTCGTTGTTCAGCTTGTCGAAAACCGTGTTTGCCCGGTACACATAAATGCCGGTCAGCAGAAAGGCCAGGAGGATGACCGAGATGCCGACCGGAATGCCGACGGTGGCGACCGACGCAGGCGGTCCTGCGAAGAGAGGTTGCGCCAGCAGCTGCTTGTTGAAAGCAATGACCAGGATGAAGCCGTAGTAGATCGCCAGCATGACGATGGCAAGCAGCCAGCTGAACGTCGCGCGTTTTGAAACCATCTCGTGGTATTTGGGATTGCTTTTTATAGCGTGCACCAAGTCTTGTTGCATCGTTATTCCCTATGGCTGGGGTTGAATAGTAGCTAGCCGTGCATGGGCATAGTACAGCTGGGATTGCCGTGATCTGGCAATCAGCCGGGCCTGTCCCTGAGTTTGCCCATTCCCGGCTTATCCTTCAGTGGTGTGCCTGGCTGCGGATAGTCCCGCGAGCACCCAAATTCTAGCTGTATCCACCGTCAAGTAAAGAGTTCAAAGCTGGGAGTTTTTTTCAATTGCTTGAAATTCCTGAAAATCACCCGCATTTGTGCAGGCTGGTGGGAATGTATTTTTGGTTAATTATTTGATTTTTATAAAAAAATAAAAAAAGGACACAAAAGAGTGTAGATGATGAAAAAAGGTTTGATGACGCGAAAAATCGGTTTTCGGAACGCTGCCGGCGTTACCTAATGGCGATCCTGATTGGATTCAGGCCCGGCGGGGGTGGAAACTGAGGTACTGGTCAGGGCCGTGCGTCCGGGTCAATACCGCTGATCGGCCTCAGTACAGCTCGGCCGGATCAACGTCCAGCGACCAGCGCAGTTGCGCCTGACGCGGCGCGGCGCGCAGTTGCGCCAGCCAGATGCGCAGCAGGCGATGCAGATCCGCGCGCTGCTCGGCCAGCAGCACCAGGTGGGCACGGTAGCGGCCGGCACGGCGTTCCATCGGCGCCGGGGCGGGACCGAGCAGCTCCACGCCGCTGGCGTGCGGTTCAGCCAGTGCCCGCGCGGTATCCAGGAAGGCATGGGCCTGTTGCGCGTCGGGAGCCTCGGCGCGCAGCAGGGCCTGATGGGTAAAGGGTGGCAGGGCTGTGAGTTGGCGTTCACCCAGCGCGGCCGCCGCGAAGGCTGGATAACCCTGCGTGGCCAGCACGCGCAACAGCGGGTGATCGGGGTGATGGGTCTGGATCAGCACTGTGCCGGGCTTTTCCGCCCGCCCGGCGCGTCCGGCTACCTGCAGGATCAGTTGCGCCATGCGTTCGCTGGCACGGAAATCGACTCCGTACAGGCCCTGGTCGGCGTCGATGATGCCCACCAGAGTGACCTCGGGAAAATGGTGGCCCTTGGCCAGCATCTGCGTGCCGAGCAGCAGGCGGCGCCCGCCGCTGTGGATATCGGCGAGCAGGGTTTCCAGGCTGCCGCGATGGCGGGTGCTGTCGCGATCCATGCGCGCCCGGTCGATGTCGGGAAATGCGCCACGCAATGCCGCATCAAGGCGTTCGGTGCCCTGACCGATGGGCCGCAGATCAACGCTGCCACAGCTCGGACAGATCTGATCCACCGGCCGGCTGTCGCCACAGTGATGGCAGATGAGGCGCCGCGCCCGCAGGTGCAGGGTCATGCGTGCATCGCAATGCTGGCACAGGCTCAGCCAGCCACACTCGTGGCAGAGCAGTACCGGGGAAAAGCCGCGCCGATTGAGAAACAGCAGCACCTGTTCGTCGCGGGCCAGATGGGCGCGCATCCGCGCCAGCAGCGGCGCCGACAGGCCCTCGGTCAGTGGCTGGCGGCGCACGTCGAGAATTTCGATGGTCGGTTCCCGCCCGCCGCCGACCCGCTCGGGCAGGCACAGCGTCTGGTAGCGGCCACGCTGGGCGTTGTGCAGGCTTTCCAGCGCCGGTGTCGCCGAGCCGAGCAGCACCGGAATGCCCAGATAGTGGGCGCGCATGATCGCCAGATCGCGGGCGTGATAGCGGAAACCGTCCTGCTGCTTGTAGGAGGTATCGTGTTCCTCGTCGACGATCAGCAGGCCCGGTGCCTGCAGGGGTGCGAATACCGCCGAGCGGGTACCGGCGACGATGCGTGCCTGACCCGCGCGCGCCAGCAGCCAGGCCGTCAATCGCTCGCGATCACTCAGCCCCGAGTGCAACACTGCCAGCGGTCCCGGAAAGCGCTCGCGGCAGCGGGCCAGCAGTTGCGGGGTCAGACCGATTTCCGGGGTGAGCACCAGCGCCTGCTGGCCGCGCGCCAGCACCGCTGCAATCAGGCGCAGATACACTTCAGTTTTGCCGCTGCCGGTGACGCCGTCGAGCAGAAACACCTGGAAGCGGTCCAGCGCAGCGCTGACAGCGGCAACGGCCGCCGCCTGGGCCGGGTTCAGGGGCGGTGGTGGGACTGAGGGCAAGGCGGCTGAGTCCGGCGTGGCTGAGTCTGGCTCTGCCGCGACGATCCAGCCCTTGGCCTGCAGCGCGCGCAATACCGTGGAGCTGTCACGGGTCAGGCCGCGCAATTCGGCGGCGGTGGCGCCGGCGGGGTACTGGGCCAGATGGTCGAGCAGGGCGCGTTGCGCGGGCGCGCGGCGCAGGGCTGTACCGGCACGTGCGGTTTCTCCGGCTGCGGTCAAGCGCCAGCGCGGCAGGACTTCCGGCAGAGTGGCTGCTTCGCCCTGGCGCAGCAGCACGGGCAGCGCTGTGGCAAAGACCTCGCCTGGGGGATGGTGATAGTAGTGTTGGGCCCAGCGCAGCAGCGCCAGCACATCAGCCGGCAGCAGAGGCTCGGTGTCCAGCACCGCTAGCGCCGGGCGCAGCAGGGCCGGGTCCAGTGCGGTGTCGGGAGCCAGTTCGAGCAGGAAGCCGACCACATGCCGCCGCCCAAAGGGTACCCGCAGCCGCACGCCGGGTTGCAGGGTCGCCGGGTCGCTGCCGACGGGTGGCAGATAGTCGAAGATCTTATCCAGCGGCGACGGTACGGCGACCCGCAGAATCGGGCCGGAGACCGTAGCCACGTTCAATTGCTCAGCAGGCCGG
>DAITNL010000135.1:0-9070 GCA_036834665.1 Candidatus Competibacteraceae bacterium | reverse complement strand
CGCGTGAATGACGGAATCAACGAGCTACTGGATTCCCGCATACGCGGGAATGACGGAATCAACGAGCTACTGGATTCCCGCATACGCGGGAATGACGAACCGGTTTTTCCGGTGCCGAATGGCGTTGTTCTGCATCCGCCCGCGTGCTTGCCGCCTAGCGCAGCATCAGCACCAGTTCGCCCTGGCCGCGCAGCAGATTGATCAACAAAGGACCGCTCGCGCCGCTGCGGGTCAATTGGCGCAATTCATCCGCGCTGCTGATGGCGCGATGATTGACCCCGATGATGACATCGTTGGGGCGCAAACCGGCCCGTGCTGCAGGACTGCCGGATTCAATCTGCGTGATCAGCACACCCTTGACACGCCCGGCCAGCGGCGAGCGCGGCCCGATGTCCTCGAACACTGCGCCGGCCAACTGCGGATGAATCGCCTCGCCCTCGGCCTTGGCCGGGCGATATTCACCGACCTGAGCTTCCAGGGTCATTGGCTGGCCCGCGCGCAGAATGTCCACGCGCAGCGTCTCGCCCACTTCCAGCAGGCCAACGGCATTGCGCAACGCACTGCCATCGCGGATGACGCGCTCATTGATGCGCAGCACCACATCGCCTTCCTTGAGACCGGCGCGGGCGGCAGCGGAGCGCGGTGTGACCTGTGCGATCACCGCACCCTGACCGGCCGGAATGTTGAAAGCCCGCGCCAGATCGGGGGTCAGATCCTGCACCGCCACGCCGAGCTGGCCGCGCCGCACCGCGCCGTGGGCGACGATCTGGTTCATCAACCGTGCCACCATATTGGCGGGAATGGCGAAGCCGATGCCGACATTGCCGCCGCCCGGAGCAATGATCGCGGTGTTGATGCCGATCAGTTCGCCGCGCAGATTGACCAGAGCGCCGCCCGAGTTGCCCGGATTGATCGAGGCATCGGTCTGGATGAAATCCTCATAGCCCTGAATGCCCAGCCCGGTGCGGCCCAGGGCGCTGACGATGCCGGAGGTGACGGTCTGGCCGAGGCCAAAGGGATTGCCGATTGCCACCACGAAATCGCCAACCCGCAGGCTGTCGGAATCGGCCAGCGGCAGGGCGGTGAGATTGCTACTGGGAATCTGCATCACCGCGATATCGCTTTCCGGATCGGAGCCGATCACCTTGGCGTCAAGCGTGCGGCCATCGCGCAGGGTCACGGTAATCGTGTCAACCCCATCGACAACGTGATGATTGGTGATGACGTAGCCGCGCTGGGCATCGACCACTACCCCGGAACCAACGCTCTGCGTCTTGCGCTCGCGGGGCTGCTGCTCGGGCGGCAGCTTGAAAAAGTGGCGGAAGAAGGGATCGTCCAGCAGCGGATTGCGGCGCAGTTGCACCCGGCTTTCGGTGGCGATATTGACCACCGCCGGCGTGGCGCGCTCCAGCATCGGCGCCAGGGTTGGCAGCGCCTGGCCTTCGACTGCAGCCGGCAGGGTGGCCTGCGCCGGCGCGATCAGGGACAGGCTCAGGCCCAGCACCAGCAGGGCGGCGGACAGTGGCGAGCGTGGCGTGTGCATGGCGAAAAGGTCTCGGTCTGCGGTTGAGCTTGGACTATGCGGGTGCGCAGCGCGGGCAAAACCGGCCGCGCTGCGGCTGTGCACCTACGAGCGCTGCCAGGCAGCGCGCGGATCAAACGGCAGTTCCTGTGCCAGGCGCCGGAAGCAGTCACGGGCCTGTTCACTGTCAACCGGCGGGTTGACGATGCGCAGCACCGCGAACTGATCACCAGCCGGCTGACCGGGCAAACCCCGCCCGCGCAGGCGCAGCTTGTGGCCGTTCTGCGCGCCGGGTGGAATGCTCAGCGTCACTGCACCGCCCAGGGTCGGCACTTCGATCTTGCAGCCGAGCGCCGCTTCCCAGGGCGCCAGCGGCACCTCCAGATGAATATCCGTACCCTGCAGCGTATACAGCGGATGCGGGCGCAGCTTGATTTCCAGATACAGATCGCCATTGGGCCGGCCACCCAGACCGGGACTGCCCTGGCCGGCAAGGCGGATCTTCTGGCCGTGATTCACACCGGCGGGAATCTTGACGTTCAGCGTGCGGGTACGGGTGCTGAGCCGGCCGCTGGCGTCCTGTTCGGGCACCTGCAGCTGCAGGGAACGGCTGCCGCCGTGATAGGCCTCTTCCAGGCTGATCTCCAGGCTGAGAGTCTGGTGCTCGCCGCCGGACGGGCGAAAACCACCCATGCCGGCAAAGCCTTCACCGTGACCGCCCAGGCCGCCCAGGCCGCCGAACAGGGAATCAAAGAAGTCGCTGAAATCCGCCCGCTGGCCAGCCCTGCCAGTGCCGGCGCCGGTGCCAAACGGTCGCCCCTGCCAGCCCGGTGGGGGCCGAAATTCCTGTCCCGCCTGCCAGTTGCTGCCCAACTGATCATAGGCGGCGCGCTTTTCGGCATCGCGCAGCACTTCATGGGCCTCGGTGAGTTCCTTGAAGCGCTCTTCGGCATGGGCTTCCTTGCTGACGTCCGGGTGATACTTGCGCGCCAGCCGGCGATAAGCCTTCTTGATTTCTTCAGCCGAGGCATCGCGGCTCAGGCCGAGAATCTTATAGTAATCCTTATATTGCATGGCGCTTTCCAGGATTCAGGAGCCGGTGGGTGACCGGCTCGGGGCAAGGGGCATCGGCAGCAGGGTACAGGCGTGCTCAGCCCTCAACCTTGATGCTGCGCGACAGGCTCTGGGCGCGCTTGGGAATGCTGATGTTCAGCACGCCATGCGCGCTGCGGGCGCTGATCCGGCTCAGATCAGCGGTGTCCGGCAGGCTGAAGCGGCGATGAAAGCTGCCGCAGGGGCGCTCAATCCGACTGTAGCCGGTGCGGTTGTCGCCCGTTTCGCCGGGACGGTGGCCACGGATGGTCAGGACCGCGTTTTCGGCGATAATTTCAATCGTCTGCGGATCGACGCCGGGAATGTCGGCGCGCAGCACATAACATTCCAGCTCTTCCTTGATGTCCACCGCCGGAATCCAGTCGCAGGTGGCGACGCTGGACGGATCGGCGCCATGGCGGCTTTCATACAGCCGGTCCAGTTCGCCGCGCAGGTGCTGCAGGTGCTGCCAGGGGTCGTGAAGTCGCATAGCGGTAGCCTCGTAAATGGGGATATGTTGCTTTGCAAATAGGGCTGGCGCGGCGAATTTCAAGCGGCTGCGCAGCGTTTTTATCCTTCGTGGAACAAACAGGGCGCACACATGAGTGAGCACGTATTTCTGCCGCTGGCAATTGCGGTATTGACGGTGTCCGATACCCGGACCGAGGCCGATGATGCCTCCGGGCGGACTCTGGTGGAGCGGCTGCTGGCGGCGGGTCATCATCTGGCGGCCCGGGCAATCGTCGCCGATGATATTTACCGGATTCGCGCTACGGTGTCGGCCTGGATTGCCGACCCGGCGGTGCAGGTGATCCTGATCACCGGCGGCACTGGCGTCACCGGTCGCGATAGCACTCCGGAGGCGCTGCGCCCGTTGCTGGACAAGGAACTGGAAGGCTTTGGCGAGCTGTTCCGCATGCTGTCCTGGGAGGAGATCGGTACTTCAACCCTGCAATCGCGGGCGCTGGGTGGACTGGCCAATGCCACGTTCATCTTCTGCCTGCCCGGTTCAACCGGGGCTTGCCGCACCGGCTGGGATCGTATTCTGCAGGCGCAGCTCGATGCCCGCAGCCAGCCCTGCAATCTGGCTGTGCTGTTGCCGCGGCTGGGCGAGCGCTAATGCCTGGGCTGTATCGATAACGCCTAATTTTTATCCGTCTGGCGCCGCGTCCATTCGTTGGGTGAGAAGGCCCGGGGATTGGCCATGATCGTGTCGGGGAGCAGGCGGAGGAACTCTTTTCGGACCACCTCGTAGCACTCGCACACCCGCGTCTCCAGGCCAGGGCGATCCAGTACGGTAATTTTGCCTCGACGGTAGCGAATCAACCCGGCGTCCTGCAATTTGCCGGCGGCTTCGGTCACGCCTTCGCGCCGGACCCCCAGCATGTTGGCGATCAGTTCCTGGGTCATGCTCAGTTCGTTCGAGGGCAACCGGTCGAGACTGAGTAGCAGCCAGCGGCAGAGTTGCTGGTCCACCGAATGGTGCCGGTTGCAGACGGCGGTCTGCGCCATCTGGGTCAGCAGGGCCAAGGTGTAACGTAACAATAGATGCTGCAACGCCCCGGCGCGTTGGAATTCCTGCTTGAGCACCGGTCCCTTCAATCGATAGGCGTGGCCCGCGCTCTGCACCACGGCCCGATTCGGCATGGTTTCGCCGCCCATGAACAGGGCGATGCCGACGATGCCATCATTGCCGACCACGGCGATTTCGGCGGGTGCGCCGTTCTCCAGGACGTATAGCAGGGACACGATGGCGGTGGTGGGGAAATAGACGTAACTCAACCGGTCCCCGGACTCGTACAGGACCTGACCCAGCGACAGCGGAACCCATTCCAGGTGCGGAAACAGGCGCTCGCCTTCGGCCTCGGGCAGGACGGCGAGCAGATGGTTTTGTCGAGGGTTCGGGGAACCGGGCGTGGTGGACATGAGCAACCTCCAAAATCATCCATCGGGATCGTATGGCCTGAATTTTAGCCAACACATCAATTTTTTAAGACCCCTAGTGGTCATTTTAGGGGCGATGGCGTACAGACCGGGCAGGGGGTGTTCCGTGTAGTTTTTTATCTTTAGTGCGCGGCCGGCCATGACCACCACCGACCGTGCCCGCTCAGCCAATGCCTTGAAGTTGAGTCGCCGCCGTGTTGATTTGGTTTCGTCATCCATGACGACTGCAAATCAACATGAGACTCAAGCAGCCCACTCTTGAATGAGCATTAAACGATGCAACGTGAAGCAAAAGCGACACACCGGCGAATGCTTCATCAGTTTGCCGCTCTGTAGACAAAAGGAATGATGGGCGATGCGGTGAATACCCCAATCCTGAGTCTGAACGATCGTTGCACTCTGGGCGAGATGACCGTTACTGATTTTCGAGAGGGCTTACGCCCATGAATGCTGTTTTTGTACCGAGCAGCACCCGAAAGCCGCTGATGCCGTGCAGGCCGCACGGGCACGCAAGCTCCTGACGGCGGGCCGTGCAGCGGTGTATCGAATGCAGCCGTTCACCATCATCCTGAAGGATCGATGCCATAGCAAAAAATGGTTGCCGCCGTCGGTTGAATGACGGGTCGGTAATACCGAGTCGCTGATCCATCGCCTGGCGACTCGTTGTCCGATTGCTGAGGCCAGCATTGAGGTTGTCAAGTTCGACGCTCAGGCGCTGGTCAATCCTGAAATCAGCGGCACGGAATACCAGCAGGGTGAGTTGGCAGGCTATGAAGTGCGGGAATATCTGCTGAAGAAGTGGAATCGCACCTGTGCCTATTGCGGTGCGCAGCATGTCCGGTTGCAAATCGCGCATATCGTTCCGCGCGCCAAGGGTGTGGCAGCAATCGCGTGTCCAATCTGCCCTTGGCCTGTCAGCCGTGCAACCAGAAGAAAGGCGCACAGCCGATTGAAGCGTTCCTGAAAAGCAAACCTGACCTACTCAAGCACATCAAGGCTCAGGCGAAAAGGATCCGGGCGCTGACCGCCGCTCACGGTTCGCCCGCTGAAGCCCGCGCGCTTGCGGAAATCGCCGACTACTGGGCGAGCAAAGCCTGACGGACCCGTTACCATGTTGGACGGCAAGTTTTTTACAAATCTTTTAGTGGTTTAATTGAATCTGTGCGCTAGCGCACAGACCCCCGCCAGGGAATATTTGTAGAGTGCACTTCGTGCTCATACAGTATGACAGGAGAAGTGCCATGCCTTTGATTCAATTAATCGTTGCGCTAGTGGTCGTTGGCGTTGCCCTATGGTTGATTAATAACTACATACCGATGGACGGCACCATCAAGAAAATCTTGAATGTGGTCGTGGTCATCGTCGTGGTTCTATGGCTGTTGTCGGCCTTCGGGGTCTTGGGTTCCATGCAAGGGATGCGTGTTGGATAAATCTGATCAACTAGCCCGGTTTTATCGATGGAAGGAGACCCGATGAATGCCATCAAGATTGTAGCCATCGTGCTGATCATCGCCGGCGTCCTGGGCTTAGGGTATGGCGGTTTCAGCTATACCAGGGACACTCAGCAAGCCAAGATCGGTCCGATCGAACTGACGGTTCAGGACCGGCAGACGGTCAACATCCCGGTCTGGGCGGGCGTGGCGGCGATCGTGGCGGGTGCGCTCCTGCTCCTTGTGCCTAAGAACAGCTAGCCGCCGCGGTTTTGGAGACTATCAAAACGCCCTTCCCCCGAAGGGAGAAAGTCAATCGTCGGAAACGCAATTTCCGGCGCCCCTCAAGCAACCTCACGAGATTCTCGCAATGGCAAAAATGCACGGGATGAACGGAATGGTAATGGCGCTGATACTGGGCGGTGGGGTATTGCCGTCGGCCGGCGCGCAGCAGACGGTGGGTGTTTCCCCGACCCCCGACTCGGACTCATCCACCCGCTATCGGGAACCGGTGCCCGCCACACCCGTGCCACCACCACGCCCGAATCCCGATGCCGGTCCGGAAGCGGTGGCGCCCTCTGCGCCATCCCCGGAGGTCGCCGCCGGCCCCGACCGATCGCCACCAGGCGGGTTACTACAGGTCCACAGCGATCGTGGCATTCGCTACATATCGGGCGGCGTGGGCGAAGGCGAACGCGCCGAACTCGAAGCCCTGTCCCATCAGTTCAATCTGCGTTTGTTCGCGATGCAGGGCAGCGGCGAGTATCTATCGGCGGTCCGGGTGAACATTCTGGACGCGCGCCGGGAAACGGTGCTGACCGCCGAATCGAAAGGCCCCTGGTTCTTCGCTCAACTGGCGCCCGGCGACTATACCGTGGAAGCCAGCGTACCCAATGAAGCGCAGCGGCAACCCCAACGCCAAACAGTACATATCGAGGGTTTGAGCCAGTCCCGGTTGGATTTCCGCTGGCGTTGAGAACAGTCACTCACTTCAATTCCGTTAAATACGACCGATTCACCGATTCAGAACAGGAGCAAGCCCCGATGTTAACCAGAGACGAATACGTCGCAAAAATGAAGAAGCGACTGGATAAATGGAACGCGGAAATGGATGTCCTGGAGGCCAAAGCGCTGAAGACCCAAGAAGACGCCAAGGAGAAATATCAGGAGCAACTCATCGCGCTGCGCGCCAAGCGCAAGGAAGGCGAGGAAAAGCTGGAGGCGATCAAGTCCGCGTCTGAAGACTCCTGGGAGCAACTCAAGGCGGAAACCGAAAATGTCTGGGAAGCCTTCAAGGATTCCGCGAATGCGTTCAAAGCGCATTTTAAATAATGGAACCCTTGACCCGCTCGCTTTAAAAGCCTCGATTCATCCTTCACCCGGAGCATCGCCATGCGGTCATTCAATCGATTCGCTACTTTTTTCTTCGTCATCGTTCTCGCGTCTCTCTTGGGATGCGCCTCGACCTCAAAGCAAGAGGGCACCGGGGAGTACGTGGACGACACCGTCATTACCAGCAAAGTGAAGGCGGCCATCTTCAACGATCCTTCGCTGAAATCGGCCGAGATCAATGTCGAAACCTTCAAGGGCGTGGTGCAATTGAGCGGCTTCGTCAACTCCAGGGAAGACATTAACAAGGCCATCCAGGTCGCGCGCGGCGTCCAGGGCGTGACGTCCGTCAAGAACGACATGCGGCTCAAGTGACGGGAAATCGAGCGTCGCGAACCATGAACCGAACTGATCTACGGGCATCGGGTCCGGGGAACGGTTCGCTTTGAAGCTGGAGACCGCAAACCAAGGAGATCACCATGGCGATTCGCGCAATCGAGCTCCAGTGGAGACGCCTCCTCGGCAACGGCCCGACCCAAAAGCAGGTCGGCGACGAGCCGCCGCTGCGCGCGGAACTGTTCAGCGCCGTCCAGATGGAACAACACGGCAAGGGTCTCGCGGCCTCGCACCTATTGATGCCGAGACAGGCGCCGGACTCGCTTCTGCCCCGGCTGACCGCGAACGAACAGACTCTGATCGACGTCTGCGCGCTGCTCATGGTCGCGGTCGCAGCGAACCGCCGGATCGCGCCGGCCGGGGAATGGCTGCTCGATAACTTCTATCTGATCGAAGAACAAATTCGCACCGCCAAGCGGCACTTGCCCGAGGGTTACAGCCGGGAACTGCCGCGCCTGCTGAACGGCCCATCGGCCGGGTTGCCGCGCGTGTACGACCTCGCCTTGGAGATCATCGCCCACGGTGACGGCTGGGTGGACCCGGAAAACCTCAGCCGCTTCGTTGCGGCCTACCAGACGGTCACTCCCCTCAAGCTGGGCGAATTGTGGGCCATCCCGATCATGCTGCGACTGACGCTGATCGAGAATCTGCGCCGCGTCGCGGTCCGGATCGCTGGCAGCCGAACCGATCAAAACCTGGCCGATGGGTGGGCGGACCAGATGACGGCGATGGCCGCGAGCGACCCGAAAAATCTGATTCTGGTGATTGCGGACATGGCGCGGTCGAACCTGCCGATGTCGAGCGCCTTTGTGGCGGAAAT
Organism: Candidatus Competibacteraceae bacterium; assembly: GCA_036834665.1. Lineage (GTDB taxonomy): Bacteria > Pseudomonadota > Gammaproteobacteria > Competibacterales > Competibacteraceae > RXIX01. The sequence goes on along the minus strand of DAITNL010000135.1, from coordinate 537 downwards.
GGCGCGACGGCTGCAAGGCCAGAGTTCCGCGTTGGCCTTGCCGCTGACGTGGATCGAGCAGCGGCTCGCTGAGTCGGGCCTGACGATTGAGCAACTGGTGCAGGCCGAGAACCAGCAACAGGCGGCTGACCAGGTCTCCATCAGCAACAGTATCGGCAGTCTCCGCTTCCTGGGGGCCATGGATTGGCGCGAATTCGTGGAAACGATGAGTGAGGTCGAACAGACGTTGCGCGACGATCCTAGCGGGGTATACGGCCGGATGGATTTTGCCAGCCGGGATCGTTACCGGCATGTCGTCGAGAAAATTGCGAAAAACAGCCCACGGTCCGAAAACGAGGTCGCGCGCCAGGCACTGGACCTGGCGCGGGAAGGCGCGGCGCAAAACGGCGACGGCGATCGAGCAGCGCATGTGGGGTTTTACCTGGTGGGTCAGGGAGTAGCGCGGCTTGAACGTGGGGTGCAGGCCTGCCTGGGTCCCCTGGAGTCCCTGCAACGAAAGGGTCGCCAGTACCCTTTGTACCTGTATCTGGGCGGGAT
>DAITNL010000134.1:8953-9226 GCA_036834665.1 Candidatus Competibacteraceae bacterium | reverse complement strand
TCCGGATAGGCAGATGCATATTCACGCGGCAAGGACGGATCTTCCGGATAAGCACCCGCGGGCGGCACACTCGGATAAGCACCGGGCACCTGTTGCGAACGGTCCGTCACCGGTGCTCGTTTTGCCGCGTTCCGGTCGGGTGGCGGAGTCGTCGCGCAACCGGCTACTCCAAACAGCAGCACCGCCACGCTCATGCAAGGCTTGATCAGCATCTTTTTCATCGAACCTCTCCCTTCACTCGCCCGCCGGCTGGACCGATCCGAACCGTGGCGG
>DAITNL010000134.1:3729-8943 GCA_036834665.1 Candidatus Competibacteraceae bacterium | reverse complement strand
CCATGAATCATCGATTAGATCCAGAACCTTCAAAAACCCGCCGTACAAAAGACCCCGAACCCCAGGTCCACTAATTCATCAATCGCCGAAAGAAATCGCTCATCTCGCCATCACCACCGCCACCGCCGCCACCACCGCTCGGCTCACTGGCCGGCTTGCGCCGTGGCGCCGGCGGGCTGCAGGAGGCCGAGCCACGCGGCGCCGATCCGGTCAGGAATGGAATCGGCACACCACGCCGACACCCGGCGCTCAGGCGTAAACCGCTGCGCGGATCAATCACCACATCCTCGACATCAGCCGGCACCGGTATCTCCACCGGTTCCAGATACAGGCCGGCCATCAGATCGATCCACACCCGCAGCGCACCGCTGGCGCCGCTCAGGCCGGTGGGCTTATTGTCATCGCGTCCCAGCCAGACCACGCTCAGCCGGTTACCGCTGAAACCCGCAAACCAGCTATCGCGATAATCATCCGTGGTACCGGTCTTGCCGGCCAGGTTCAGTTCAGGCGCCAGCTTGCTCTTGGCCGCGCTGGCGGTACCTGCCCGCACCACCTCCTGCAGGCCATTCACGATCAGATACGCCGGTCCCGGCTCGACCACCTTGACCACATCCAGGGCGTAATGCTGCACCGGCCGGCCACGGGCATCAGTCACCTCGCGGATCGCCCGCAACGGAATGCGAAAACCACCACTGGCCATGGTCGCGTACACCTGAGCAATCTCCAGCGGCGTCGCGTTCAGGGCGCCCAACAGCAAGGACGGATACGGCTTCAGTTCCTGTTCCAGACCCAGGCGCTGGAACATCTCCACCACATGAATCACGTCGATATCCAGACCGACCCGCACCGCCGGGATGTTGTAGGAGCGGGCCAGCGCATCGCGCAGCATCACCCGGCCATGAAAGCGGCGGTCGTAATTGCCCGGCGCCCAGCGCTGTCCGCCAGAGGTATAGACCAGCGGGCTGTCGTTGATCAGGGTCGCCAGCGTATAGCGGTCGGGCTGTTCCAGCGCTGCCAGGTAGGTCACCGGCTTGACCAGAGAGCCGGCCAGCCGCCGCGCATCCAGTGCCCGGTTGAACCCAATGGTCTTAGGCTCACGATCACCGACCAGAGCCAGTACCTCACCGCTCTGGGTATCAGAAACGATCGCTGCGCCCTGCAGGGGTCGAGCGCGCGGCTGACTCTTCTCCAGTTCCGGCAGGCCATTGGCCACGACATTCTCGGCAGTTGCCTGGATGCGCGGATCGAGGGTAGTGAACACCCGCAAGCCTTCCGACACCAGATCTTCGGACTTGTAATATTGGCGCAGTTGCCGCTGCACCAGATCGATAAACGCCGGGTAGGCGGTGCCACCAGCGGCGCGCGGCGTCACGTCCAGCGGCATCTCCTTGGCGAGGGCGGCATCCTCGGCGCTGATCAGGTTCTGCTCGGCCATCACATCCAGCACCAGGGCACGACGCTCGCGGGCGCGATCCGGATGGCGGCGCGGATCGTACAGCGATGGCCCCTTAACCATGCCTACCAGCAGGGCGATCTGGTGCAGGTCCAGATCCTCCAGCGCCCGGCCAAAGTAGAACTGGCTGGCCAGACCAAAGCCATGGATCGCTCGACTGCCGTCCTGACCGAGATAAATGGCGTTGCTATAGGCTTCGAGAATGTCATCCTTGCCGTAGCGCGAGTCAATCAGGATCGCCATCAGGATCTCGTTGACCTTGCGCTTGAAAGTGCGCTCATTGCTCAGGAACAGATTCTTGACCAACTGCTGGGTCAGGGTGCTGCCGCCCTGCACCGTGCGCCCGGCGCGCAGATTGGCCACCAGCGCCCGGAAGATGCCCTTGGGATTGATGCCGGCGTGCTCGAAAAACGAACGGTCCTCCACCGCCAGCAGGGTATCGACCAGCACCGGCGGCAGGTCCTTCCCCTTGAGCAGGACACGATCTTCATAACGGGCGGGATAAATGCCGGCGATTTCCGGCGGATCCATGCGCAGCAGACCCGGCGCTTCCTGGCCATCGAGACTGGTGATATCGACCAGGATAGTGCCAGCGAACACCAGGCGCACCCGCCGCGCCGGCTCGGCGCCATCACCGAACACGAAATCGCGGGTCATCATCTCGAAGGTTTCACCCTGACGGGCGTAACTGCCGGGACGGTTCGGGCTTTCGCCACCTCCTGGTGGCGGCGCACAGGTCACGGGCGGGGGTGGCTTGCGACGCAGCGCGCGCTTGCCGCTGGCGGGTGGCGGTGGCGGCTCGATCGGACAGTTCACGTCGCGATAACGCAGCAGCAGCAGTTCCTGGGCGAAGGCATCGGCGCTCAGCGACATGCCGGTGAACAGTTCCAGCGGCCGGGCATAGACCTTAGCCGGCATCGCCCAGCGCTTTTCGTCGAACTCAGCGCGGATCACCGCGTCCAGATACAGCGTGTACAGGCTCAGGCCCAGCGCGCCCAGCAGCAGCGCGCCCAGCAGCAGCGAAAAAAACAGCGACAGCAGCGACCGAAACAGCCCAAATGGCCGGGTTTTGCCCTTCGCTGCGGATTGACCCGAAGATTGACGTTTAGCCATGCCCATTCCAGCCCGGGTCTAGCGCGCCTGCCCTGCGGCTTGGCACGTCCCGGTCATTTTGTCTTATCCTAAACACCCCAAACAGCTCACGACTCGGAGTCCGGCGCGTGCCATCCACCCATCAACTGCGCGATCAGGCCGCGCTGATCGCCGCTCTGCAACAGCCGAGCCGCTACCCACACCCGGTCACCAGCGTCGAGCACCTGCAAACCCACATCTCACATGTCCTGCTGGCTGGTGATTATGCCTACAAGATCAAGAAACCTTTAAATCTGGGTTTTCTGGATTTTACCAGCCTGGAGCGTCGTCATTACTACTGTATGGAAGAACTGCGCCTGAACAGGCGCCTCGCACCCGAACTGTACCTGGATTGCGTGCCCATCGGCGGTAGTGCAGACCAACCCCAGCTCAGTACCACGCCGGCCATCGAATACGCGGTGCGCATGCGGCGCTTCGCGCAGACCGCGCTGCTCGACCGGGTACTGGCCGCCGGGCAACTGGAAACACGCCATATCGATGCCCTAGCCCGCCGGTTGGCCACGTTTCATCGCAGCATTGCCGTCGCCGGTCCCGAGCTGCCGTTTGGCACCCCGGAACAGGTGCGCCAGCCCATGCTGGACGATTTCACCCACATCCGACCACGGCTGACTGATCCTGTTGAGCGCGAACAGGTGCACGCCCTGGAAAACTGGACCCTGGCGGCGACCGAACGGCTGTGGCCACGCCTGGCCGAGCGCAAGGCCGGCGGCTGGATCCGCGAATGCCACGGTGATCTGCATCTGGGCAATCTGCTGCTGGGCGACGACGACCAGATTACGATCTTTGACGGCATCGAGTTCAACGACGAGCTGCGCTGGATCGACGTTATCAACGATCTGGCCTTCCTGCTCATGGACCTGCGCTGCCATGGCGCCGGCGCACTCGCCCAGCGGCTGCTGAATATCTATCTCGAATACAGCGGCGACTTTACCGGCGTAGCGCTGCTGTCCTATTACCAGGTTTACCGGGCCATGGTGCGCGCCAAGGTCAACGCGATCCAGACCAGCCAGCCCGACCTGCCGCAGGCGGAGCGCGCTGCTGCCCAAGCCCGCTGCAAGGACTATCTGCATCTGGCGCAAACCCTGACCCAACCGCCAGTGCCGTTTTTGCTCATCACCCACGGCGTCTCCGGCTCCGGTAAATCCCATCGGACCGGGCAATTAATGGGTCTGTTCCCCGGTGCTATCCGCCTGCGCTCCGATGTGGAACGCAAGCGGCTGTTTGGCCTGGGTCCACTGGATGACAGCGGCTCCCGCGTCGGCGGCGGTATCTACACCTCGGAAGCCAGCGCCCGCACCTATCAGCGTCTGTACAGCCTGAGCGATGAACTGCTCGCCACCGGCCATGCGGTGCTAGTCGATGCCACCTTCATGAAGCGCGTGCACCGGCAGCCCTTCCGCGAACTGGCCGCCCGCCACGGCGTACCGTTCATCCTGCTCGACTGCATTGCTGATCCGGCCATGCTGCGCACACGGGTCGCGGCGCGACGCGCCCGCGGCGATGATGCTGCCGAAGCGGATGTCGCAGTGCTGGAACGACAATTGCGCTATGACGAACCACCGCAGGCCGATGAACGTCCACTGACCGCCCAAGGAGGCGACAGTGACGCGCAACGCCTGCACGCGGCGCTTGCAGCAGCCCTGTGAGCGACGCCCCCAACGCTTTTCACCCTATTCAACGACGGAGGACTCATGGCGAAGTATGACGTGTACGGGATCGGCAACGCACTGGTGGATATGGAATACGAGGTTGAAGTTGCCGATCTGGAAGCGCTCGGTATCGACAAGGGCGTGATGACCCTGGTGGACGAGGACTGCCAGTTGCGGATGATGGCGCATCTGGCCAGCCGCCATCACCAGCGCAGTTCCGGTGGTTCAGCGGCCAATTCGATGATCGCAGTGAGCCAGTTTGGTGGAAGCAGCTTCCATTCCTGCAAGGTCGCCGGCGATGCGCTCGGCCACTTCTATATGCAGGATCTGCTCGATGGCGGCGTCGACACCAACCACCATACCGAGAAGGAACAGGGCCATACTGGCCGTTGCGTGGTGCTGGTCACACCGGACAGCGATCGCACCCTGTGCACCTTCCTGGGCATCAGCGGCGATCTGTCCACCCGGGAACTGGTCGAGGATGCCCTGCGCGACTCGGCCTATTTCTACATGGAAGGTTATCTGGTGACCTCGGACAGCGCCCGGCAGACCTGCATCGCCGCCCGCGGTGTCGCCGAAGCCGCCGGGGTCAAAACCGCCATTTCCCTGTCCGATCCCAACATGGTGCGCTTTTTCAAGAATGGACTGCTGGAAATGATCGGCAGCGGCGTTGACCTGCTGTTCGCCAACGAGGACGAGGCCAAAGGCATGGCGGGCAGCAGCGATCTGGGCCAGACCGTGGACTATCTGAAAACCATCAGCCACGAATTTGTGATCACGCGCGGCCCGCAGGGGGCACTGGTCTGGAATGGCCAGGCGCTGATCGACATCGATCCGGTGCCGGTACAGCCGGTGGACACTGTTGGCGCGGGCGACATGTTCGCCGGGGCTTTTCTCTTTGCCCGCGGCCAGGGCTGGGATCATCACCGCGCCGGTGCTCTGGCGGCAGCGGCAGCGGCG
>DAITNL010000134.1:0-3719 GCA_036834665.1 Candidatus Competibacteraceae bacterium | reverse complement strand
ACACGAAGCGGCGCAACTGGTCACCCGCCTCGGACCACGCATGGCGGCAACCGATACCCAGGCCATCCTGCGCCGCTTCGTGTAGACGCCGCGCTATCACCACGCCCGTCTCACTCCGGGCGCGGTGTACGCTTGACTCGATACAGCTCGCGGGTTTTCAGCAACTGGCCCTGTAACTGCACGGCCAGGGCAGCGCGGGTCAGGCACTTGGCCTCGCGCAGCAGCAATGGATCGTCCAGGGTACCGTCGCGCAAGGCCAGCAGACCGCGCCCGGAGATCGGCACGCCCGTCACGTTGCCGGCGGCCGCCAGCGGCCCGCGGTCCAGCACATACTGGTATTGCAGCTCGGCCACGATCGGTGCGCCGCTGTGGGCCTCGTGCTCCAGATTCAGGCCATAACCCAACTCGGCCAGCAGGCACTTTTCAAAACCGCGCAGCGCCGGTTCCTCAGCAGCAGCCGTGCTCAGTTCGGTCAGCAGGCGCGCATAGGCTTTGAACAGCTCCGGGCAGGGATCGCGGCGTGGCAACAGCTTTACCAGCAGTTCATTGGCGTAAAAACCGCTCAGCACGCGCGCCGTCGGCAGGAACCGTTGCGGCGGCTGCTCCTCGGCCCCGATCAGGGTAACCAGATCGCCAGCGCCACTCCAGGACAGCAGCAGCGGTACGAAGGGCTGCAGCAGACCGCGCAACCGCGATCGAGGCCCGGCCGCGCCGCGCGCTACCAGGCCCAGCCGGCCATGCTCCATACTGAGCGCTTCCAACAGCAGGCTGTTATCCCGATAGGGACGGCGGTGCAGGATGAACGCCGGCTGCAGCAGGACGCGCGTGGTCACGGCGCGGCAGGCGATATGTCAGGGCGCGCCCGGTTCGGCGTAACCCAGACTGCGCAGGGCGCGCTCATCGTCGGACCAGCCTTCGCGGACCTTGACCCAGGTTTCCAGATACACCTTGCGATCGAACAGGCGCTCCATATCCGCTCGCGCCTGACGCCCAACCTCGCGCAGGGTGGCCCCACCCTCACCGATGATGATGCCCTTCTGGCTGTCGCGCTCCACCCAGATCACCGCATGGATGCGTGCCAGCCGGCCTTCCTCAGCAAAACGCTCGATTTCCACAGTCAGCGCGTAGGGCAATTCCTCGCGCAGCAGGCGGGTCAGCTTTTCGCGGATCAGTTCGGCGGCCAGGAAACGCTCGCTGCTAGTGGTGATCTGGTCCTCGGGGAACAGGAAATTGCCTGCCGGCAACAGCCCAGCGATCACGTCCTGCAGCGCGGTGACATTATCACCCGTGGTGGCACTCAGCGGCACCACGCCGGTGAATTCGCGCTTGCCGGCAAGCTGCTGCAGAAACGGCAGCAGGCGCGGCTTGTCGGCGACACGGTCGACCTTGTTGACCGCCAGCACCACCGGTCCTGAATAATCAGCCAGACGCAGCAATACGTCGGCATCCTCGGCGGTCCAGCGCAGCGCCTCAACCAGAAACACCACCACATCGACGTAGGCCAGCACGCTGGCAGCGGTGCGGTTCAGATAGCGGTTCATGGCCCGCTGACCCTGACGGTGCAGGCCCGGGGTATCCACATAGACGATCTGCGCCTGCGGCAGACTCTGGATGCCGAGGATCACATGGCGGGTGGTCTGCGGTTTGGGCGCGGTGATGCTGATTTTCTGCCCGATCAGGCGGTTCAGCAGCGTCGACTTGCCGACGTTGGGCCGGCCGAGCAGCGCCACATAACCCGCACGGACCTGGCCGGTGGTTTCGGTTTCGGAACTCATCGCATTTGCTCCAGCACTTGCCGGGCGGCTTCCTGCTCGGCCTTGCGGCGGCTGCCGCCGACCGCGGTAGCGCGGCAGTCACCGATCACGCATTCAACCATGAAGCTCTGCGCGTGCGGCTCACCGCGAATCTCCAGCACGTTGTAGACCGGCAGGCCCAGCTGGCGAGCCTGCAGATATTCCTGCAGGCGGGTCTTAGGATCCTTCAGCTCGCTGGCGCTATTCAGGCGGGCCAGGCTATCCCCATACAGGCCTAACACAAGCGTGCGACAGGCCTCGAAACCGCCATCCAGGTAGGTAGCGCCGACGATGGCCTCGACAGTATCGGAGAGAATCGATTCACGCCGACTGCCGCCGCTCTTGAGTTCGCCCGGCCCCAACCGCAACCAGTCACCCAGCTTCAGACCCCGGGCCAGCTCGGCTAGCGTCTCGGCGCGCACCAGGCTGGCGCGCAGCCGGCTCAGCTCGCCTTCGCTGGCTTTCGGATACTGCTGGAATAGATACTCGGCGACGACCAGATTCAGCAGCGCATCGCCAAGGAATTCCAGGCGCTCGTTATTGCGCGCCGCAAAGCTGCGATGGGTCAGCGCCTCTTCCAGCAGCTCCAGCCGCTGGAAACGATAACCCAGGACAGCACACAGGGGGGCGAGGGATGGGCTCACGGATTCAGCGGTAGTGACTCATTGACCTTCAGGAGCACATACAGGCCATAAAACAGCGCCCGCTCCTCCTGATACACCAAATCGATCACCCGACCGTTGCGATCGTTGCGGATCCGCAGCTGATTAGCCTTGATGTTCTCGACATAGCCAATATCGAAGCGCTTCTGGATCGCGGCCTGGATATCCTGCGGCGTCATCTGCGCTAGCTGCGGTTCCTTGCGCACACTCTCGATGGTCGACTTGATCGAGAAATACTGCACATACATCGGGATCACTTTCATGGCGATCAGGGCCACGAAGCCGATCACAACCAGGAGCAGGAGCAGGCCGATCACGCTCATGCCCCGCTGCCGCACTGCTCTCCCATTGGCCATTTCTCTACCCTCCCCTGTCATTCAGTCATTCAATACTGGACCCGATCCGGCCACACTGGCCATTCAGGGTAATGCAATCCCAGTTCATCCAGATGAAGAAGGCCTTGCCAATCAGGTTCTCTTCCGGCAAGGGCCCCCAGACCCGGCTGTCGCTGCTGTTGTCACGATTATCGCCCATCATGAAATAGTGGCCCGGCGGCACCTGATATTGCCAGACGATCCCGCCATCAGCCTCGCGCCGCGCCTGCAGACCCGACCAGAGCATACCCATGCCCCAGCGGCTATCGGCCTGCACCTGGATCGCGTGCGCCACCGTGCCCAAGTATTCCTCGAAGCGCCGGTAACCGGGATCAGTCGCATCAGCCAAAGGCTGCCGCGCCGCCGGCTGGCCGTTGATGAACAGTTGCTTGTCGCGGTATTCGAGGCGATCGCCGGGCAGGCCAACCACCCGCTTGATATAGGCCACCGCCGGCTCCAGCGGATAGCGGAACACCACCACATCGCCGCGCTCCGGGCGTCCGGCGCCCGCGATCCGGGTATTCAGCACCGGCAGGCGCAGGCCATAGGCAAACTTGTTCACCAGGATGAAGTCGCCCTTGAGCAGGGTCGGCACCATCGATTCCGAGGGAATGCGGAACGGCTCGACCAGGAATGAGCGTAGCACCAGCACCGCCAGGATCACGGGAAAGAATGACTTGGACAGATCGACGTACCATGGTAACCGGGCCGGATCGGTCGGCACTCCTGCGCCAGCAACCACGCGACGCGGTGCCAGAACCAGCACATCCAGCAGCCAGATTGCACCGGTCAACACGGTCAGCAGCACAAGCACAGCGGCAAAATCGATATTCATGGGCATAGGGCTTTCATACGGGTCCGGGGCGGGACGGGACGGAAGTGTTCACGAG
>DAITNL010000133.1:6235-9277 GCA_036834665.1 Candidatus Competibacteraceae bacterium | reverse complement strand
CAATTGTCGATGGCTGTCCGCCTGGCCTGGCGCTGAGCGAGGCCGATCTGCAATACGACCTTGAGCGGCGCCGGCCCGGCAAGAGCCGCCATACCACCCAGCGCCGCGAACCGGATGCGGTGCGCATTCTGTCTGGCGTGTTCGAGGGTTATACCACCGGCGCGCCGATTGGCCTGCTGATCGAGAACGTCGACCAGCGTTCCAAGGATTACGGCAATATTCTGGACCGTTTCCGTCCCGGCCACGCTGATTACACCTATCAGCACAAGTATGGCCGGCGTGATTACCGGGGTGGCGGCCGGTCCTCGGCGCGCGAAACGGCCGTGCGCGTCGCAGCCGGTGCCATCGCCCGCAAATATCTGCGCGAGCGCTACGGGGTGGAGATTCGCGGCTATCTGGCCCAGCTCGGGCCGATTCGCCCGGCCAAACTGATCTGGGACGAGATCGACAACAATCCGTTCTTCTGTCCCGATCCCGATCAGGTCGCCGCGCTGGAAACCTTCATGGATGCGCTGCGCAAGTCGGGCGATTCGATCGGCGCGCGGGTCACGGTGGTGGCGAGCGGTGTGCCGGTGGGCTGGGGTGAGCCGGTCTTTGACCGCCTGGATGCCGATATCGCCCATGCGCTGATGAGCATCAACGCGGTCAAGGGTGTGGAAATCGGCGCTGGCTTTGCCTGCATTGAGCAGCGCGGCAGCGAGCACCGCGATGAGTTGACCCCGGAAGGCTTCCTGAGCAACCACGCCGGCGGCGTACTCGGCGGCATTTCCACCGGTCAGGACATCGTCGCCAGCCTTGCCCTGAAGCCGACCTCCAGCATTCGCCTGCCGGGGCGCAGCATCAACCTGCGCGGCGAACCGGTCGAGGTGGTCACCCACGGTCGTCATGATCCCTGCGTCGGGATTCGCGCCACGCCGATCGCCGAGGCGATGCTGGCTCTGGTGCTGATGGATCATGCCTTGCGCCATCGTGCGCAAAATGCCGATGTGCGCGTCGACACGCCGGCGATTCCCGGCGCTGCACCCGGTCGCGATCCGTCCGCTTGAACCTGAATACGCGCGCCGGGCATGCGTCCACTGCAGCCGGGCGGAACCACGCTGCCGCGACCGGTCTGGGCATCGGTCTGTATCTGCGCCTGTCCGGGTTTTATCTGGTGTATTTCGCCATCCTCGGGGTGCTGTTGCCGTACTGGGGGCTGTATCTGCTGGCGCTTGGTTTCGATCCGGCGCGCATTGGCGAACTGATGGCGATTCCGCAGGCCACCAAGCTGGTGGCGCCGACCCTGTGGGGCTGGCTGGCGGATCGCAGTGGCCAGCGCCTGCGCATCGTGCGTGGCGCCTGTCTGGCTGCCGTAGTGCTGTTTGCCGGTGTGTATGCAGTGGGGGGGTCGTATGCCGGGCTGATGCTGGTGATGCTGGGCTTCAGCTTCTTCTGGAATGCGGCGCTGCCGCAGTTTGAGGTGATCACCCTGAATCATCTCGGTGCGGAAATCCACCGCTATAGCCGGGTGCGGCTGTGGGGGTCGGTTGGCTTCATCGTCGCGGCGGTCGGCGTTGGGTTCCTGGTGGAGCGCTGGGGTGTGGGGCTGGTACCGGCGCTGCTCTGGGGGCTGTTCGCGGTCCTCTGGGGCAACAGCCTGCTGGTGCCGGAGGCCGCGCCGCAGGTGCAGGTCCGCGCATCGCCGCCACTGGGCCAGGTGCTGCGCCAGCCGGCGGTAATTGCATTTTTTACCGCCTGCTTTCTCAGTCAGGCTGCACACGGACCGTATTACGGCTTTTTTTCGTTGTATCTGGAAACGCTCGGCTACGCGCGCCAGACCATCGGTCTGCTCTGGGGGCTGGGTGTAGCAGCGGAGGTCTGCCTGTTTGCGTTCATGCCGCGCCTGCTGCCGCGTTTTGGGCCACGCCGGCTGCTGCTGGCGGCGCTGGCCCTGGCGGCGCTGCGCTGGCTGCTGATCGGGCATTATGCGCACAACCTGCCGCTGTTGCTGCTGGCGCAGACGCTGCACGCCTTCAGTTTCGGCGCCTTTCATGCCGTGGCCATTCACCTGATCCACGCATTTTTTCCCGGCGCGCTGCAGGGGCGCGGCCAGGCCCTGTACAGCAGCCTGACCTTTGGCGCGGGTAATGCCCTGGGCAGTCTGGTGGCCGGTTACCTGTGGCAGGGACTGGGGCCGGTGGCGATTTTCGATCTGGCCGCAGGACTGGGTGCGCTGGCCTGGCTGGTGGCGTGGCGCGGCCTGCGGGTGTGAAAGCGGGGACCTGGCGCGGTCCCCGGCGGCTGGTTCAGATTCAGATTCAGATCTTGCCGGCCTGCTGGGCGATGAAGGCGGTCTTGGCCGACAGTTCCAGCGAACAGGTCCACTTATAGGCAAGGTTGAGGCTGTCGGCGCAGGCATACACGCCATGGCCACGGACCACGGCAATCGGGTAATCGGTCAGCACCTCGGCCACCAGGCGCGGCGCCCGGGCCACATACTGGTCATAGGCAATGGTCAGCACCGGTACGCGGCTGAAGTACAGCTGGCCTTCAAAATCGGCGGGCAGGAATTCTTCGTTATCCATGGTCATGGCCACCGAATAGGGGCCGTGGCTGTGCAGCAGGGCGCGGACCTCGGGATTGGCCTGATAGACCGCCTGATGCAGGCGGGCATCGAGCGAGGCGCCATTGCCCAGCGCGCCCTCGACACGGCATTCCACCAGTTCACCGCTGCTGAGCGTATCGGCGCAGCATCCGGTCGGGGTGATCCAGAACACTTCGCCATCGCGCACCGAGGCATTGCCGCTGTGCGAGTCGTTCAGGCCGTACTGGCGCAGCCAGTGATAGTGTCGGACCAGATCATCTTTCATATGCATTGGATTTTTCCACGGGAAACGCCGGCGGCTAGGCCGGGTGAGGATACGGGGCCGCCGCGCTGGGCGACCTTCTTGGGATCAGGCTGGGCCATGCATCAGGCCGGTACGCGCCGCGTCAGTGCCAGATTGCGCACGCTGATTTCGACCCGCTCGACGCCGGTGTGCAGTGTGCCGTCGGCATGCAGCT
>DAITNL010000133.1:0-6225 GCA_036834665.1 Candidatus Competibacteraceae bacterium | reverse complement strand
GTGTCGGACCAGATCATCTTTCATGTGCATTGGATTTTTCCACGGGAAACGCCGGCGGTTAGGCCGGGTGAGGATAAGAAGTCGCCGCGCTGGACGATATTTTTGGGATTAGGCCGGTACGCGCCGTGTCAGCGCCAGATTGCGCACGCTGATCTCGACCCGCTCGACGCCGGTGTGCAGTGTGCCGTCGGCATGCAGCTCCAGCCAGCGATAGCCGGGTGGCAACATGTCCACTTCCGGCACTGCGCTGTCTGGCTTGAACTGCACGCAGGTGGACGGCGTGCCCAGCAGACGCAGCGCGCCGCGCTGGTCGCTGAACTCGGCGTGGATATGGCCCCAGACCAGCGCCCGCACCTGTGGATAGCGATCCAGCAGTGTGAACAGGGCGCTGTGATTGCTGACCATCATGGTATCCAGCCAGGCCGTACCACTGGGCACCGGATTATGGTGCAGGCAGACCAGGGTATGGCGTTCGGGATGGGCGGCCAGAGCGGTATCCAGCAGGGTCAGTTCGCGATAGGCCAAGTGGCCGTTGGGTGAGTGGGCGACACTGGAATCGAGCAGCACCACCTGCCAGGGATCGGCCTCGACATAGCGCGCCCAGCGTACCTGGCCCTCGCGCAGCGCCTGACCCATGGCCGCCGGAAAATCATGGTTGCCGGGCAGGCAGTACACCGGCACGCCCAGCGTTTCCAGAGCCTGACGCACGCGCGCATAGGCTTCCGGCTGGTCGCCGACCAGATCGCCGGTCGCCAGGACGAAATCGGGCTGGGGATGGTGCTTTTGAATGTGGGCGAGCACGGCACCGAGTCCGGCGTCCACATCCACGCCCCAGACCCGGCTGCCGGGGGTGTTCTGGAGATGAAAATCACTGATCTGGATGACCCGTAGCGGGTGAGCGATGGGCATGGCAGTCTCTCTGGCGACAGGGCAAAGTGAAAAGGGCGCAGCGCGACGCTGATGGGCTGGATAGCTTAGCGGTTTTTCAGCTGCCGGCGATGTTCTCACAGCGGCTTGATGAACACTTTGGAGCGGCGTTGCCAGTTATACAGGGTCTGCTTTTGCATCGGCAGATCGGCGACCTCGGCCGGTTCAAAGCCACGCTCGCGGAACCAGTGCGCGGTGCGCGTCGTCAGCACGAACAGGCGCTGCAGGCCCAGGGTGCGGGCCTGGCGCTCGATAAAGCGCAGCAGGGCATCGGCACGGCCACCATTGCGGTAGGCCGGATGCACCGCCACGCAGGCCAGTTCACCCAGCCGCTCCTCGGTAAAGGGATAGAGCGCGGCACAGCCGATGATGGTGCCATCGCGCTCGATCACGATAAAGCGCTCGATTTCCACTTCCAGCCGTTCCCGCGAGCGGCGCACCAGCGTGCCGTCATCCTCCAACGGCTGGATCAAGACCAGCATCCCGCCTATATCGTCGATGGTCGCCGGACGCAGACCCTCGTAAATATCGCTGGCAATCAGGGTACCGACGCCATCGCGGGTGAACAGCTCCAGCAGCAGCGCGCCATTGATCTGACGGCTGATGCGATGCACGCGCCGCACCCCGGCCTGGCCAGCGCGTAGGGCCAGACGCACATGGCGCGCCGCTTCCTCGGGCAAGTCGGGCTGCTCGGTCAGCAGGTGCCGGGCATCGCTCAGACTGAGTTGGCGCAGCAGACGACCCTGCGTATCGTGCAGATCCGGCCCTTCGCTCAGCACCAGCAGCTTGTCGGCGCGCAGTGCCATCGCTGTGGCGGTGGCCACATCCTCGGCGCTGAGGTTGAAAATTTCTCCGGTCGGCGAATAGCCCAGCGGTGACAGCAGGACGATGGCATCCTGATCCAGCCACAGGCGAATGGCGCGATCATCGATACGCCGTACCTCGCCGGTAAAACCGTAATCGACGCCCTCGCGCACACCCAGCGGCCGGGCGGTGATCAGATTGCCGGATACCACCCGCAGGCGCGCACCGTGCATCGGCGAGTTGGCCAGACCCATCGACAGGCGCGCCTCGATGCGGATGCGCAGGCGGCCGATGGCCTGCTTGACATACCCCAGGTCCTCGGTATCGGTCAGGCGCAGCCCACCGACGTAACGCGGCGTGCGGCCGGCCTCCTGCAGGCGTGCCTCGATCTGGGCGCGGGCGCCATGCACCAGCACCAGGCGCACACCCAGGCTATCCAGCAGGGCAAGATCATGAATCAGGCTGGAAAAGCTGTCGGCCTCGACCGCCTCGCCACCGAACAACACCACGAATGTCTTGCCGCGATGGGCATTGATATAGGGGCTGGCCTGCCGGAACCACTGCACGAAAGCATCGGCATCCATCAATCACGCTCCGGAAATCGCAAGGCTGGCGATTATGCCAGAAGGCGCCGCCGCGCCAATGCGGGCGGAACTCTCAATCGCCTTGGTACAGCGCTGCCAGCGCCCGTGCCCGGCCGGCCATGTCAGCGCGCAAGGTCGCCGGTTCCCGCACTTCAACCTGAGCGCCAAAGCCGAGCAGCCACCAGCGCAGTTGCAGGGTATTGGTCACGGTGGCGCGCAGCCGGTAGGTCTGGTCGTCGAGCATCTCGATTGCCTGATCATCGCTGAGTGGGGTTTCGCTGAGATGAAAGGCCATGCTGGGCTGCAGGTACAGCTCCAGATGGATGGGTTCACCATCGACGATGTCGAAGGCGCCGCTCTGGATATAGGCGTTCAGATCAAAGCCTTCGGGTATGCGGCGGCGCTGTTCCAGCAGTTCGGCATCCTGGAAGCGGTGCAGGGCGAACTGCAGCGGGTCGTCATATTCCCACAGGGTGCAGACCAGGTAGCCGACCTGATCGCGCAGCACCAGGCCGAGTGGATTGATCAGATAGGGACGGGCGTCATGGCTGTTGCGCGGCAGATAGCAGGCGCGAATCTGCCGTTCCTGCAACAGCGCCTCATAGATCGTATCGAGCAGATCGGCGTCGATGGTCGGGGCCTGTAGGGGCTGGCCGCGTGACAGCACCCGCACCTTGTCGCGCCAGGCGCGCAGCGTGTGATTCAGCGCAGCTTCAGCGCTGGCCCGATACGGCTCCAGCAGGCTCAGTACCGAGGGCGGCAGTTGTCGCTGCAGGCGTTCCTGGGCGAGGACGAAGGTGAGCGCGGTCGGCGGGTCGAGGGTAGGCAGTGGGATGTTGGCCTGATCCATCCAGCCCCAGCCGTAGGGCAGATTGCGATCATCGCAGCGCAGCGGGAAGAACTGCCGCAGATATTGCAGATCGCGCTGCACGGTACGCTCGGTGACCTGGAAGCCCTTCTGCAGCAGCCAGCTGCGCAGATCCTGTGGCGAAGCCTTGCGCGGATAGCGCGGCAGGAGCCGCAGCAGTTCAAAAAAACGCTGCACTTTATCAGCCACGACATGCCTCCGGCAGTGGGGGATGGCGGGGCAGTCTAGCGGGCTTCGGGTGGCCATGCCATGGCCGGGAATAGCGAGGCGCCCCATGACCCGGGTGGTTGACCCGAATCATGGGGCGCTGATGTTGTGGGGCGTGTCCCTGTGCCCGGTTTCCATGAGTCTATTAACCGGCAGGCGTGTCACCTGCGTGTCATCCGTGGCCCCCAGGGGTCTTGGGTGTGAATCAGCATACGGTAGCCGCGCGGCGACCCCGACGAGTTTTGTCGTTATGCATATCGATGCTGCTGTGTGCGGTGATCAGATCCATTAGTGAATCAACAGTAGTTCCGGGCGAACGCTCAGAGGACGGCGACCTCGTTCCATTCATTGATGAGTTGAATCTTGCCGTCCATGGTGTGCTCGGCCAGGGTGCGGAACACGCGTTGCACCGCTCTGGATTCCTGCATAAGCGATGAGATTGACCGCGTAGCGCTGGTGAAGGCGATCGTGTACGGGCCTTGAGCATGCTGGCAACTCAGCCAAAAGCAGCCTACGGCAACTTTCCCCGGCTGTGTGCATATTAACTCAGGGTTATCAGCCTGGAACTCACGCAATGGGAGGTCTTCCGGGAAGACCAGAGTTAAGCACGCAACGCCTTGACCGGTTGCCAGGGCATGCAGAAGGTGCACGAGCGACCGTGAAGAAACTGCGTTGCTTGCAGAAAGTTGACTGCATGACGATGGCTCTATCAGCGCAGCTAGCGCATCACCGAAGGCGTTAAGCTTCGCGGGCGCAACGAGCAGTGCAAAAGTAGTGGAGTCCGACATGCTGTTTTTGTAGGCGGCCTAACGTTCCGGTTTTTATATCGTATTCATCATATGCGTGAAATTGGGTATCCAGTCAGCATTGCAGCGCAGCGCTGGATTCCCGCATGCACGGGAATGACGAAGGTGTGCGTAGCGTTGGGCGCGCCTCTCGGGCTGGATTCCCGCATGCGCGGGAATGACGAAATATGCGTGAAATCGGGTATCCAGTCAGCATTGCAGCGTCTCTGCTAGCGTTTGAAGAAGGATGTGTCATACGCAGGCGCTGGAGTGGTGTGTAAAATTCGCGGTCGCGAACTCGGGATGGTGTTGCCGCATCCCGATGCACACTGCTGTAGCTTTGGCGCGTGGTTTGCAAGCCGGCAGCCAGTCTTGGGCGGATAGGGGGTAACGGACAGGCATGAGGCGGGTAGCTGGGGATAAGAATAAGGATAGGGCTACCGCCGCATCCAGCATGGGCGCGGGCGTAGCTGATCTGGCGTGTCACGATGGGATGGATGTCGTGGATACGCACGGCTTCGGTGTCTTAATGGCCGAGCGTTCGTGTCGCCTGCTGGAATTGGCCAGGTGGCTGGCAGTGGAAAATAGTGAGCCGGTTGCGTTAAGCGGTACGCTGCTTGCTGAACTGTTGGCGCAGGCCAGCCAGGTGGAAGACCTCCTTGACGTGTATGGCGCCCGCGATAATCGACAGTGGTCACGATTCCGCTCGCTGGTGGCGGCGATCAAGCTGTTTGCAGCCTTTGGCGACCGGCTGTTGCATGTTCAACAGGTTCTGCGCACCGGGCAGTTATCGCGGGTTGGGGAAGAGGATTGCGCAGCGGCGACTGCAGCGGCCCTGCGGGAAACCCGGCAGGTGCTGGTGCGGGCGGCGGTCTGGATTCACCAGCAGGCCCAGCGCCTGAATCTGCCTGTATTGACGCATCCGGCGCAGCGCGGCGCAGCCCTGCGCGAAGCCCTGCCGGCGGGCCGCCTGCCCCGCGATCGACCGTTGCGCAGGGTGTCCGGCGCCGCCAAAACCGTCACCTGCCTGGCCACCGCCTACTTGAGCCTGGCTGCGGAGAGCGATCTGCTGCACCGGGTGGCTGCTATCGAGCCGGGCGAATACACCGCCTGCATTCCCGATCCGGTCAGCGAGGACAGCCTGCGCCATCTGGAAATGCGCTTTCATAGCCTGCAATCACTGTATGACACCCATGTCGCCGGTACGCGCATCGAGGATCGCAATGCCGACCTGCCGATTCTGCGCAGTCATATCAGTCTGGTATTGCATCTGCTGGAGACCGCGACCCTGCTGGCGCATTACTTCGAGCGCCATCTGAATACCCGCACCGGTGATCCCTCGCTGCGGCGCAAGCCGGTGATTCATCCGACGCGCCTGCTGGACCTGCTGATGCGCTATTCGATTGCGCAGGCGCGGCTGTATCTGAATTCCGGGCATGGCCTGTGTCAGGCGCTGCTGCGCCGTTATGCCGAGGTGGTGCGCATCGAAGCGCCGGTGCCGGCCTATCGCGGTTTTCACGTCCGCCCGGCGACACTGATTGCCCGGGTGGCGCGGCATTATGGCAGCGAAGTGCGCATGGAACTGGACGGTGAATCCTACGATGCCAGTTCACCGATGGACATTTTCCGGGCCAACGAAAAAATCAATGCCTGGAAACGGCGCTGGCTGGTGTCGGCCATTGGCGATTTTGTGTTGCCGGCGGATGTACTGGGCGCCGCCCAGGTGCGCACCCTGATGCTCGACATCGTGTTCAAGCTGGCCGAGCAGGGCAAGATCGTGATTTACCAGCAGCCGTTCCAGTTGCCCGAGGAGCTGGGCAACGAGGGCCTGCTGCTGGAACAGGTCACGGCCGGCATCAAGCGCCTGCAGACTACCGGTCAGCTTGATCTGCACACCGACCTGCGGGTGATCTTTATTGGCGACCGGCGCGTGCTCAGCGATCTGCGTGCGCTGGCCGAATCCAATTATGGTGAAGACCGTTTCGGCAATAACATCGCCTTGCCGCGCGAGCTGGCCTATCTGCGCCGCTGAGGGGTTCACGCCCCGGAA
>DAITNL010000132.1:0-9283 GCA_036834665.1 Candidatus Competibacteraceae bacterium | reverse complement strand
GTGATCTCGCCGCTGCTGCCCCGCCGCAACAGGTTATGCAGCAGCGTCGGCAAATCCGGTGTCTGGTCAGCCCAGCGCGGCAACTGGTACTTGATGCGCTTGAACACCGCCTGCGGCCCGACCCGGTCACGCATCCAGTTTTCCAGGAACGGCTTGGCGGTCTTCCACAGATCCAGATCGGGATCGAGCTGCCGGCCCAGGCCTTCAATGTTCAGCAGGGTTTTCTGCAGCAGTACCAGTTGCGGCTGCACTTCCATATTGAAGCGGCGCGCGGTCTGAAACAGGGTCAGCAGGAAGCCACCGAAGGAAATGTCCTTGAGCGGCCGGTCGAAGATCGGCTCGGACACGGTGCGAATCGCCGATTCAAACTCATCGACCCGGGTCTCGGCCGGCACCCAGCCCGATTCAATATGCAACTCGGCTACCCGCCGGTAATCGCGGTGGAAAAAGGCCAGGAAGTTCTCGGCCAGATAGTGCTGATCAGTGGGGCTGAGGGTGCCGATGATGCCAAAATCGACCGCGATATAGCGCGGATCGGCGGGATCTTCGGCATTGACGAAGATGTTGCCAGGGTGCATGTCAGCGTGGAAAAAGCTGTCGCGGAACACCTGAGTGAAGAAAATCTCCACGCCACGCTCCGATAGCTTTTTCAAATCGACACCACGCCGACGCAGTTCGGCAATATCACCCACCGGCAGACCATGGATCCGTTCCATGACCAGCACTTCGCGGCGGGTTTCCGGCCAGAACACCTCGGGCACGTACAGGATCGGCGAATCCTTGAAGTTATGCCGCAACTGGCTGGCGTTAGCGGCCTCGCGCACCAGATCGAGTTCGTCGATGATGGTCTTTTCGTACTCGCGCACCACTTCCATTGGCCGCAGACGGCGCCCTTCCTTCCAGTAGCGCTGGGCCAGGCTGGCGATCAGGTAGAGCAGCTCGACGTCGCGGCGGATGATTTTCTCGATGCCGGGACGCAGCACCTTGACCACTACATCGCGCCCGTTGTGCAAGCAGGCGGTATGCACCTGGGCAATCGAGGCCGAGGCCAGTGGCTGTGGGCTGAATTCGGTAAACATGCTGTCGAGCGGCTGCCCGTAGGCTTTCTCGACAATCATCCGCGCCTGGGCACCGGGAAAGGGCGGCACGCGATCCTGCAACCTGGCCAGTTCCAGGGCGATGTCGTCGGGCAACAGGTCGCGCCGGGTCGAGAGCATCTGGCCAAACTTGACGAAAATCGGCCCAAGGTCTTCCAGGGCCAGGCGAATGCGTGCGCCGCGCGATAGCTCCAGTTGCTGGCGCGGCACCCAGTTCCAGGGCAGCAGATGACGCAGGAAGGCAACCGGACGAAACAGGTGCGTGGCCAGGACGATATCATCCAGGCCATGGCGCACCAGCACGCGGTTGATGTGCAGCAGGCGCAGCAGTTGAGCAGGACCAAACATCCGTTGACTCATCCGGGTCGGTCAGGCCGGATCGTCCGGCATCATCCGCTGGCGCAGGCGCGCGACGCGCGCCGCCAGACGGTCGGCATCCTCGCGCAGGATATCCACCTCGCGCAGAAACTGCTCCAGCGCCGGCCGCGCCGGCAGCAACAGCGCCTCCTGCTGCAGGTATTCGCCACCATCATGCAGCAGGGTCGCCCCGCTGCGCGTGCCCCACTGGCGCAACCCGCGCCAGACGCGCCCCAGTTGATGCGCGGCCGCATCGCCCAGCCAGCGGGAAAACTGCTCTTCCCAGTCGATATTCACGCGCGCCAGCACAGCCTGAAAAGCGCGCCCGGTGGCGGCGTCGCCTTCGATGCTTACCCCGGGGTCACGCTGGCCGCGCCACTGCCGGGTCAGGGCCAGCGGCGTACCACGAATACGCACGGTCGGCTCGCCGGCGTAATCTTCGGCCACGCGCAGACCGCCCGGCCCGGGAAACAGGTACAGGCATAGACCCAGGCCCTGCAATTCGATGGCGATCACCGCGCCGTCCAGCGCGGCCAGTTGAACCAGAATTTCAGGGTCCAGGCGCAGCGCCTGGTTACAGGCGGTTTCCAGGCCAGCGGCCATGACCAGCGACGGTGTCACGCGGGATTCCTCGGCGAAAACGGCGGCCGCGACACAGCCTAGAACTTGTAGCCGCGGTGCACGGCAACGATACCGCCGCTCAGGTTGAAATATTCACAGCGCTCGAAACCGGCATCTTCCATCATGCGCAACAGCGTCTCCTGATCGGGATGCATGCGAATCGACTCGGCCAGATAACGGTAACTGGCAGCATCCTGGGCCACCAGCTTGCCGAGCAGCGGCAGCACTGCGAACGAGTACAGGTCATAGGCCGGCTTCAGACCCGGCGCGACCGGCTGGGAAAATTCGAGAATGATCACCCGGCCGCCCGGCTTCAGCGCGCGATACATCGCCGCCAGCGCCTGTTCCTTGCGGGTGACGTTGCGTAGACCAAAGCCGATGGTGACACAATCGAAACTGTTGTCGCGAAACGGCAGTTGCTCGGCGTCGATCTGGGCATAGGCGATATTGCCGATGGCGCCCTCGTCGATCAGGCGCTTGCGGCCTTCGCCCAGCATGCTGGCGTTGATATCGGACAGCACCACCAGCCCCTTCGGGCCGACCCGCGACAGCAGCCGGCTGCTCAGATCGCCGGTGCCGCCGGCCAGATCCAGCACCCGCTCACCGGCCCGCACGCCGCTGACACTGACCGCAAAGCGCTTCCATAGCCGGTGCACGCCCAGCGACATCAGGTCATTCATCAGGTCGTACTTGCCGGCGACCGAGTCGAACACGCCGGCAACCTTGCGCGCCTTTTCGCTGGCGGCCACCGTCTGGTAGCCAAAGTGGGTGGTTTCGGATTGATCCATGCTCGCGGATACCTTGGGACGGTTGCGAAATCAAGCCTGGCGCTGGTAACCGGCCGCAGCCAGGCGCTCTAAGTAATCCTGCCAGTTGCGCGCCTGGTTGACGCCCAGATCGTAGAAGATGTTCCAGGAGTACAGGCCGGTGGCGTGACCGTCGTCGAACACCAGCTTGACGGCATAATGGCCGACCGGCTCGATGGCGGTAATGTTGACCTGCTCCTTGCCGGTGACCAGCTTGGCGCTGCCAGGACCGTGGCCACGCACCTCGGCCGAGGGCGAGAATACCCGCAGGTATTCGCAGGGCAGCTCGAAGCGGGCGCCATCCTCGAAAGCAACCTCCAGGATCCGCGAGGCTTGGTGCAATTTGATTTCAGTAGGACGGACAGACATGGCCAGGATCTCGCGATAGCCAGCGTAAGGGTTTTGCGACTCAGAGAATGTAGCGGGTCAGATCTTCATCCTTGATCAGCGCACCGAGGTGGGCATCGACATAGGCCTCATCCACGGTCACCGCCTGACCAGGCCGGTCGGGAGCCTCGAAGGAAATCACTTCCAGCAGCCGTTCCATGACCGTGTGCAGGCGGCGGGCGCCAATATTCTCGGTGCGCTCATTGACCTGACAGGCCACTTCAGCGATGCGCCGCACGCCATCGGCACTGAACTGCAGCTGCACGGCCTCGGTTTCCAGCAGCGCCGCATACTGCTCGGTCAGGGAGGCATCCGGCTCGGTGAGAATGCGCACGAAGTCCTCGGTGCTCAGCGCGCCGAGTTCTACCCGGATCGGCAGGCGCCCCTGCAACTCGGGAATCAGGTCGGAAGGCTTGGACAGATGAAAGGCGCCGGAGGCAATGAACAGGATGTGATCGGTGCGCACCATGCCGTATTTGGTGGACACGGTACAGCCTTCGACCAGGGGCAGCAGATCGCGCTGTACGCCCTCGCGCGAGACATCCGGGCCGCCATATTCACCGCGCTTGGCTACCTTATCAATCTCGTCGATGAAGACAATCCCATTCTGCTCGACCGCCGCCAGTGCCTGCAGCTTGATCTCGTCCTCGTTGAGCATCTTGGCCGCTTCCTCCTCCTGCAACAACCGCAGCGCGTCCTTGACCTTGAGCTTGCGGGTGCGGGTACGGCCGCTGCCGAGATTCTGAAACAGGCTCTGCAACTGGCTGGTCATCTCCTCCATGCCGGGCGGCGCCATGATCTCGACGCCAACCGGGCGCGCCGCCAGCTCAATCTCGATCTCGCGCTCGTCCAGATCACCCTTGAGCAGGCGCTCACGCATCTTCTGCCGGGTAGCGGAATGATCGGGCGGCGGCGGCTCGTTGGCAAAGCCGACACTGCGCGGCCGCGGCAACAGCACATCGAGCACCCGTTCCTGGGCTGCATCCTCGGCGCGCGGACCGAGCTTCTGAGTTTCCTCTTCGCGCACCATCTTCACCGCACCATCCATCAGATCACGGATGATCGACTCGACATCGCGCCCGACATAGCCGACTTCGGTGAACTTGGTGGCTTCCACCTTCAAAAAGGGCGCATTGGCCAGCTTGGCCAGTCGCCGGGCGATCTCGGTCTTGCCGACGCCGGTCGGCCCGATCATCAGAATGTTCTTGGGGGTGATTTCGTTGCGCAGCTCCGGCGCTACCCGCATCCGCCGCCAGCGGTTGCGCAGAGCAATGGCCACGGCGCGCTTGGCGGCATCCTGGCCAATGATGTGCTTGTCCAGTTCCTGGACGATTTCTCGGGGGGTCATCTCCGACATGACGAGGCTACCATCCACGGCTAAGGCGAAAACGGTACAGCGGGTACGCGGCGCGCAACACCCGCTCAGGCGCCCGCCAGTTCTTCGAGGGTCAGATTCTCATTGGTGTATATGCAGATGCCTGCGGCGATTTTCAAGGCCTGTTCGACAATCGTGCGTGCATCGAGCGCGGTGTGTTCGAGCAGCGCCTGCGCGGCAGCCTGGGCATAGGCGCCCCCGGAACCAATCGCGGCCAGATCACGCTCCGGTTCGATCACGTCACCGTTGCCGGACAGAATCAGGGTCGCATCCAGGTCGGCGACGATCAGCAGCGCTTCCAGGCGGCGCAGCAGCCGGTCGGTGCGCCAGTCCTTGGCCAGTTCAACTGCGGCGCGGGTCAGATTGCCGCCATGCTTTTCCAGCTTGCCCTCGAAGCGCTCGAACAGGGTGAAGGCATCGGCGGTGCCGCCGGCAAAACCGGCAATCACCTTGCTCTGATAAAGCCGCCGCACCTTGCGGGCATTGCCCTTCATCACAGTATTGCCCAGGGTGACCTGACCGTCGCCACCGATCACGACACGGCCATTGCGGCGCACGGCCAGGATGGTGGTGCCGTGCAGGGAATCCAGATGACTTGAGTCCACGTTCGCGCCTCGCTGTAGTGTCGGGGATTGTACACAATTCGCGTGTCCGCGATGGACATTGGGCCAGCGGCGCGATCATCAAGAGGTTTGCGCAAAAAAACCCCGGTTACAAGGGGGAATGGAACCGGGGTGAATGATTGTCCGGCTAAGCTGGCCGGACATAGTCCGCTCAGGGAGGGAAGCGGACAGGCGTAAGGGCTTACGCTTGCAAACTGAGAGTGGCGAAATCCGAAAAAGTTCACGGTTCAGTAGGGGCACTGGATCAGGCCCGCGTCCGCCGCCGGGCCGGGCTGTGCCCAGAAGAACGGCGCTGCCGCTTTGGCGGTGCAGTGCTCTCAGCGTACAGGTCATGCTCGTCGGCATCGACCACCCGCACCGTGGCAAATTCCCCCACCGGCAGATACGCACCATCCTCGATGTACACCAGCCCATCGATCTCTGGTGCATCGGCTGCGGAGCGGGCGATCGCTACACCCTCGGCATCGATTGCATCCACCAGCACAGGCAAACTGCGACCGATTTTGTTACGCAGGCAGCGGGCGCTGATCGCGGCCTGGCGTTCCATCAGGCGCGCCTGCCGCTCCTGTTTAAGCGCTTCCGGCACCGGATCCGGCAGGGCATTGGCCGGTGCGCCAGCCACCGGCGAATAGGTGAAGCAGCCGACCCGGTCCAATTCAGCCGCATCCAGGAAATCCAGCAATTCGGCAAAATCGGCCTCGGTTTCGCCGGGAAAACCGACGATGAAGGTGCTGCGCAGGGTCAGATCCGGACAGATCGCCCGCCAGCGCCGGATCCGTTCCAGACTGTCCTCGCTATTAGCCGGACGTTTCATCGCCTTGAGAATACGCGGGCTCGCATGCTGCAGCGGCACGTCGAGATAGGGCAGCACCCGCCCTTCCGCCATCAGCGGCAGCACTGCGTCAACGTGCGGATACGGGTAGACATAATGCAGGCGCACCCAGACACCCAGTTCACCCAAGGCCACGGCCAAAGTCTGCATATCGGTCTTCAGCGGTCGGCCATTCCAGAAGCCAGTGCGATAGCGCAGATCAACACCATAGGCGCTCGTGTCCTGCGAGACCACCAGCAGTTCGCGGACGCCCGCCTGCACCAGATTGTGCGCTTCCTGCAGCACCTCACCGATGGGCCGGCTGACCAGATCACCGCGCAGATGGGGAATGATGCAAAAGCTGCAGCGATGGTTGCAGCCCTCGGCAATCTTCAAATAGGCATAATGGCGCGGCGTAAGCTTGATGCCCTGCGGCGGTACCAGGTCCATAAACGGGTCATGCGGGCGCGGCAACTGTTCGTGAACCGCCGCCATCACCTCGGCATATGCATGTGGACCGGTCACCGCCAGCACGCTTGGGTGCATCTCGCGCACCAGTCCGGCGCGCGCGCCCAGACAGCCGGTGACAATCACCCGGCCATTGTCGGCCAACGCTTCGCCAATGGCTTCGAGCGACTCGGCCACCGCAGCATCGATGAAGCCGCAGGTGTTGACCACCACCAGATCGGCCGCTGCATAGCTGGACACGACCCGATAACCTTCGGCGCGCAACTGGGTCAGGATGCGCTCGGAATCCACCAGAGCCTTGGGGCAACCGAGACTGACGAAGCCGATCTTGGGATCTTGACTCATGGGGCGTTCATCCGGGCATAGCAGCGCATACTTGCGGCTCCAGGTCAAAAAAGCTAGATTATACCGTTTATAAAGCCCGTCAGGCACTCGGCGCGCGCACCCGCGACAGTGCGATACGGATCGGCCACGCAGTCTTGTTCAAGGTTCCGGCAGTCATGAAGAAAGGCATCCATCCCGCGTACCGGGAAGTGATCTTCCAGGATATCTCCAGCGATTTCACGTTTCTGACCCGCTCCACCATCAGCACACGGGAAACCATCCAGTGGACCGATGGCAAGGAATATCCGCTGATCAAGGTGGAAGTGTCCAGCCACTCGCACCCGTTCTACACCGGCAAGCAGAAGATTGTTGATACCGCTGGCCGTGTCGACCGCTTCCGCCGCAAGTACGGCCTGTCCTGAACGCGCCTGCTGCTGGCAAACAACTAAAAAGGCATCCTCGGGATGCCTTTTTGATGTCCCAAATGACCGTTCCTGGGCCTGCCGCCAGCAAGATTTTACGACAACGCAACATATGCTAAGGTAGCCGCGCCGAGGCAAAACGATTCAAACACCGATGTTCGATGCGCGGAAAGTACCGCTAGACGCCGGACTGACCATACCATCATAAGCAGCACCAGCCCGGCTCTTTTTGGCTCCCACCACCCACTCTGGAGGTTTACTAATGGCCACGATTACCCTAAAGGACGAAGTCACGGGCAAGGAAGTCCAGATGCCGGTCCTGGAGCCCACGCACGGACAATCCGTGGTGGACATCGGCCGACTGTCCAAGGAATTCGGCTACTTCACCTATGACCCGGGCTTCATGTCCACCGCCAGTTGCCAGAGCACCATCACCTATCTGGACGGTGACAAGGGCGAACTGCTGTATCGCGGCTATCCAATCGAACAATTGGCCGAGCAGTGCAACTTCCTCGAAGTCTGCTACCTGCTGCTCTATGGGGATCTGCCCAACGCCGAGAAGAAGCAGATCTTCGAAACCAGCATCATCCGGCACGACCGCATTCACGAGAATCTGCGCCGCTTCTTCCAGGGCTTCAACTACGACGCCCACCCGATGGCGATGATGACCGCTGCAGTCGGTTCGCTGTCGGCCTTCTATCATGACCGGCTCAATATCCGCGATGCCGAGCACCGCCTGGTCACCGCGCGTCGGCTGATCGCCAAACTGCCGACCATCGCCGCCGCCTGCTACAAGCACAGCATCGGCGACCCGGCGGTCTATCCGCGCG
This sequence comes from Candidatus Competibacteraceae bacterium, assembly GCA_036834665.1. GTDB lineage: Bacteria > Pseudomonadota > Gammaproteobacteria > Competibacterales > Competibacteraceae > RXIX01. The sequence goes on along the minus strand of DAITNL010000132.1, from coordinate 1,162 downwards.
ATGATCTGAGCTACACCGGCAACCTGCTGTACATGATGTTCAGCCGCCCCGGCAAGCGCTACGAGGTCAACCCGGTCGCCGAGCGCGCCCTGGACATCCTGTTCACCCTGCATGCCGACCACGAGCAGAACGCCTCCACCTCGACGGTGCGGCTGGCGGGTTCTTCCGGCTGCAATCCCTATGCGGCGATCGCTGCCGGTATCGCCTGCCTGTGGGGTCCGGCGCACGGTGGCGCCAACGAAGCCGTGATCCGCATGCTCGACCAGATCGGCGATATCAAGAACGTCGATAGCTTCATGTCCAAGGTCAAGGACAAGAATTCCGGTGTGCGCCTGATGGGCTTTGGTCACCGCGTCTACAAGAACTTCGACCCGCGCGCCAAAATCATCAAGGATATCTGCCATCAGATACTCGAAAGCTTCGGCCACGATCCGCGTCTGGATCTGGCCATGCGCCTCGAGGAAATCGCCCTGAATGACAGTTACTTCGTCGAGCGCAAGCTGTACCCGAATGTCGACTTCTACTCCGGCATTATCTACAGCGCGCTGAATATCCCGGTTGAGATGTTCACCGTCATGTTCGCCATCGCGCGCACCGCGGGCTGGATTACCCACTGGATCGAAATGATCTCCGAAAAGGATCAGAAGATCGGTCGTCCGCGGCAGCTTTATGTCGGTCCGGCGGTGCGTGATGTTCTGCCCCTGAACACACGTCCGTAAAACCGGCACGCGCCAGCGCAACGGAAAAAGGGCGATCCCACTGCGGGTCGCCCTTTTCTATTCCCCCATTCCGGTTCAAGACCGAATTGAGCACCGCAGGAATCCTCCAACTTCAGGCCTGTCGATTCCACACCTCGTGTTCCCCGGTCATGGAAAGGACAGGTCCGTCCGGTGGACCGGATCGTGACAAAACCGGGATTCCCTAGGTGCGCCGCTTGACCGGCTTGCTGGGCTTGGCACTGCTGAGCTCGGCGCGGCTGATCTTGGTCGACGCGCGCTTATCAACTTTGTCCGCCCGAGCCACCACCACTGGCGCTGCCTTAGCCTTGGCCGCTGCAACCGCAACCGGCGCCGCCTTGCCCTTGGCCTTAGCCTTGGCCGCTGCAACCGCAACCGGCGCCGCCTTGCCCTTGGCCGGAGCCTTGGCCGCCGCAACCACAACC
>DAITNL010000131.1:0-9309 GCA_036834665.1 Candidatus Competibacteraceae bacterium | reverse complement strand
CATCTGGCATGTGTGGGATGGCCAGAAAGACGGCTTTGCCGCGCTGGTCAACTACCACCGGCTGGACACCAAGAATCTGGAACGCCTCATCCACACCTACCTGGGCGCGTGGATTGGCAAGCAAGAGGAAGGTGTGCGGGCACAAGCCGATGGTGCCCAAACCCGCTTGGCCGCTGCCCAAGACCTGAAGCGCCGCCTGGAACTGATTTTGGAAGGCGAACCGCCCTACGACATCTTCGTGCGCTGGAAAAAGCTGTCAGAACAACCCATCGGCTGGAACCCCGACCTGAACGATGGCGTGCGCCTCAACATCCGCCCCTTCATGAGCGCCGAAGTGCTGCGCCATAACAAGAAACCCAAGCTCAATATCAACTGGGACAAGGACCGTGGCAAGGATGTAGAAAGCGCCCCGTGGTTTCATAAGTTCAAAGGTGAACGCATCAATGACCACCATTTAACGCGGGCCGAGAAAATGGCAGCAAGAGCGAGTGATCCATGAAAAAAGGGGACGCTCTATGAGTAACGAGACTGTAGGCCAAACGCTTCTTGCAGCGGTACAAACAACAGCCAAGGGCAATTCGCATACATCCACATCCACTGCAGCAGTGCTCTGGCCCGACAAGGAACGTCAGTGGCAGGCAGCCTTACCGGCCCTGCAGAAATTGATGCCAAGCCTGTTTGTACTCGGTCCCTACCAACCCGAGCAACGCAGCGGCCCAGCAATATGGCTCAAATGTGCCATTGCGGGCTTTCTACCCGAGCTTCAGTTTAACGAGATACCCGTCATCTACCTGCCCGGCATCAGTCGTGCCGACCTGCGCGCCATTAAAAGCTGTTCCCGTGACCTGCAACCCCTGGCCGAATTGCAATACCGGGGCGTGTTCTGGAGCCAGACTAACGCCAAGGACTGGACCATCAGCGCCTTTCTGTCGTCGAAGCATGGCGGCCTGGGCCTGGACCTTGCTCAGGACAAGGCAACTCAGGAAGCATTGAGTCAGGCCCTACAGGCAGGCGTGCTCCTGCACTGCACGCTGGACGCTCTCAAAGGCCGCGCCCTCAATGCCGAATGGCTGCTGAACCTGCTGGCACCCAATCCAACCCGGGACCTCCTGCAATGGATGAATGACCCAGAGGCCACTCGCCAACACTGGAGCGATGTGCTCTGGGATGTGTTCGTCAAACGCTGCAAGGCGGATTTTGACTTCGACCCCGTGGCTGATGGCGTACTGGTTGCGGCAGAACGTCTCGCAAAACGTGCAGGCAAATGGGCAGCCGTCTCAGTCCTCTACCATGATTCATTCGGCAGCTTCCCTCATGTGTTTACACAGCTCGCCAAACTGCAACCGCCTCAGTTAAGCCTGTTCCCAGACCATGAACAGTTGGCGGGCTACCCGCAGATCAATGAGCAAGGCGAGGATAGCCTGCGCTACACGCTGTATGCCTGCGCAGCCATGGACGCGCCACAGGCATGTATGGCGCTCCTTGCTGCCGAAAAGGAACACGGGGCGCGGCGCACCTGGCTTTGGGCGCGCATGGGGCACTCCCCGCTGGCTGTCGCATTGGAACATCTGGTCGAGGTCGCTCAGCGCAGTGCAAGCGTGCCGATTGGGCAAACACCAGCGGAACTTGCACAGCGCTATCAGCAGTCTGGATGGCAGCTTGACTACGCAGCCCTCCAGACGCTGGCTGCTGTCCATACCAGAACTGATCTGGAAGCAGTCAGTGGCGCGCTACGGGCGATCTATCTGCCCTGGCTAGAAGAAACCGCGCGCCGCTTGCAGGAGGCCGTCAAGGCCGCAGGAGGTCTCCCCTTGATAAAGGCTGAAACAGCCACTGCCGGAACGTGTACGGTCTTCGTCGATGGCTTGCGCTATGACCTGGCGGTCCAGCTTGTGCAACTACTCAGCGCATTCGGCAACACCCATCTTTCAGCACGCTGGACCAGCCTGCCCTCAGTCACCGCTTCCGGAAAAGCGTGGTGCTCCCCCGTGGCAGAGCACATCAGCGGCACCGTCGAGGATGTGGAATTCGAACCGCGTGTGACAGCGGATGGCAAGCCGCTATCGGCCCACAACTTGCGCAAACTCTTGAGCGAGTCTGGCGTTCAACCCCTGGACAAGCATGAGACGGGGGATCCGCAGGGACAAGCCTGGACTGAAACCGGCGACCTTGACCATTATGGCCATGAACATGGCATCCGCCTGGCGCGTGACCTGGATAACCAATTGAGCCCTATCGTTGAGCGCATCAGCGAACTGAAAGATGCCGGCTGGCAGCGTATCCGCATCGTCACTGACCATGGCTGGCTGTTGATGCCAGGGGGTTTGCCCAAATCCGAGCTGCCCAAGCATCAGACCGAAACCCGCTGGGGGCGCTGCGCGGTGTTGAAAGACAGCGCTTATGGAACTCCGCTGACCTTCGGCTGGGACTGGTGCAAGGCTGTTCAGGTGGCCTACGCGCCCGGCGTTACCAATTTCATTGCCGGAGCTGAATACGCCCACGGCGGGATCAGCCTGCAGGAATGCCTGGTGCCCATCGTGCAGTTGGATTGTGCCGGAGCCGTCGGAGCCGCTGCGGCGGTCACGATTCAATCGGTGATCTGGAAGGGACTGCGCTGCATCATCACAGTCGAGGGTGCCTCTGCCGGCCAACACGTCGATATCCGTACCAGGGCTGCCTCGGCCACAACGTCAATTGCCGCCAGCGTTAAGCCTTTGGAGAGTGGCAAAGCCAGCCTTGCCGTAGCGGACGATGAATATTTGGGCGCAGCAGCCCTAGTAGTCGTGCTCGGCACGGATGGCGAGGTTCTGCAAAAGCAGGCCACCACGGTAGGAGACTAAACATGCAACTGGATGAATTGGATCGCAAGGCCACCACCGCTTTTGAAGGCTACGTGGTGCGCAAGGACCTGGTGCGCACCTTCAGCCGTCAGTTTCCGGTGCCGACCTATGTTGTGGAGTTCCTGCTGGGCCGCTACTGCGCGACCATCGACGAAGCGGAAATCCAGGAAGGCCTGGATATTGTGCAACGCCAGCTCAGTTCGCGTACCGTCAAGGCCGGCGAAGAAGAACTGTTCAAGGCTCGGGCGCGGGAGTCGGGTTCCGTCAAAATCATCGACATCATCACCGCCCGGCTGGATTCCAAGACCGATTCCTATATTGCCACCTTGCCCAGTCTGCGACTGAACGATGTCCGGCTGACCCCCGAAATGGTCAAGGACAATGAGCGCATGCTGACCGGCGGCTTTTACGCTGAAGTCACCTTGGGCTACGACGCCTCCATTGCCCAGGAAAAGAATGGCCGTCCCTTTGGAGTAGATGCGCTGCGCGCCATCCAGTTATCCAAGCGCGAGGTGCTCAATGTGCTGGCCGTAGGCCGCAAGAGCTTCTCAAGCGCCGAATGGCGTCACCTGCTGCTGCGCAGTGTCGGCTTTGAGCCGGCGACGCTTACCGAGCGTGGCAAGGATGCGCTGCTGTTGCGCATGGTGCCGTTCGTTGAACGCAACTATAACCTGGTCGAACTGGGCCCACGCGGCACAGGCAAATCGCACCTGTTCCAACAGATTTCGCCCTATGCCCACCTGATTTCCGGTGGTAAGGCCACGGTGGCCCGCATGTTCGTCAACAACGCCAACGGTCAGCGCGGCCTGGTCTGCCAGTACGATGTGGTCTGCTTCGATGAGGTGTCGGGCGTGTCCTTTGACCAGAAGGACGGCGTCAATATCATGAAGGGCTACATGGAAAGCGGCGAATTCTCGCGCGGCAAGGAAAGCATCCGCGCCGACGGCTCCATCGTGCTGGTCGGCAACTTTGAAGTCGATGTCGAACACCAGCAACGCATCGGCCACCTGTTTGGCCCGTTGCCGCCCGAGATGCGCGATGACACCGCCTTCATGGATCGCATCCATTGCTTCCTGCCCGGTTGGGATGTGCCCAAGCTCAATCCCGGGCTGCTTACCGAGCATTTTGGCCTGGTCAGCGATTTCCTCTCCGAGTGCTTCACGCAACTGCGCAACCAAAGCCGCGTATCAACGTTGCAAGGGCGCGTCTATTGGGGTGGCGCACTGTCTGGCCGAGACCTCAACGGGGTCAACAAAACAGTCAGCGGACTGCTCAAACTGCTCTATCCAAGTGCTGAAACACCGGTCAGCGATGCGGATCTGGAGTGGGCCGTGCGCCTGGCGCTGGAAGTGCGCCGCCGGGTGAAGGAGCAACAAAAGCGCATCGGTGCCGCAGAGTTCCGCAACACCCATTTCAGCTACACATTTGGAGCCGAAGGCGTCGAAAAATTTGTCAGCACCCCGGAGTTGCAAAGCCAGGGCGGTATTGGGGATGAGCCGTTGGAATGCGGCCAGATTTGGACCTTGAGTCCGGGTGGCCAGGATGAGCACCCTGGATTATTCAGACTGGAAGCCACCGAAGGGCCGGGGAGCGGTGTGCAGGTACTCAACAACCCGGTGCCCGCGCCATTCAAGGAGTCGATTCGCTGCGCCGAGCAAAACCTGTATGCCCGTGCCCAGCAGTTGGTAGGGGATCGGGATCCGCGCGCGCATGAATTTTCAGTTCAGATCAGAAGCTTTGATGCTGCCAAGTCTGGCGCCAAGATTGGCGTGGCTGCGTTGATTGCGTTATCCAGCGCGCTGTTGAAGAAGTCGGTTCGCGGGGGCCTGGTGGTGGTTGGCGAAGTGACCCTGGGTGGCACCATCGAGCCTGTGCACAATGCCGTGACTCTGGCTGAGATTGCTGTGGAGAAAGGGGCCAAGTCACTGCTGTTGCCGGTGTCGTGCCGGCGGCAATTGTTCGATCTTTCGGATGAGATGGCGACCCGACTGGATGTCGAGTTTTACCTGGATGGCCGGGACGCTTTATTGAAAGCCTTGGTTGATTAGGACAAACCCCCTCCCGGGCGGGAGAGGGCCTGCAATGCTTAGGCGGCGTACTGTGCGGCAACGAAATCCCAGTTGACCAGATTCCAGAATGCCTCGACGTACTTGGGCCGCAGGTTGCGATAGTCGATGTAATAGGCGTGTTCCCAGACATCGCAGGTCAGCAGCGCGGTCTTGCCGCTGGTCATCGGCGTGCCGGCATTGGACGTGCTCATCAGCTCCACCGAACCGTCAGCATTCTTGACCAGCCAGCCCCAACCCGAACCAAAGGTACCGATCGCGACCTTGGCAAACTCCTCCTTGAACGCCGCGAAGGAGCCAAACTTGGCATTGATCGCTGCCGCCAGCGCGCCGCTCGGCTCGCCGCCGCCATTGGGCGACAGGCAGTTCCAATAGAAGGTATGGTTCCACACCTGCGCGGCATTGTTGAACACGCCGGCGGACGATTTCAGCACAATCTCTTCCAGGCTGGCGTTCTCGAACTCGGTGCCCTTGATCAGGTTATTCAGGTTGGTGACATAGGTCTGGTGGTGCTTGCCGTAGTGGAATTCCACGGTTTCCGCGGAGATGTGCGGCTCCAGCGCATTCTTGGCATAGGGCAGTTCGGGCAGTTGATGAACCATGGCGTGCTTCTCCATCAGCGGTTGTAGGACAGGAATCAGTAGACATATAGCGCCCGCTTAGAGTCCGCAGGCAAGGTCCGGTTCCGATCACCGGCAGCCCTGGGCCAAGCGTGGCGCGACGCGGGCTAGTCTATTGGAGTTTCACCGTGATTGATTTCGCCTCGGTCCATCCTCGACTCATCAATCCGAAAATTCGCGCTTCACCGCAACCCCGCCGGCGTACCGACAGGTGGCTGTGTTGCTCCACGCGCTTGAGTTCGGGCACCCCCTGCCCTACTGCTTTCGCAAAAAACGCCCGGCGGGTTTTACGTGTTCTTCCGGGTCTTCTTGACACAACCGCATACCCTAACCAAAGGTGATTTTATCAGGACCCCGCACGAGGTTCACGGTGAAACAGCCTGCGGATTCGCCCGCGCGCGCTCCGCTGCCCAACCGGGCTGGGGGGCGTCATCCACCCATGGATTCCTTGACGCCGCCCCCAGGTGATGCAACGCGAGTGGCGGCCGAAGCGGGTGTGCTATCCTTGCCACCATCCACGTCCCGGACCGGCACAGGACCGCTGTTCGGGCGCCGCCTTGCCCTTCACGGAGATCTTCCCGCATGAACACGTTCAGTCCCGTCCTTGCCCTGCTGACGGCTTTGGCCCTTACCGCTTGCACCGGCATGGGCGGCGGCTCCACCAGCAGCGACGGTACCAGCAGCGCCGCCAGCATGAGCGACAGTGATCGCGGCGGCGCGCAGGCCAACGACAGCGAAATCACCCGCGCCATCGAGAACGCCTTCAAGCAGGACGAGCTGCTGTCCAGTACCAGCATCTCGGTCAGCAGCAGCGGTGGCGTGGTCAGCCTCAGTGGCAGCCTGACCGCCCGCGCCGCCAACCGCGCCGTATCGCTGGCCCGCTCGGCACCGGGCGTGCGCCGCGTGGTGTGGGCCAATATCAATTACCTGCCTGAATAAACGCCCCAGCGCCCTCGGCTCTTCTGGCCTGGCGCCGAGACCTACCCTGCACCGGAGACGCTCACCATGTGTGGTATTGGCGGCGAACTGCGCCTTGACGGCGGCGAACCCGACTGGACCCTGATGGGGCGCATGTTGCAGCGCCTGGCCCGGCGCGGCCCCGATCATGAAGGCACCTGGTCCGATGGCCCGGTGCTGCTTGGCCATCGCCGCCTGTCGGTGATCGACCTGAGTGACCGTTCCAATCAGCCGATGGTCGATTCCGATCTGGGTCTGGCTTTGGTGTTCAACGGCGCGATCTACAACTACCGCGAACTGCGCCGCGAACTGCTGGCCAAGGGCTACCGCTTCTTTTCCGAGGGCGATACCGAAGTCATTCTCAAGGCCTATGCCGAATGGGGCGAGCACTGCGTCGAGCACCTGCTCGGCATGTTCGCCTTTGCCATCTGGAATATCCGCGAGCGCAGTCTGTTCCTGGCCCGCGATCGGCTGGGCATCAAGCCGCTGTATTACAGCCGCAGCGCGCAAGCATTCCGCTTCGCCTCCAACAGCCAGGCACTGCTGGAGGCGCCGGATGTCGATACCGCGATTGATCCGGTCGGCCTGCATCATCAACTCACCCTGCACGCGGTGATTCCCGCGCCCCGCACCCTGTTGCGCGGCATCCGCAAGCTGGCGCCGGCCACGACCCTGACCCTTGACGCCTATGGTCGCGAGCGCAGCCGGACTTACTGGCGACTGCGGGCACAGCGCCCGGACACGCCGCGCAGCGAAGCCGAGTGGACCGAAGCGGTGCATGACGCGCTGCGTCTGGCCGTGCGCCGGCGGCTGGATGTCGCCGATGTGCCGGTGGGCGTACTGCTCTCCGGCGGCCTTGATTCCAGCCTGCTGGTGGCACTGCTGGCCGAATCCGGAGTGCGCGACCTGCGCACCTTCTCGGTCGGCTTCGAGGATCAGCCCGAGGAAAAGGGCAGTGAATTCGAATATTCCGATCCGGTGGCCGCCCGCTACCAGACCCGCCATCACAAATACCTGATCCCCAACGATCAGGTGCTCAAACGCCTGCCGGAAGCCGTGACCTGCATGGCCGAACCAATGGTCGGTCAGGATGCGGTCGCCTTCTTCCTGCTCGCCGAGCAGGTGTCGCAGGCGGTCAAGGTGGTGCAAAGCGGCCAGGGCGCCGACGAAGTGTTCGGTGGCTATTTCTGGTATCCGCGCATGGCCGCCGCCAGTGGCAGCGATCTGGAGCGCTTCCGCCGCCACTATTTCGACCGCGACCATGCCGAATGGCTGGACACGGTTGCACCGGCCTATCACGGTCCCGATCACAGCGCCGCGTTGATCGCCGAGCGCCTGGCCGAGTCCGGCGCCGATACCTATCTTGATCAGGTGCTGCGCCTGGACGTGACCACGCTGATCGTCGATGACCCGGTCAAGCGGGTCGATAACATGACCATGGCCTGGGGCCTGGAAGCGCGCGTGCCGTTCCTTGACCATGAACTGGTGGAACTGGCCATGCAATTGCCGCCGGAGTTGAAGATCGGTGGCGACGGCAAGTATGTGCTGAAGAAAATCGCCCGCGGCCTGCTGCCCGACGCGGTCATCGACCGGCCCAAGGGCTATTTCCCGGTGCCGGCCTTGAAGTTCGTGCGCGGGCCGTTTCTCGACTTCATGCGCGAGGTGCTCGATTCGCGCGCCTGCCGGGAACGCGGTTTGTTGCAGCGCCCCTATCTGGATAAGCTGCTAGCCGAACCGGAGCAGCACCATACCCGCCTGCTCGGCAGCAAGCTGTGGCATGCAGCGCTGCTGGAACTGTGGCTGCAATTGAATGTCGATTCGGCCAAGCAGCGCGGTGCTGCAACCCCGGCGTCGCTCCCGGTCTAATGCCACGCTTCTGCCTTCATCAACCTTTGCCGTCGAGGTCACCCATGGACGCCTTGGAACGCATCAAAGAGCAGGTCGAAAACAATCCGGTTGTGATCTACATGAAAGGCACCCCGGATGCGCCGCGTTGTGGCTTTTCGCATCGCGCCTCGCAGGCCCTGATCTCTACCGGCCTGCCATTTGCCTATGTGAATGTGCTGGAAGACCCGGAAATCTTCGACAACCTGCCCCGCTATGCCGATTGGCCAACCTTCCCGCAGATCTACATTGGCGGTGAACTGGTCGGCGGCTGCGACATTACCCTGGAACTACAGCAAAGCGGCGAACTGCAAAAGCTGGTCAGCGAAGCCGTCGCCAAGGCGGAGCCGCCCGCAGCCTGATCCGCCCGCACTGCTTTATCACCCCACCCGCGCCCGGTTCCGCCGGGCGTTTTGCATTCTGAAAAAATCTTGCAGTTCAGTTGCGGTTTTAGTGGGCTTGGCAGAAAATGCGAATCACTATCATTTAAAGCTTAAAGCGCGCCCACATGAATCCAGTGCACAGAACGCTGCTTTCCGAACTCAAGATCGGCCAGGCCGGCATTATCGAACAGCTTGAAGCCGAGCAACCGTTTCGCCAGCGCCTGATGGCGCTGGGCTTTCGTATCGGCAAGGAAGTGCGCCCGGTGCGCCAGGCCCTGTTTGGCGGTCCGCTGCAGGTGCGCGTCGGCTGCGTCAACGTGATGCTGCGCCGTAACGATGCCGCACTGATCCACGTCTGGGCCATTGACATCCTCCCCGCCCTAAAGGACGGGGATTCCTGACATCGCTATCAGGGTTTCCTGCTTCACGGAGTCCTACCTATGTCCGCTTTCGCAGAAACAGGATTTACAGTCTCTCCACAGGCTAACACCGCCAGCCCGGCGGCTTTAATGGTTTGCGATAGGTCGCTTGGTTATCACGACCTGTTGTGGGAGATTTT
>DAITNL010000130.1:0-9345 GCA_036834665.1 Candidatus Competibacteraceae bacterium | reverse complement strand
GTTCTGCGCCGCGATCGGTGCGGGCTGCGCCACACCCGCCGCTGATGAGAAACCCACCCAGAGCGGCTTTCTCGGTGACTATTACTCGAAAATGCAGCCGGCGCCGGATGGCAGCGGCGCGATGGTCTACCGCGCCCCGAATCTGGACCTGAGCAAGTACAACAAGGTGATGTTCGATCGCGTCCTGATCTGGATCAAGAACGATTCCGATTACAAGGGCATCGACCCGACCGAACTGAAGCAACTGACCGACTACTTCCAGCAGGCCATCGTCAAGGCGCTGCAGCCGACCTATCCGATTGTCACCAAGCCCGGCCCCGACGTGCTGCGCCTGCGCGTAGCCATCACCGACCTGGTACCGACTCAGCCGGCCATGAGCGTGGTTACGCTGGTGGTTCCGTATGCCACAGTGGGTGACCTTGCCGCCAGCGGCGGCAGTGGCAGCCCGCCCTATCTGGGCCAGACCGCGATCGAAGCCCAGATCCTCGACAGCCGCAGCAATGCAGTACTGGCCACCTATAGCGATCGCAATATCGGCAAGAAGTACAATATCGACGTGAATCAGGGCGTGGGCACGGCGATTGAGAAGGGCGCTTCGTCCTATGCCGCCGCCTATAGCACCTGGGCCTATGCCGAGGCAGCCTTTGATTATTGGGCTGGCCTGCTGCGCAAGCGTCTTGACGAGGCCCACGGCCGCCCCACGCCGACGCCCTGATCGTCATAGGCAGTTTCGCTGGACGGGAATATCCGCAGCTTGGACCAGGATGAACAGGCGCTTGAGTCTCCAATCAAGCGTCCTTTCCCCTGCCTCTCGCCCGCACTCGGGTGCAGGGAGTATGCGCACAGTGCCTCATCCGCTCCCACCACTACCAGAGTTTCACCCAGTATGAATGCCTTCCCAAGCCACCTCACCCTGCTGCTCTGCGCCGCGCTCGCGAGTGGCTGCGCCAATACACCGGCGCCCAGTCGCAGCGGTTTTCTCGATGACTACACGGTGCTGCAGCCCGATCCCAGCGACAGCAGCGCCGAACTGTATGTCAAGCCCGGTATTAGCCTGAAGGCATATGACAAGGTCCTGCTGGAGCCGGTCGCGGTGCGCCTGCCCAGCGGCGATGAACGTCCGGCAATCGACCCGGCCGATCTGGAAACACTGCGTACCACCTTTCAAAATACCCTGACCGAGACGCTGGAACCGGATTATCCGCTGGTCAACGCACCGGGGCCGGGCGTGCTGCGTATGCGGGTGGCCATCACCGATCTAATGCCAACCTATCCGGTGGTCAGTCTGGTGGTGCTGGCGCTACCGTTCAGCTTTGGCGTTGATTTCATCGCCAGCGGTGGCAGCGGCAGCCCGCCCTATCTCGGCCAAACCGCGTTTGAAGGTGAATTACGCGACAGCGAAAGCGGCGATCTGCTGGTAGCGCTGACCGACCGGGACATGGGCAAGAAGTACAGCCTCGGTGCCAGCGAAGGCAGCGCTACTGAGCAGAACATCCTGTCTTCCTACGCCAGCGCCTACAGCACCTGGGCCTATGCCGAAGCCGCGTTCCGCTATTGGGCGGGCCGCTTGCGCCAGCGCCTCGACGAGGCCCATGGCCGCACGCCGCCAGTGCCAGCAGCGCCCGCAGACAATCTGGAACCCGACAACAGCAGGCAAGGCTGAGATTGAGCCTGAGCCACGTCTACGCGCTGGGCTGCTGCCGGGCGAGCAGCGCCGCGAACGCCGCCGCTGGCAGGGGCCGGTCGATGTAATAGCCCTGGATCTGATCGCAGCCCTCGCCGCGCAGAAATTCAAACTGTGCAGTAGTTTCTACACCCTCGGCTACGGTGATCAACTGCAGACTGTGCGCCAGTTGCACGATGGCGCGCACGATGGCCCGGCTGTCGCCATCCTCGGGCAGGGCACGCACGAAGGACTGGTCGATCTTCAGCTTCTGCACCGGCAGTTTCTGCAAATAGCGCAGGCTGGAATAGCCGGTGCCAAAATCGTCGATCGACAGCTTCAGGCCCAGCGCCCGCAACTGCTCGACCATTTTCATGGCGCTGTCAGCATCCTGAATCAGGATCGACTCGGTCAGCTCCAGTTCCAGACAGCTCGGGTTCAGGCCGCTATCGGCCAGCGCCCGGGTCACGGCATCGAGCAGATCACTGCGCTTGAACTGCAATGCCGATAGGTTGACCGCCATATTCAGCGGTGGCAATCCGGCCTGCTGCCAGGCGTAGGTCTGCCGGCAGGCCTCGCGCAGCACCCATTCGCCCAGCGGTACGATCAGGCCGCTATCCTCGGCGATGGGAATGAACAGCCCCGGCGGCATGGCGCCGCGTTCGGGATGCTGCCAACGCAACAGCGCCTCGGCACCGATCAGGCGACCGCTGGCGACATCGAGCTGCGGCTGGTAGTAGAGCATGAATTCATCGCGCTCCAGCCCCTGGCGCAGGTCGCTTTCCAGGCGTAGCCGCTCGACGGTATTGACATTCATGGTCGCTGCAAAACAGCGACAGATATTGCCTCCGCTATTGCGGGCATACTGCAACGCCGTACCCGCCTGTGTGAACAAGCTGGCGCTGTCTACGGCCAGAACCGGATAGACACTCAGACCAATGCTGGCGGTGATGTTCAGAGCATGGCCGGCGATGGTGCAGGATTGGCGATTGAGGCAGGCAAGCAGATCGCTAGCCAACCGCAGGCCGCCGGCGAGATCGGTATCTGGCAGCAGGACCAGGAACTCGTCGCCACTTTGGCGGCTGAGGGTATCGACCTCGCGCAGACGCGCATGCAGCCAAAGCGCCACCATTTGCAGGAGCTGATCGCCGACCTCATGACCGAGCGAGTCATTGATCAGACTGAAGCGGTCCAGATCCAAGGCCAGCAGGGTCACTGAAGAACCCTGCCGCTCGGCCTGAAACAGGGCCTGTTCCAAACGGTCGCGGAGCAGGATGCGATTAGGCAGGGCGGTCAGCGGATCGTGATGGGCCAGGAACTCGATGCGGTCGGCGCTGGCCTTGCTCTCGCTGATATCGGTGAAAATGCCAATGTAGTGGCTCAGATCGCCCTGCTCGTCACAGACCGCGCTGATGCCCAGCCATTCCGGGTAAATCTCGCCAGTCTTGCGCCGGTTCCATAGTTCGCCTTGCCAGTGTCCCTGGGTGACCACCGCGTGCCAGACCTGCTGGAAAAAGGTCCGGTCGTGGCGACCCGAGGACAGCAGGCGCGGGGTCTGGCCAATCGCCTCGGCGGCGCTGTAGCCGGTAATATCACTGAAGGCGCGGTTCACCGACAGGATGCGCGTTTGAGCATCGGTGACGATGACACCCTCGCGGGTGCTCTCGAACACCCGTGCCGCTAGCCGCAACTGCTCCTCGGCCTGCCGCTGGGCGGTGATGTCGCGACTGCCGATGACCGTACCGACAAAGCAGTCCTCGGCGTCGAACAGCGGCGTACCATTGGCCTGCAGCCAGACATACTCGCCATCGGCGCGGCGATAGCGGAACTCGGCCTGTCCAGACTCGCCACGCGCGCGCATGCCTGCGTAGATCGCCAGAGTCTGTTCTCTATCATCAGGATGCAGGCCCTCGAACATCGAGCGGCCCAGCAGTGAGCCCGGCCGATAGCCCAGCACCAGACGGTAGGACGGACTGACGTACTGAAACCGGCCCTCGGCATCGGACTGGCAGATCAGGTCGCGCATGTTGTCGGTGATGCGACGGAAGCGCTCCTCGCTGTCATGCAGGGCGGCATCAGCCTGCTGGCGGGCGATGGCCTCGCCGATGTTGCCGGCGATGCCCTGCAGGATGTCACGCTCGATCGGCGCCCAGTCGCGGCGATGCTGACAGTCGTCGAAGCCGACAAAACCCCAGAACAGGCCGCGCACGCTGATCGGCACCACCAGAATCGACACCACGCCCTGCGGCTCCAGCAGGGCGCGCTCACTGGGTGGAAAATCCTGGATCTGGCCAACAATCGGCAGATGGGCCGTCAGCCGTTGCTGCCAGCGGGCAAAGCCGCCGGCCTCATAGGGCAGCTTGTGCAGGCGCGGGTTGTTGATCTGGGGCGCGATGCCGGGCGCGCACCACTCATAGCGCTGGCTGGTGTGCAGCGTGTCGGTCAGCGGGCAGCGCTCGTTGACGAACAGATAGGCCCGGTCCACGCCGAGCAGTTCACCGATACGGGCGAAACAGTCCTCGATCGCCGCGCCCGGGTCGGTTTCACGCAGCAGGCGCGCCGCGCTGGCCACGGCAATCCGCAACAGGGCATCGCGCTGTGCCAGGGTCGCCTCGGCGCGATGGCGCTCGGACAGGTCGATATCCAGACGGTACAGTTCATGGCTGCCCTGCTGGGTAATGATCAGCACTTCACTGCTGTATACCGGCACCGGCGTACCGTCCTTGCGCATCAACTCCAGTTCGCGGCTGGGTGTCGAGCTGTGATTGAGCATGCGCAGGCGGAAATCGAGCACCACTTCCGAACGTTGCGCCGGTGACACGATCAGGCTTTCCATATGCTGGCCAAGCGCCTCGGCGCGGCTGTAGCCATAGAGCCGTTCACTGGCGCTGTTCCAGAACAGCACCCGGCGTTCTTCGTCATAGCCCTGTACGGCAATGCTGGACACGTCCTCGAACAGACGTTGAAAGCGCTGATCGCAAAGATGCACCTGTTCTACTGCCCGCGCGCCGCGCCCAAGAACGATATACAGATACAGCGCCAGCAACAGGGTGATCAGCAGGCCGACCGGAATGATGTGCCAGTCGATCCGGGGTTGATGGGTCGCGACCCAGTCGGGCGTCGCGGCCATCTCCAGCCGCCAGGGCTGGCCGGCCAGCATGAACGCCTGCTGGACGCGCCAGGGCATTCTGGCCGGATCCACTGCCAGGCTCGCCGGCCAACGATAAGCGGGCTGCTGTCCGGCGCTGCCGCCCGTAGCCTGCAGATCGATGATGAAGCTATCGTGCGCTGGCGCATCCAGCGTATCGCCGATAATCTCGCCCAGCCGGTACACGCCAAGCAGAAAACTCCGGGGCTTGGCATCCGCCGCCGGCAGGGGCATGGCCAGCAGCAGGTCAGCAGCAGGCGCGGTGTGCCGCAGACAGGTTTCCGGTGCCGCCGCCGCCATGCCGGTGCGCGCGGCCTGCTGTAAAAACGCCTGACAGGGCGCTGCCGCTGCCGGGTCAAAGCCCAGCGGCACGCCAGTACCGCCGCTCAGAGCCAGCAGATGACGGATCGGGTAATACAGCGGCTGCGCCGGCGCTGCCACCAGATGTCCCTGCGCATCAAAGGCACTGATACGCTCGCGCTGCATATCCGCTTCCCAGGCGACGCGCTCGGCGGCGCTCAGACGCTCCAGCCAAAGCAGCGCCTGAATACCGTTTTGTCCGGGCTGGGCCTGCGTGGCCAGGGGCAAAAAGGCTTCCGCACCCGGCTCACCCAGCACCTGATAAAGCTGGCGCAAAGCATCAAAATGGCGCACCCGCTCCTGGAGGGCCGCGATCATCTGCGCGGCGCGCGGAGTTGCGCCATTCTCGAACAGCAGGCCCATATAGGCATCGGCGGTGCGCATACCGTGCCAAAACAGCAGTCCGGTCAAGGTCATGCCTGTCAGAACCACCAGCACAACTCCCGCTGGAACCGGCCACCGGCGGCAAACCGAGCTTTGTGGAGGATTCTGTGACATTTTGGCGTGGTAAACGGACGTTCGTGTGCTGGTTTATGAGTTGTTTTTTTTGAGCATACCGAAATTTAGCCGCATCGGGGAGACATTCTGCGACAGCCACGCCGGTCATGCGCTACACAGCAACACTCAAAAACAGGCCAGCAGGCAGCCGGCCCGGATATCGATCGGGTGCACCGTGACTGAACGCTGGGGAAGGTATTACACGAAAGTACGCTTGAGACGAAGAGCTGATGGTGCCGGGAGAGAGACTCGAACTCTCACGCTGTTACCAGCGGCGGATTTTGAGTCCGCTGCGTCTACCATTCCGCCACCCCGGCCCGGATGAGGAGAGAGGCTAAGTATAAGGATTTTCCGCTATCCGGCAAGCAGTGGCGCGGCGATTCACGTATGATGTGCCGCTTTTTTCTTCAGGAATAGTGAGGTCCATGATCCGTTCCACAACTTTCAAGGCCGAACTGCTGCTGTTGCTGGCGGCGATTATCTGGGGCTTTGCCTTTGTCGCCCAGCGGGTTGGCATGGAGCATGTCGGTCCATTTACCTATAACGGGGTGCGCTTCCTGCTCGGCGCGGTATCGCTGTTGCCACTGCTGCTGCTCGGTGCGCGGCGTGCAGGGCCAGTGGCACCGGTACGCGGACCGCTGCTATTCGGCGGCAGCCTGCTGGCGGGGCTGCTGCTGTTTGCCGGCGCTTCGCTGCAGCAGGTCGGCCTGATCCATACCACGGCGGGCAAGGCCGGGTTCATCACCGGGCTGTATGTGGTAATCGTGCCGCTGCTGGGTCTGCTGTGGAAGCAGCGCACACCCTGGAGCACCTGGTGCGGCGCGGCACTGGCGGTAGCGGGACTGTATTTCCTGACCATGAGCGAAAGCCTGAGCCTAGCCGAGGGTGATACGCTGGTGCTGATCGGCGCGCTGTTCTGGGCCGGGCATGTGCTGGCAATCGGCTGGCTGTCCGGCCAGCAGGTCGAGCCGGTGCTGCTGGCCTGCCTGCAGTTTTTGATCTGCGCGGTGCTGAGTCTGGCGGTGGCTGGTTTCAGCGAGGCCGCGACCTTTACCCTGACCGGGCTATGGGATGCGGCACTGCCGATTCTATATGGCGGTTTGCTGTCGGTCGGCGTGGCCTATACCCTGCAAGTGGTCGGCCAGCGCCATGCACCGCCCGCGCATGCGGCGATCATTCTCAGCCTGGAAACCGTGTTCGCAGCGCTGGGCGGCTGGCTGCTGCTAAACGAGACCCTGTCGCAGCGCGGTCTGTTCGGTTGCGGGCTGATGTTTGGCGGCATGCTGCTGTCACAACTGAGCCTGGGCAGCAATGCACCCTCGCCGACCGAACCGGTCCTCGCCAGCCCGGTGCTGACCGAAGAGCGACACTCCTAGCGCGGCGTGTCGGGATCACCCAGCGCGGGCTTGCCCGCCACAGCGCTACAGGCTTGCCCCTGCCCGGATGCGTTTACAGCCGCCGGCTCGCCGAACGTGCACTCAATCTGTTCTTCGTACCAGCAGGCGTAGCAGAGTCGCAAGCCGCTCTTACTGAGAAAACCGGCCGGTGGGCCAAAACAACCACACTTGTCGCAAATCAAGTAGCTCCCTACCATGTTCGCGTGCTCCTGCGTTAATCAATCCTGATTTTTTTATAGGTCGCATGTTCGCCCTTTTCAACAAACTGCCCAGTCTCGTGACATTTTTTTTGCTCTGGAGTCCGGCGCTGCTGCTGGCGGAATTGGGCAGGCGCCTGTTGCGTCAGTGCCATATCCGGCGGCAGCGGGGCAGCGAGGGTGAGCGGCAGGTCGCAGCAGTGCTCAAGCGCCTGCGCCGCCCGGTCCTGCATGACATTCTGATCGCCGATGGCCGGGGTGGCCTGACCCAGATCGATCATGTGTTGCATATGCCGGGCGGACTGCTGGCCTTGGAAACCAAGAATTACCGGGGCGACATTCTCGGCCACGCCGATGCTGCGCAATGGACGCAGCGCCTCGGTACGCGGCGCTTCAGCCTGCCGAATCCGCTATGGCAGAACGCCGGTCATGTGCGCGCCCTGCAACGGCTGCTGCCGGATGTGCCGGTATGGGGCTGGGTGGTGTTTACCGACCGCGCGCGCTTCATCGATGAGCGGCCCGAGGGCGTGTCATCGCTGGCGGAACTCAGCGCCGATCTGGGGCCGCTGCTGGCCCTGCCGGTCAACGCAAGGGTCGCGCCGGCCTGGCGGCAGTTACGTCAGGCGGCCCGCCGTGACAGAGCCGCGCGCCGCGCTCATTTAGCACAGTTGCGCAAGCGCCATGGCCGCGACCGCCACGAGCGCCTGGGGCTGGTGCTGCTGGCCAGCGCCGGGATCTGGACGGGCGCGGTGGCAGTGCTGGCGCTGTTGCGCTAGGCGCTGATCGGACGCTTCAGGCGAAGGTGTCGCCAAACAATCCGGCGGCCCAATCGAACATCTTCTCGTAGTTGCCCTGCGTCGGCGCGGGTGCTTCGCCGAAGGCATCCGGCACCACTTCCATCAGGCCGGTATTCGGGTTGTAGGCATACACGGCTGTCAGCCAGGATGCCGTATTGGCGGTGATCGGGCTGTAGCAGGCCGAATTGGTGACTGGCGCCGGATCCGGTGCTTCGCCAGCAAAGGCGCGCAGGATGGCATCGGCGCAGACCTTGGCCTCGGCATTGGCGATATGCCCGGACTTGGGCTGCCCGGTGCCTTGAGCATCGCCGATGATATGCACGCCGGGCAGCAGGGTCGATTCGTAGCTGAGCGGATTGACCGGCGCCCAGCGTTGTCCGGCGGGAATCAGCCCGGCGCTGGCGACAATGCCGCCGGCCTGCTGGGTGGGAATCACGTTCAGCACGCTGGCCTTGATATCGCCCTGGCTGGTCTTGGCGATGCGCTGCCTGGAATCAACCTGGTTCAGCGTCACGCCGGGCCGGTATTCGATGATACCGGCGTGGGTCTGATTAAAGGCGGTGCTGAAGGTGTGCTCCTCGGCCATGATCTTCGGATTGGCGTCGAGCACGATCACCTTGGAACCGGGCTTGGTGCGCTTGAGGTCGTCGGCAACCAGGCAGGCGCGCTCATAGGGGCCGGGCGGGCAGCGATAGGGCGCCGGCGGAATGGTCATGACGAAGGTGCCGCCGGCAGGCATCGCGGCCAACTGTTTCTGCAAGAGCGTGGTCTGCGGACCGGCCTGCCAGGCATGCGGCACTCTGTTCATGTTCAGGCCCGGCACCGGCAGGAATGCGATTCCCGGCGCCAGCACCAGCCGCTCATAGTCCAGACGCTGGCCATTGGCGAGGCGCAGGGCCTTGCCCTCGATGCCGACCGCCTTGCCGGTTACGATCCGAACGCCGTACTTCTGCTGCAGAGCGGCGTAGTTGAAGGTGATCTGCGGCAGGCTCAACGAATTGTTCAGCACCAGATTGCTCAGGATGCAGGACACATGGCTCGGATTGGCCTCGACCAGGGTCACGTCAACTGCCGCGCCGCCCCACAGACGTAGATATTTGGCGACAGTGGCGCCGGCAAAGCCGCCACCGACGACAACCACCCGGTTGGCGGTTGCGGCGGGCATGAGCGGTTGAGCTTGCGCACGCAGCAGCGTGGGCGCAGCGGCAGCGGCGCTGGACAGACCCAGCAATTGCAGAAAGCGGCGGCGGGAGAGTGCGTTCATAGCGAGATTTCCTGTACGTGG
>DAITNL010000129.1:0-9505 GCA_036834665.1 Candidatus Competibacteraceae bacterium | reverse complement strand
GCCGATGGCACGGTCAAGCTGGCTGCAGGCTGGCTGATTGAACGTTGTGGCTGGAAGGGTAAAAGTCTCGGTCCGGCCGGTGTTTATGAACAGCAGGCACTGGTGCTGGTCAATCGCGGTGGCGCGCGCGGCACCGACATCCTGCGTCTGGCCGGGGCGATTCAGGACGCGGTGCGGGCGCGCTTTGGCATCAGCCTGGAGCCGGAACCGCTGATCGTGTAGCGTCTGCGGCCGGCGCGGCTGCATCGGTGGCCGGGCGCAGCAGCGGTTCCAGCACCCGCCAGACGTTGTCGAGAATGCGCGGCTGTGCCCCGGCATGGGGATGCAACCCATCATCCTGAATCAGCGCCGGATTGCCGGCCACGCCATCGAGCAGGAACGGCAGCAGCGGCACATCGTAGCGCTCGGCAATGCTGGCGAAGGTCGCCTGAAACTTTTGGGTATACAGCGGGCCATAATTGGGCGGAATGCGCATCTCCGCCAGCAACACCCGCGCCCCGGCCTGCCGCGACAGCTCGATCAGGCGCCCGAGGTTGTCGGCCATCAGGTTCAGCGACTGGCCGCGCAGGCCATCATTGGCACCCAGCTCCAGCAGCACCAGGGCCGGATGGTGGGCCTGCAGCGCCGCCGGCAGGCGACTCAGGCCGCCGCTGGTGGTGTCGCCGCTGATGCTGGCGTTGACCACTCGGTGCGGAAAACCGCGTTCCGCCAAGCGCCGCTGCAACAGGCTGACCCAGCCCTGCTCGACCGGAATGCCATAGGCGGCGCTCAGACTGTCACCCAGAATTAAGATCACCGGTCCCTCGCTGCTATGGGCCAAGCTGCCGGGCAGGTTCACCAGCGCCAGCAACCACAGGGAAAACCATCGTGAATGCGTCGTGTTCATCGTCTTCGCAGGCAGTATTGGACTCATCGGAAAACCTGACCATGCCTCTGGATCAGGCGGGACCATCGGCCACTCTGACACCCGTCATCAGCGTACCCAGTGCGCTGGACTTGGACAACTGCTCCGATGCCTTGCCCGCACCACACCCGCCGATCATCCAGGTGGAACAGCTTGGCAAGCAGGTGCCCAGCCCCGAGGGACCGCTGGTGATCCTGGCCGATATCGGCTTTGCGATTGCCCGTGGCGAATGCGTGGCGGTGATCGGCGCTTCCGGTTCAGGCAAGTCAACCCTGCTTGGCCTGCTGGCCGGGCTGGATAAACCGAGTACCGGCCGGGTCTGGCTGGCCGGCGTCGATCTGAACAGCCTTGACGAGGATGGGCGGGCGCTGCTGCGGGCGCAACGGGTCGGCTTCGTGTTTCAGTCCTTCCAGTTGCTCAACGGCCTGACGGCGCTGGAAAACGTCATGCTGCCGCTGGAACTGGCCGGTCAAAGCGATGCCCGCCGCCAGGCCCTGGAGCTGTTGGAGCGGGTCGGCCTCAAGGCCCGCGCCCGCCATTATCCGACGCAATTATCTGGTGGCGAGCAGCAGCGGGTGGCCATCGCCCGCGCCTTTGCCGGCAATCCGGATGTGCTGTTTGCCGATGAACCGACCGGTAATCTCGATCATAAAACCGGCCAGCGCATCATTGATCTGCTGTTCGCGCTGAACCGCGAGCAGGGCACCACCCTGGTGCTGGTGACCCATGATCCGGAGCTGGCCGCCTATTGCGACCGGGTGCTGGAATTGGACGAAGGCCGCCTGCGGGCGCGTGCCGCTGCCGGGGCGCAGGTATGAATCCCGCTGCTGCGATCCGGCGCCCCGATCCGGCCGCCCGCGATTGGCGCAGGGTGCTGCGTATGAGTCTGCGCGCACTGCGCCGCGATATTCAGGCGGGTGAACTGCGGGTGCTGGCGCTGGCGCTGCTGATCGCGGTGGCCAGCGTTGCTGCGGTTGGCCTGTTTACCGACCGGATTCAACTGGCCATGGAGCGCAAGGCCAGCGAGCTGCTCGGCGCCGATCTGGTCATCGCCGCGCCCAATCCGCTGCAACCACTTCTGTCCGATGCGGCACGGCAGCAGGGCCTGCAAACGGCAGAGACCCTGAGTTTTCGCAGTGTGGTGCTGGCCGGCGAGGAGACGCAACTGGCCGAGGTCAAGGCGGTCGGTCCGGGCTATCCGCTGCGTGGCGGTTTGCGCATCAGCGCCGCGCCGTTCGCACCGGACCGGCTGGCCGACGCAATTCCCGAACCCGGCACGGTCTGGCTGGATGAACGTCTGCTGCAGGTGCTGCGGGTCGAGGTCGGTGCTGCGGTCGAGGTCGGTGCGCGGCAGTTGCAGGTGGCGGCGGTCCTGGCCGATGAGCCGGATCGGGGCGGTGATCTGTTCAGCATCGCGCCGCGGCTGTTGATGAATCTGGCCGATATCCCCTCGACCGCGCTGGTGCAGCCCGGCAGTCGGGTTGATTACCGTCTGCTGCTGGCTGGTACGCCGGCGGCGCTGGACACGTTTAAAGGCTGGGCAGTGTCGCGGCTGGCAACGGGTGAGCGCGTGCAGGGTGTGCGTGAGGCGCGCGCCGAACTGCGTGTGGCGCTGGAACGGGCGCAGCGCTTTTTGCATCTGGCGGCGCTGGTCAGCGTGATTCTGGCCGGGGTGGGCGTGGCCATCGCGGCGCGGCGCTTTGCTGGCCGCCACTGGGATAGCGTGGCGATTCTGCGCTGCATGGGCGCGACCGAGGCGCTGATCGTGCGCCTGTTCACGCTGGAGCTGCTGCTGCTGGCGACGCTGGCGGGCGTGGCCGGGCTGCTGCTCGGTTATGCCGCCCAGCACGGGTTGAGCGCGCTGCTTGGCACGCTGGTCAGCAGCACGGAACTGCCGCCGCCATCCTGGCAGCCGCTGCTGCCGGCGCTGGCCACCGGTTTCATTACTCTGCTCGGTTTTGGCCTGCCGCCGTTGCTGCGGCTGCGCGAGGTGCCGCCGCTGCGGGTTTTGCGCCGCGATCTGGGGCCGGTCAATCCACGCCTGCTGGCGCTCTACGGTCCGGCGGTGCTGGCGACTGTGGCGCTGCTGGTCTGGCAGGCGGGCGAATGGCGTCTGGCCCTCTATGTCTGCGCCGGCGTGGCCGGGACGGTGCTGGTGCTGACCGTGGCGGCCTGGGGATTGGTCAAGAGTCTGAGCCTGCTGCGTGGCCGTGTGGGCGTGGCCTGGCGTTTCGGCTTGGCCAATATCGCCCGGCGCGGCCCGGGCAGCGCGGTGCAGGTGGTGGCGCTGGGGCTGGGGCTGATGGCACTGCTGCTGCTGACCGTGGTGCGTACCGATCTGCTGACGAGCTGGCGCGATAAGCTGCCTGCCGATGCGCCTAACCAGTTCCTGATCAACATTCAGCCCGACGAACGGGCTGGGGTGCAGGCTTTTTTACGCGGCCACGGTCTGGAGGGTGCGGAGCTGTTCCCGATGGTGCGCGGGCGGCTGACCATGATCAACGCCCGGACGGTTGGGCCGGATGATTACGAGAATCCGCGTGCCAAGCGCCTGATCGAGCGTGAGTTCAATCTGTCCTGGGCGGAGCACCCGCAGGAGGATAACCGCATTCTGGCCGGGCGCTGGTGGACGGCTGCCGAGCATGGCCAGGGTATGGCCTCGGTGGAGGAAGGCTTGGCCAGGGAACTGGGTATTGCCCTGGGTGACACGCTGCGCTTCCAGGTGGCCGGGCAGACGGTCAGCGCGCGTGTGCTCAGTCTGCGCAAGGTCGAATGGGATTCGTTCCGCGCCAACTTCTTCGTCCTGTTTCCGCCCGGAGTGCTGGACAACTATCCGGCCACCTGGATCACCAGCTTCCACCTGCCGGCTGGGCAAAAACCACTGTTGGCGGATCTGGTGCGCCAGTATCCAGCGGTGACGGTGCTGGATGTCGAGGCGCTGATGGGCAAGGTCCGCGAGATCATGGATCGGGTGATCGCAGCGGTCGAGTATGTATTCCTGTTCACTCTGGCGGCGGGCCTGGTGGTGCTGTATGCGGCGATCCAGGCCACCCAGGACGAACGCTGTTTTGAAAGCGCGGTGTTGCGTACTCTCGGCGCACGCCGGGCGATAGTGCGGCAAAGTCTGCTGGCGGAATTTGCGACCCTGGGCTTGCTGGCCGGTCTGTTGGCAGCGGCGGCCGCGACTCTGATTGGCTATGGGCTGGCCGTGCAGGTCTTCGAGTTTCCCTATCACGGCAGCCCGTGGATCTGGCTGCTGGGTGGTGGTGCCGGCCTGCTGGGCGTCGGGCTGGCGGGCCTGCTGGGGGTGCGCCCGGCACTGGCGCAGTCGCCATGGCGGGCCTTGCGCGAACGCTAGGATGGACTGCCGTGGCGGCTGGCCTGATCGCCTTAGCGCAGTTCCAGTTCGCTCAGATGCGGATCGAACTGCTGGATGGCCTCGGCCAGGCTTTTAATGTCGGCGGCAGTCGGTGCGGTGTGCTGATCGGCCGGGTTCTGGCTGGCGAGCACCAGCCGCGCCAGCCGTTTCAGTTCGCGCAGATCATCACCCTCGACCGCTTCCATGATCTCGCCACACTCGACCAATTCATCGAAAAAGGCGCTGCCTTCCTGCTGCGCCCGGGCCAGGGCGCCCAGTCCGGCCAGCCAGATCTGACTGGCCATGGCCAGGGTTTCTTCCACTTGGCGCGCTTCGCGCAACCGCTTTTGCAAGTGTTGGTACGTCATCGCTCGACCTCCTGTGCAAAGACTCCGGAACGGTGGATCCGTCTCCATCGGTGCCGGGCATTCCCTGCCCTTGTTATGCGTAATCCTAATGGGCGGATCGGCGAGCGGCTCATGCACTCGCGGCGGGATGCGCCTGTCCAGGCCGGATAGCGCAGTGTTCGAATCCGCCTTGCAGCTTACTGTAGCGATGGTGGTTAGAATAAACACCCTAGAAAGGCATATCAGGCGATTAAGCAGCCGCAAAGCCTGGTTTTTTACAAATCAGGCGACGTAAATTCCGCATTGCACAACAAAAATGCGCCGCTGTTTGTCCAGTCAGCAGCGGCGCAAACACGGTTGAATGCATGCCCAGACATGAGCGACACGGCGGCGGATGGCTTCAGGTGCCGCGCTAGCGATCCAGCCTAGCGCGTCCTGGCAGCAGCGCGCTCAGCCCAAACAGCGTGCTCGCTGCCACCACCACCGACGGTCCGGCGGGGGTATCCCAGTACAGCGAAGCCGCCAGGCCTGCGCCCACCGCCAGGCAGCCGATAGCGCTGGCCAGCAGCGCCATGCCCTCCGGCGAACCGGCAAAGCGCCGTGCCGTTGCCGCCGGAATGATCAGCAGTGAGGTGATCAGCAGGATGCCGATAACCTTCATCGCCACCGCAATGACGATAGCGATCAGCAGCATGAACGCCAGTCGCACCGCGAATACCGGCACCCCTTCCACCTGCGCCAGCTCCTCGTGCACCGTAGCCGCCAGCAGCGGTCGCCACAGCAGCGCCAGCGCCGCCAGCGCCAGGGTCGCCCCGCCCCAGATCCAGTACAGATCAGCGCGACTGACCGCCAGAATATCGCCGAACAGATAGCTGACCAGATCGATGCGCAGCGTTTCCAGAAACGCCAGGGTCACCATGCCCAGCGACAGGGTGGTGTGGGCGAGAATGCCGAGCAGGGTGTCGGTGGCCAGACCGCGCTGGCGCTGCAGCAGCACCAGCACCAGCGCCACCAGCAGGCAGGTGCTGACCACGCCCAGTTCCGGATTGATGCCCAGCACCACGCCCAGCACCACGCCCAGCAGCCCGGAATGCGCCAGGGTATCGCCGAAATAGGCCATGCGGCGCCAGACGATGAAGGTCCCCAGCGGACCGGTGGCCAAGGCTACACCCAGTCCGCCGAGCAGGGCGCGCAGCAGAAAATCATCCATGGGGCTTGTCATCCGCCACCACTGCACCGTGCAGGTCGTGATGGTGATTATGTTGATGGTGATAGATCGCCAGTCGCCGCGCGCCATCCAGGCCAAACAGGGCCAGATAGGCCGGATCGCGGGCGACATGGTCAGGGTGCCCGGAGCAGCACACATGGTGATTCAGGCACACCACCTGGTCAGTGGTGGCCATGACCAGATGCAGTTCATGCGACACCATCAGGATGCCGCAGCCGCGCTGCCGGCGCAGGGTGCTGATCAGGTCGTACAGCTCGTACTGGCCGGTCAAATCCACGCCCTGAATCGGTTCATCGAGCACCAGCAGATCCGGCTCGCGCAGCAGCGCCCGCGCCAGCAGCACCCGCTGCAGTTCACCGCCGGAGATCGCCTGCACCGGGCTGTCGAGCACCTGGGCGGCACCGACCTCGGCTAGTAGTGCCTGGACCCGGGCCCGGGGTGCGGGTGTGCCGAGGGTGACGAAGCGTTGCACCGTGAGCGGCAGGGTTGGGTCCAGCACCAGCCGCTGCGGCATGTAGCCCAGGCGCGCGCCCGATAGCAGTTCGACGCGGCCGGCACTCGGCCGCCGCAGGCCCAGCACGATGCGCACCAGGGTGGATTTGCCGGCGCCGTTGGGGCCGATCAGGGTTACGATCTGACCGCGGGCCACGCGCAGACTGACCGACTGCAGGATGGTATGGCCGCCAATGGCGAAGTCGATATCGCGAACAGTGAGCAGAACCTCAGCGCCCATCGGTGCTGACCTCCACTGGGCAGTCCGGGCAGCGGCCGAGAATTTCCACGGTCTGGGCGAGCACGGTGAAGCCACGGGCAACGGCCTCGGCCTGCAACAACTCGTCGAGGGTGGCGTTATCCAGTTCATCGACCCGGCCACAGTCGCGGCAGATCAGGAACTGGCCGCCGTGGTGCGTGCCGGGCTGATGGCAGCCGGTGAAGACGTTCAGCGACGCTAGCCGGTGAATCAGGCCCTGATCGAGCAGGAAATCCAGCGCCCGGTATACGGTCGGCGGCGCACCGGGTCGACCATCATCGCGCAGCACGTCGAGGATGGCGTAGGCGCCGAGCGGTGCCGGGCTGTTCCAGATGATCTCCAGCACCCGCCGCCGCAGATCGGTCAAGCGCGAGCCGCGCTGCTGGCAAACGGTTTCCGCCTCGGCGAGTGCCTGTTGCGCACGGGCCGCCGCAGGGCAGGGAAGAGAGTCAGGGAGTGGCATACGGGACTCCAGCTTGACGGGCGGGTGAATTTGTTATTTTATAACAAATGTTATTCTATAACATAATCAAGGAAAATTCCATGCGCTTGAAGAGGTTCTCCCTGTCACCCCTGGGTCTGGGTGTGTTGCTGCTGTTAATGCCACTGCTGGTTCGGAGCGCCGAACCGCAGATCGTGGCCAGCATCAAGCCGGTGCATGCGTTGGTGGCGGGCGTGATGCAGGGCGTGGCCGCGCCGCTGCTGCTGCTGCCCGGCAGCGCCTCGCCACACGATTACAACCTGCGCCCGTCGGATGCGCGTGCCCTTGCGACCGCCGATGCGCTGTTCTGGGTCGGGCCGGATCTGGAAACCTTCCTGGTCAAGCCGCTCGATAATGCCAAGGGCAAGGTACGTGCGGTGGCTTTTCTGGATGTGCCTGGGATGACGGTGTTGCCGCTGCGCGAGGGTGGTGCCTGGGAAGCCCATGCGCACGGGGCCGATCATGAGCACGGGCATGAGCATGAGCAGGGTGGCGGGCGCGATGCGCACATCTGGCTGGACCCGCGCAACGCGGTGGTCATGGTCGAGCGTATCGTGGCCGTGCTCGGCGAGGTCGATCCGGCGCACCGTGGCGATTATCAGCGCAATGGCGCCGCTCTGGTGGCGCGGCTGCAGGCGCTTGATCAGCAGTTGGCTGCCGAACTGGCACCGGTTCAGCAGCAGCCCTACATCGTCTTTCACGATGCCTATCAGTATTTCGAGCGGCGCTACGCTTTGAATGCAGTCGGTTCGGTGGTGCTGAATCCGGAGCAGCGCCCCGGTGCAAAGCGGGTGGCGGCGATTCAGGCGCGCATTCGCGATCTTAAGGTGCGTTGCGTGTTCAGCGAGCCGCAGTTTCAGCCGGCGCTGGTCGGGACGGTCATTGCCGGCAGTGGCGCCCGGACGGGTGTGCTCGATCCGCTGGGCGCTACGCTGCCGGCCGGTCCCGACGCCTATTTTCAAGTGCTGCAGGGCCTGGGCGCGGCCTTGCGCGGTTGTCTGGACGCATCCTGATATCGTCACGGCGTGCCGGTTCCAATCCGGAATGATTTGTGCTGTGATGCGCACCCGTCAACCTGGCGCAACTGCGTGCCGGGTTGATGCGTGCTTGCATACACCGTCCAAGAATACAAAAGGAGGATCGCCATGACCGACCAGATTGCGGAATTTGCGCCCTATGTTCTTGCAGAGGGCGAGGAGTACATGAATGACCGGCAAAAAGCCCACTTCCGCAGCATTCTGGTGGCGTGGAAACAGGAGTTAATGGAGGAAGGGCGGCGTACCGTCAGTAATCTGCAGGATGAGCCGCTGAACCTGCCTGATCCCAACGATCGCGCCAGTCAGGAAGAGGAATTCTCGATTGCCCTGCGCGCCCGCGACCGGGAACGCAAGCTGTTGCGCAAGATCGACAAGGCACTGAACCGCCTGTCGATCGACGAATACGGTTATTGCGAAGCCTGCGGCATCGAAATCGGCCTGCGCCGTCTGGAAGCGCGACCGACCGCCGAATTGTGCATCGACTGCAAGCATCTCGAAGAGCAGAAGGAAAAAAGCCAGGCGGCCTGATCTGCGGGGCGGGCGTGCCGGCCGCGACCTAGAGTTGGGTCAGCATCCCCGCGCCGCGTGGCGAGTGGGCCTCCAGCCGGGCCGCGCGTCCAGTACCGGCATAGCCAAGGCTGATGACCAGATCGGCCGCCGGCAGTTCGCCCAGACCGCGCTCGGGCCACTCGATCAGCAGCGCCGCTTCGCCATCCAGCTGATCGCGCAGGCCGAGAAATTCCAGCTCCTCAGGATCGGCCAGCCGGTACAAATCCCAGTGAAACAGCCGCCAATCCTGCACCTGATACGGCTCCACCAGGGTATAGGTGGGGCTTTTCACCGTTCCGGCATGGCCCAGCGCCCGCAGCAGGCCCCGCACCAGGGTGGTCTTGCCGGCGCCCAGATCGCCCTGCAGGTACAGTACGCAGCCGGGCATCAGGGCCGTGGCCAGATGCGCGCCGAGCCGTTCAGTCGCGGCGCAGTCGTCGAGCAGGTAGTCCAGCATCGTCGCTCTAGTCCGGGTTGACCTGTTGACGCAGAAAGCTGAGCAGATCGCCGGCCAGCAGACCGCGTTCACCACCGGCGGCCGCCGCCCGGTCGCCAGCCCGCCCGTGCAGATAGACCCCGGCCCGGGCTGCCGCGAACGGGTTCAGGCCCTGCGCCAGCAGCGCGGCGATCACCCCGGTCAGCACATCGCCCATGCCGCCACTGGCCATGCCCGGGTTGCCGGCCGTGCACAGCGCCACTTGCCCCTCGCCGCGACTGGCGATCAGCGAGCCGGCACCCTTAAGCACCGCCACGCCGCCAAAACGCAGCGCCAGCTCTTCAACAGCGGTGAAACGGTCGGCTTCGACCTCGCTGGGAGTCATCTTCAGCAGGCGGGCCGCCTCGCCAGGAT
>DAITNL010000128.1:0-9710 GCA_036834665.1 Candidatus Competibacteraceae bacterium | reverse complement strand
ACGCGCAGTTCCGCCGCCTCGCTCATCAGGGTGCGGATGCGTGCGCTCGCCTCGTCTACAGCAGCGGCGGCAACTTCAAACACCAGTTCGTCATGAACCTGCATCAGCATGCGGGCCGGCGTCGTGCTTGCACACAGCCAGCGTTCCACCGCGAGCATTGCCCGCTTGATGATATCGGCGGCGGTGCCCTGCATGGGCGCATTGATCGCGGCACGCTCGGCGGCCTGGCGGCGCTGCGGATTACGGGCGTTGATATCGGGCAGATACAAGCGCCGCCCGAACACGGTTTCCACATAACCCCGTTCAGCGGCCTGGCAGCGGGTCTCGTCCATATAGGCTTTCACCCCCGGATAACGGGTGAAATAGCGCTCGACATAGTCCTGGGCGGCGCTGCGGTCGATGCCCAGTTGCCGCGCCAGCCCAAACGCCGACATGCCGTAGATCAGGCCGAAATTGATCGCCTTGGCGCTGCGCCGCTGTTCGCTGCTCACCGCCTCCAGGGCCACACCAAACACCTCGGCGGCCGTGGCGCGATGCACATCCGCCCCGGTAGCAAAAGCCCGCAGCAGACCTGCGTCGCCGGAGAGATGAGCCATGATGCGCAGCTCAATCTGCGAATAGTCGGCAGCGAGCATCACCCAGCCCGGCTCGGGCACGAAGGCCTGGCGGATGCGTCGCCCTTCGGCAGTGCGGATCGGGATGTTCTGCAAATTGGGATCGGAGGATGAGAGCCGCCCGGTACTGGCCACCGCCTGATGATAGGAGGTGTGAACACGCCCGGTGCGCGGGTGAATCTGCTCGGGCAGGCGATCGGTATAGGTCGATTTCAGCTTGCTCAGCGTGCGGTGTTCGAGAATCAGGCGCGGCAGCGGATACTCCAGGGCCAGTTCCTGCAGCACATCCTCAGCAGTAGAGGCCTGACCGGTTGGGGTCTTCTTGCTGGCGGGCAGGCCCAGGCGTTCGAACAGTACGGTCTGCAACTGCTTGGGCGAACCGAGGTTGAAACGCTCGCCGGCCAGCGCGTAGGCCTGCTGCTCCAACTCGTGCAGCCGCTGGGCCAGTTCAGCACTCTGCTGACGCAGCGCCACAGCATCGATCCGCACACCGCGCCGCTCCATACCAGCCAGCACGGGGATCAGCGGAATTTCCAGCTCCTCATAGACCTGGCGCAGGCGCGGCTCGGCCTGCAGGCGGGGCCACAGACACTGATGCAGGCGCAGAGTCACCTCGGCATCTTCGGCGGCATAGGGTCCGGCCTGTTCCAGCGGCACCTGATTAAAGGTCAGTTGCCGGGCGCCCTTGCCGGCCACATCCTCGAAATGAATGGTGCGCAGGTTCAAATGCCGTTCCGCCAGCGCATCCAGACCATGCGCGGCAGTGGAATCGAGCACATAGGATTGCAGCAGGGTGTCATGACGCATGCCGCGCAGGGTGATGCCATGATTGGCCAGCACATGGGCATCATACTTGAGATGCTGGCCGAGCTTGGCGCGCAGGGGATCTTCCAGCAGCGGCCGCAACTGCTCCAGCACCGCTTCACGATTCAACTGTTCTGGCGCGCCGGGATAGTCGTGCGCCAGCGGCACATAAGCAGCCGCGCCCGGCTGCACGGCAAAGGATACGCCAACCAGCCTGGCGTCCAGATAGTTCAGGCTGGTGGTTTCAGTATCGAACGCGAACTCCTCAGCCGCGCGCAGGCGCATCAGCCAAAGATCCAGCGCGGCCTGATCAAGCACCAGTTCATAAACCGGCGCATTGGCAACCGCAACCGGCGCCACGGGCGCAGCAGCGTCCACGGCGACTTCGACCGGGGTCAGTTCGCGCAGCCAGGAGCGGAACTCGTAGCGCTGATAAAGATCCCGCAGCGCGGCGCTGTCGGGCACGGCCGGGCGCAGATCATCCAGCGTCACCGGCAGAGCCACTTGGCAATCGAGCGTCGCCAGTTGCCGGGACAGGGGCAACTGCTCCAGATGGGCGCGCAGCTTGACCCCAATCTGGCCGCTGATCGCTGCCGCATGCGCCACCAGCGCATCCAGCGAGCCGTATTCGCGCAGCCACTTGGCAGCCGTTTTCGGACCGACACCGGGCACGCCGGGAATGTTATCGGCGCTGTCGCCCACCAACGCCAGCCAGTCAACGATCTGCGCCGGCGGCACACCAAACTTCTCCTCGACCGCGGCGACATCGGTCACGGTGTTCTTCATCGTGTCCAGCAGGCGCACCCGTGCATCAACCAGTTGCGCCAGATCCTTGTCGCCGCTGGCGATCAGCACCGGCCAGCCGCGCGCCGTGGCCTGCCGGGTCAAGGTACCGATCACGTCATCGGCCTCGACACCCGCCACCTGCAGCAGTGGCAGGCCCAGGGCGCGGATGCAGTCATGCAACGGCGCGATCTGGGCCAGCAGTTGCGGATCCAGCGGTGGGCGGTGGGCCTTGTACGCAGCAAACTGGGCATGGCGGAAGGTCTTGCCGGGCGCGTCGAACACCACCGCCAGATAGCGCGGCTGGTAGTCGCTCTGCAGGCGGCGCAGCATATTCAGCACCCCATACAGCGCCCCGGTCGGCTCGCCGGCTGCGGTACTCAGCGGCGGCAGGGCATTAAAGGCGCGGTGCAGCCAAGACGAACCATCGATCAGGCACAACAGCTCAGCGCCGGCGCTCACCCGGTCGGCATCAAATTGGACGGCCATCGTCTTGTACTCCAACGGGAAATCTGCTGCGGCGCGCGCATCGGGCAGACATGCCCGGCGCTGGATCAGAAGGAACGTGCACGGCGTTGCCGCTCGGCTTGCGCGTGACGCGGCAGGCCCTCGAAATACACCGCCCGATGCGGCTAGGCCGGGCGGGCATTTTCGCAGGCACCACAGCCGATGCACAACGCCGTATCCACGACCGGCGCGCGCAATCCTTTGCTCAGCAGCGGCAACTGCATCGTGCCGCTCGGGCAATAATCGGCGCGGGCTCCACGGGCGACATGATCGCTGTGAACGATACAGTTCTCGCGGATACGGTTCTGGCGGATCAGGTAGGCGATGCCCAGGCGCTCAGTGCCGCGCTCGTTCCAGCAACCAGCGCCGCCGCTGCAAGGGACCAAGCCGCCAGTATTCGCGCAGACCGGGACCATGCGGACGCAGATCCACCCGATTGAGACTGCGCGCCAGCAGTTGCCGATACAGCGGCTGACCACCCAAGGCCCAGGCCACCAGCAACGCCGGTACGCAGGCCGCCAGCAGCGCCGGCATCAGATCATAGTTACCGGTCAGTTCCGTCACCAGCAACAGCGCAGTGAGCGGCGCGCGCAGGCTCGCCACCAGCAGCGCCGCCATTCCGGCAACCGCAAAAACGCCCGGAAGCGTTGCCGGCGTCAGCCCCATGCGCTGCAACAGCGCGGCGAACACCAGACCGGCCACTGCGCCCAGCGCCAGCAGCGGCATGAACAACCCACCGGGCGTACCGGCGCCATAACTCAATAGCAGGGTCACGGTGCGCACGGTCATCAGGGCCATCAACAAGGCCAGCGGCCACTGTCCCGGCTGCATCGCCAGGCTCCGCAGCAGGGATTCGCCATCGCCGACCACATCCGGCCAGACCACCAGCAGCAGGCCCAGCCCGCCACCGACCAGCAGCGGCACGCTCAACAGGCCAAAGCGCCGCCGCCAGGCCTCGGCCAGATCCAGAATATTCAGCAGAGCCGTGTTGAACACCGTGCCGAGCAGGCCGAGCAGGGCGCCGAGCAGCACAAACAGCAGCAACTCCGGCAACGGTGCCTGCGGATACTGTGGCAGCGGCAGCAACGGCCCGCTGCCCAGCAGGGCATTCTCGACCAGCACACCGATACCGCAGGC
The DNA here is from genome assembly GCA_036834665.1 of Candidatus Competibacteraceae bacterium. Lineage (GTDB taxonomy): Bacteria > Pseudomonadota > Gammaproteobacteria > Competibacterales > Competibacteraceae > RXIX01. The sequence continues at coordinate 5,865 of DAITNL010000128.1, read as the reverse complement.
CAGCAGCAACCCATACAACAGTTCCAGACTGCGCTCGCAGGTCTCGCTCAGTTCCTCGAAGACAAACAGCACCCCGGCCAGCGGCGCGTTGAACGCTGCGGCCAGGCCGGTGCCCGCACCCAGCGCCAAGGCTATTTTCAACTCCGGCAGCGACAGTCGCCCGCGCTCGCCCAGCCACTGCCCCAGGGCCGCACCGATATGCACAGTCGGTCCCTCGCGACCAAGCACGCCACCGGCGCCCAGGGCCAGCACGCCACCGATGAATTTGACCGGCAGTAGCCGCGCGCAATAAGGTGCCGTGCGCGCACCCTGCAGCGCTGCGCCCACTTCCGGAATGCCACTGCCGCCGGCGTCCGGCGCCCATCGATAGACCAGCCACGCCGCCAGACCAAACAGCGCCATGCTCAGCGGCACCGAAACCAGCCACGCCGGCATGCCCGAGCCAGCGCTCAGCGTGCTCACCACCCAACTGTGCCAGGCGATACCCCCCTCCAGCGCCAGACGGAACGCCGTCGCCACGACACCGACCGTCACACCAATGAGAAGAGCTATCAGGTAAATGCGGGTAGCCCGCACTGGAGATGGGGAGCTTATAGACACAGTCAATAGCGCTCCAGACGGCGATTTGTCACAAAATCATGGAAACCAATATAGATGAGTGCTGCACTGCGGTCCATGCACATCCCCCTGTTTCCAGTGCGCTGGCGACAGCAGCAGTCGTGGCGTTTCAATTCAGACAGCTTGCCTGGTTCGGGCGGCCTGCCAGCCAGTCCGCCAGTTCAGCGAGACTGCCGACCACCACATCCGGCTCAACTTCCCAAGGATCGAATACAGCGGTAGCCTGACGCCGGACCCAGACCGCACGCAGACCAGCAGCCTTGGCACCGACCACATCCCAGGCATTGCTCGATACCAGCCAGGTCTGGCCAGGCGCGCAATTGGTGCGCTGCGTCAGATAGGCATAAACCGCTGGATCGGGCTTGAAGGTGCGCAGATCATCGACACTGACCACGTCTTCCAGTTGTGCCAGCACCCCGGCATGCGCCAGCAGGGCGCGAATGCTGGTTTCGACCCCGTTGGTAAACGCTACCAGGCGATGTCCCTGGGCAGCGAGTGCCTGCAGACTGGCGGCAACCTCGGGAAAGAGCGGCAGATACAGATAGGCCTCCAGCAGGCGGCCCTGATCGGATTCCGGCAGATCACAGCACAGCACCTGCTGGGTGTAACGCAGCGCCTGCTGGGTGCAGAGGTCGAAATTCATATAGCGGCGCATCAGGCCACGGCGAAAGGCATATTCCAGTTGCTTTCTGCGCCACATGTCGGCAAAGCACTCAGCCTGCTCGCCAACCAGCGCCCGCAACGGCTCAGCCATCGCTAGCGGATCGACGAGCGTGCCGTAGACATCAAATCCCAATACCAGGTCTTTTTTCATAAACGGACTCCAGGAACATGGATCTTGAATGTCAGACGCGATCGTAGCCACACCGCGCGGCACCCGCTGCCCGAGACGTTGAGTTCAAGCACTATCGGAGCGGATCACCGCGAGGGCCAGCGCCAGCCAGGCCAGCAGGAACGCCACCCCACCCAGTGGGGTGATAGCACCCAGACTGCGCGCACCACTCAGCGCCAGCGCATACAGGCTACCTGAAAACAGCAGCAGACCGCTGCCCATCAGCACGCCGGCGGTGCGCAGCCACGCCGCATTCGGAATACGCAAGGCCAGGGCACCAATCGCCAGCAGGCCGAGCGCGTGATAGATATGATAATTCACCGCAGTCTGGTAAATCGCCATGCGCTCAGGAGGCAGCAGGTCTTTCAGGGCATGCGCACCGAACGCACCCATCGCCACGGCCAGCAACATAGCCACACTACCCAGCAGCCACCAGATTTTCGCTGATTTTGGCACCGTGATTGCCCCCTTGGAAATGCTGGATAAAACGCTGTTCGCTCCGCATGCCGCACTCCGGGATTGAAGTGGACCGTTGCATCAACCATGACTTTTTATTCCACGGCTGACTTCCTGCTTCATTGAGGCCGTTTTCACCGGGGTCTTGCGGCGGCTCGACTGAGCGTTCGACTGAGCTCACGCCGAAGTCTCGCAGAAGTCTCCGGCCAGCACCTTCCTCTCTACAGGCGTTACTTCCCGCCCAACTGGCGGTAGCCAGCACAACGCCCTGGAGATTCAAAGCTGCATTGACATCGCGGTCGTGTTACGCGCCGCAGTGGACGCACGTCCATTGACGGATGTTCAGCGGCATGGCGTCCGCCAAGGCACCGCAGGCATGACCGGTTTTGCTGCTAGGAAACCAGCGGTCCACCACCACGCGCCCGCCGGACAGAATCCAGGGGAACTCGCCCGGCTTAATGGCGTTGAACTGGCGACGCAAGGCCGCTTCGTTCGGCTTTTCGCCCGCTTGGAACTGCCGTTGCCATTCGACCAGCGTCCAGTTGTAGGCGAACCGCGCCGCTCCGACGCATTGCCGGAACAGCGCGGCTTGCGTTCGATTCGGCTGCAGTTCAACCCGATGTGTCAGGACATTTTCATTGTATCACTTCCAGGGCGGCGGGAATCGGCAACGGGTCCAGCTTCCACATCCGCCAAGCCGTTTTGTAGGTCAAGCCTTGGCTTTTTGCTCATGCGCTTAGTTTCATGCCGACTGTTTAGCCATAGAGAGGTGTTGCGCATAATTCGGCAAAAGCCAGCCGGCCACGAACCCCGGCCATGGTGGGCGGATCGTTAAGGCAGCGTGTTGTATCATGACGGCCTTGGAGCGCACCCCCCACCTGCCCTGCCCGAATACCACGATCCGCGCGGAGAAGCCTGATGATGGAAGAGCCGTTCGACGACGATCTTGACGACGATCTTGACGACAGCGACACACCCCGACCACCCAGCAAAAGCCAGCGCAAACGCGACGCCACCGCCCTGCAGGATCTGGGCGCGCGCCTGGTCGAGCTCAGCGCCACGCGCCTGAATCAAATACCACTGCCCGATGAGCTGCTGGCCGCAGTGCGCATGGCCCAGGCAACCACGCAGCGCGGCGCGCGCAAGCGGCAATTGCAATACATCGGCAAGCTGATGCGGCGCATCGAAGACCCCGAAGCAATCCGTCAGGCGCTGGACGGCCTGACTGCCCCGGCACGCTCACGCCGCAGCACCTGACCGATCGCGGAGCCGCTCCTGAACACGCCACCGCTGTCCCTGCTGTTGCTGCTTGGCGCGCTGACCGCCTTCGCGCCCATGTCCATCGACATGTATCTGCCCGGCCTGCCGGCCATCGCCGCGAGCTTCCATGCCACGCCCAACGCCGCCCAGTTCACCCTGACCAGCTTCTTCATCGGTCTGGCCATCGGCCAGGCAATCCACGGTCCATTAGCCGACCGCTACGGACGCAAACCCCCGCTCTATGCCGGGCTGGCGCTCTATGTCATCGCTTCGCTGGGCTGTGCCTGTGCTCCCGATCTGGCCACCTTGACCGCGCTGCGCTTCGTCCAGGCACTGGGCGGCTGCGCCGGCATCGTCATCACCCGGGCCATCGTCCGCGATCGCTTCGACGTGCATACCTCGGCGCGGGTCTATTCGCTGCTGATGCTGGTCATGGGCCTGGCGCCGATTCTCGCCCCGCTGGCCGGCGGCTGGATTCTGCTGCTGAGCGGCTGGCGCATGATCTTCGTAGTGCTGGCGCTATTCGGCCTGGCCTGCCTGTTCAGCAGTTGGCGCTACCTGCCGGAAACTCGCCCGGCGACCCATACCGCCAACGCCAGCATCGGCACAGCCCTGCGCAGCTATGGCCAGTTGCTGCGCGACCGACGCTTTCTCGGCTACACCCTGAGCGGCGGCTTCGCCCAGGCCGGCATGTTCGCCTATATCACCGGCTCGCCGCACGTCTTCATCGACCTGTACGGCCTCTCGCCACAGGCCTATGGCTGGCTGTTCGGACTGAATGCGCTGGGCCTGATCGCCAGTTCGCAATACAACCGCCGCCTGCTGCGCTGCCATTCCGCCGATACCCTCCTGCGCCGCGCCAATCGCGCCACCGTACTGCTCGGCCTGACGCTGCTGGGCATGACCCTCGCGGGCGGCGGCCTGTACGGCTTACTGCTGCCGCTGTTTGGCTATCTGGTGACCCTCGGCTTCACCGCGCCCAATGCCATGGCCCATGCCCTGGCCGAACAGGGCGCGCGCGCCGGCAGTGCCTCAGCACTGATCGGCAGCCTGCAATTCACCCTGGCCACCCTATCCAGCGCCCTGGTCGGGCTGGCCGGGCACGGCTCGACGCTGCCGATGGCCAGCATCATCGCCGGCTGCAGTCTGCTCGCCTATGCTGCACACCGCCTGCTGGTGGTGCAGGAGAAAATTTAAACGCCGTGCGGGATGCGGCCCAGCGCGAATAGGACGATAATTCCCGCACATTCCTTCCCGCCACCCGAGCTCAACGCCGTGACCGGACCGCTCAACTCTTTCCTGCAACGCGCCCAGCGCCTGGGCGAACGTGAATCGCTGCTGCGTGGTTTGCTGCTGGGCGTTCTCCTGCTCAGCCTGCTGATCAAACTGGTGCTGATTTATCAAGCCGACTGGCACGAGCGCAGCATTCTCAAGATGGAATACGGTTTCGGCCCGGTCATCACTGCGTTGTATGAGAAACAGTCGCTGGAAGCCTGCGGTGTGGCCTATGCCCTGGACTTTTGCGGCGTTGCCGGGCGCATGCCGCTGCTGCCCTTCGCCTATGCCGAACTGGCGCGGCTGATCGGCACCGGCCAGGGCGCGCTGGCCTTGACCAAGACTCTGGTTTTTCAAGCACTGCTGGGCGGGGCGCTGCTCTGGCTGTTCCAGACCCTGCGCGGCTTGCCCCTGCGCCGCCTGGCGCTGGTGCTGATCACCGCCCTGACCCTGCTCGGGCCGCAATATCTCAAGCACTCGATCAGCGTTCAGTATGAGGAAAGCCTGCTGCTCGATCTGTTCCTGATCTATTTCACGCTGCTGGCGGTGGTGCTGACCCGGCAGCGGCTACGGGCAGCGCTCTCGGTCCTCGACTACGGCATTCTGATCCTGTTGGCACTGTCGGGCTGCACGCTGTATTTCATCAAATCCTCGCTGGTGCTGTTTGGCCTGATCGCCATTGCCGCGCCGGTCTGGCTGGTCCGCATGCCGCGCGCGCTGCGTGTGGCGATGTTCCTACCGCTGCTCGCTGGATTGGGCTGGTGGGGCGCGGTCAACTATGCCTATCACGGTGAAGTGCGGCTGGGCTCGTCCTATAACGGCGAAAATCTCTATCGCGGCCAGAATCCCTACACCTACAAGATGTATCCGGAAATCAATCTGGACCGGATCATCGACTCGCGCGAAGTGCAACTGAACAGCGGTGAGGTCATCAAGCTGCCGGACTGGACGGTCAATTTCCCCAAATTCAAAAGCGAATGGGAATGGCACGACTACTTCGCCCAGCTTGGCAAGCAATGGATGCTCGACAACCCGCAACAGGCCCTGGAACTGAGCCTGCGCAAGCTGTGGGTGCTGTTCCTGGAGCCGGGCAAGGTGCCGTTTCGCCAGTACGGACAGCCGGGTGCGGACCCGCTGGATTATTCGCTGGCAACGTTGCTGGCCGGTGCTGGCTGGATCGTGCTGATGCGGGTGTTGTTCTTCATGGCCCTGGGCCTGGCGCTCTGGCATCTGCTGCGCCGGGATGAAGACTGGCAGCCAGCGCTGTTTTTCCTGCTGTTCGTCGGCGCCTATGCCGCGCCTTATGCAGCCGGCTTCGCTTATCAGCGCCATGTCACGCCGTTGCTGGTGCTGGCCGCCTGCTATCTGCCGCTGCTGACCCTGCCGCGCGCCTCGTCCACCACTGCCGCTGCCACCATGACCCC
>DAITNL010000127.1:0-9715 GCA_036834665.1 Candidatus Competibacteraceae bacterium | reverse complement strand
GGCCATGGCCGGGCGGGTTGGCAGGGCCGGGCGCGTGATATCACTCATCCAGTTCTCACTGCCCGCTGGCGCTAGCCGGCTTTGGGTTGGTGAATCGACGCGCGCGCGCGATGGCGCCAGGATCACGGTCTCGTCACCGATCTCCTCTTCACCATTCAGCGCCGCCTGCATCTTGGCGACTGTACTAAAGCGCAGCTCGGTGCGTACCGCCAGAACGCGATCAATGACCCGCAGCAGGTTGCTACTGTAGCGGCCCTCCCCGACCTGCCGCGCCGGCAGCAGAGTGTCATCCAGCAGACGTTCAGCGGCCTCGGCGGGCGGATGCCCGGCCACGCAGCGATACAGCACCGCACCGAGCGCGTAAAGATCGGTCCAGGTGCCATAGCGGTCATTGCGGGTGGTGTACTGCTCGGGCGGCGAATAGCCGGGCGTAATCAGGCTGGTCACGCTGCGGCTGTGCTGGCCGATCGCCGCGCGCGCCGCGCCAAAATCAATCAGCAGCACGCGGTGATCACTTTTGCGCACATACAGATTGGCCGGCTTGATATCGCGGTGCAAAAAGCCCTGTTCATGCACTGCCTGCAGGGCCGGCAGCACGTCTTCGAGCAAGCCGCGAATATCCTGTTCACCGAGGGTTTCGCCATCGCGCAGAATCGCGCTCAACGGCTGGCCTTCCTCGTAATCCATGACGATGTAGGCGGTACCGTGGGCTTTGAAATAGCGCTTGATCCGCACCACGTAGGGATGCTGCACCCGGGCCAGCACCCGGGCCTCGTCGAGAAAGCGCTCCAGACCCCACTGATAATCGGACGTAGTGCCGTTGGCGGCGGCGTTCATGCCCTGGGTGTTGGCCTGCACGCTCACACCATCGGCATCCCGATAGGACCATTCCAGCGGGAAGTACTCCTTGATCGCCACCCAGTTTTCCAGATGGGTATCCAGGGCCTTGTAGGTGACACCAAAGCCGCCGGCGCCAAGAATCGCGTCGATGCGATACTCATCGAGCATGCAGCCGGCAGGCAGCACGTTAGCCCGGCGCGGTCTACCGCCGGTGGTGGGCGCAGTCGTCGGCGCGGTGCTGGGCGTGGACGATGGTTCGGTGCGGGTCATGGGTTGGCTTCGGGCAGGTGGACGCGGCTAGAAATCGGCGCTGCGCGGCGTGCGCGGGAACGGAATCACGTCCCGAACGTTGGCCATGCCGGTCATATAGCTGACGGTGCGCTCAAAACCCAGGCCAAATCCGGCATGCGGCACGCTGCCATAACGGCGCAGATCCCGATACCAATTATAGGTGCTCTTGTTCATGCCCAGTTCGTCAAGACGCGCATCCAGCACCTCCAGGCGTTCCTCGCGCTGGCTGCCGCCGATGATCTCGCCGATGCCCGGCGCCAGCACATCCATTGCCGCCACGGTGCGGCCATCATCGTTCAGGCGCATGTAGAAACTCTTGATCTCCTTGGGATAGTTCATCAGCACCAGTGGCCGGCCCACATGCTCCTCGGCCAGATAGCGCTCGTGCTCGGATTGCAGATCGATGCCCCAGCGCACCGGGAAAGCGAACGCGCGGTCGGCCTGTTCCAGGATGCGCACCGCTTCGCTGTAATCCATGCGCTCGAACGGCGCATTCACCACCTGTTCCAGGCGCTGGATACAGGTTTTGTCGATGCGTTCGGCGAAGAAGGCCAGATCATCGCCGCGTTCGTCGAGCACAGCGCGGAAGATGGACTTGAGCAGCGCCTCGGCCAGATCAGCGTTGGCATGCAGGTCGGCGAAGGCGGTTTCCGGCTCGACCATCCAGAACTCGGCCAGATGCCGGCTGGTGTTGGAATTCTCGGCCCGGAAGGTTGGCCCGAAGGTGTAGACCCTGGACAAGGCCAGGCAGTAGGACTCGACGTTGAGCTGGCCAGAGACGGTCAGAAAGGTTTCGCGGCCAAAGAAATCCTGCTCGAAATCGACACCGCCGGCGGGCGTGCGGGGCGGGTTGAGCGCATCCAGGGTGCTGACCCGGAACAGCGCGCCGGCGCCCTCGCAGTCGCTGGCGGTGATGATCGGGGTGTGCACCCAGAAATAGCCCTGTTCATGGAAAAAGCGGTGGATGGCCTGCGCCAGGGCATGGCGAATCCGCGCCACTGCGCCGATGCTGTTGGTACGCGGCCGCAGGTGCGCCACGCTGCGCAGGTATTCGAAGCTGTGCGCCTTGGGCGCGATCGGATAGCTTTCCGGGTCTTCGACACCGCCGACCCGTTCCAGCACATCGGCGCGCAGTTCCAGCGCCTGGCCCTTGCCGGTGGACGCGACCAGCTCACCCTGGGCGCGAATTGCACAGCCAGCGCTCAGGTGGGCAATCTCGCTGGCATAGTTGGGCAATTCCGCCGGTGCGACCACCTGCAGGGTGGCAAAGCAGGAGCCATCATGGACGGCAATGAAGGATAAACCAGCCTTGGAATCGCGGCGGGTGCGCACCCAGCCCTGAACGGTGATCCGCTGGCCCAGCGGCACCTGGCCGCCAAGCACGGCGGCGATGGCATGAACGGACATTGAACGCTGTGCTCCGGAAAACAGCCGGACAACATCGCCCGGCATCGTGGTTATGGGTCAAGTGGCGGAACGGGCCTAGAGCGCGTCCTGGTATTTCTGGGCATGCAGCGCCCGCGCCTGGCCTGGCCAATCCTCGCGGCGGATGCGTCCGGCGAATTTGATGACCGCTTCGATGCGCTCAATATCGGCATCGCTGAGCAGCGTCAGATCGCGGAACGTCAGTACCCCGCAGGCATTCAGCTTCTTTTCCAGTGCCGGCCCAATGCCGCTGATCAGCTTGAGATCGTCGGCGACCGGTGCCGGTGGTGCTTCCGGCATCACAACCGTGGTCGGCAGTTCCGGTTTCTCCACCGCTTCCACAACGGGCACAGCGGCCGGTTCCGGTATCAATACTGGCACTGCGGGCACAGCGGCCGGTTCCACAACCGCCGCCACCGGAGCAGACGGCTCGGTCACCGCATCCGGGATTGACGACTGCACCAGCGCCGCCGCCGAAATCACTGCGGGCGCTTCACGCTGCTCACTGGACAGTGTGCCACCCCGACGCAGCACCGCGAAATAATCATCCCACCACTGGTTCTGGGTCTGAATCCAGCGTTGCAACACCTCTTCCATCTGCCGCACCCAGGCACTCATCATTTCGGGCGTGCCCTTTTCCTGGGCGACATGCTGTACCCACTCCTCCACCCAGGTCGCCTCCTTGAGCAGGGTCTTTTTAACCGCTGCCTCCCAGGTATTCAGATTCTTCAGATAGGTATCCCGCCACAGCTCCACGCCCGGCGGCGGCTGAAAGGGTATCGCCGCGCACAGGCTTTCCCAGAGGCGCTTTTGCGCATCGGTCCACGTCTTGAAAATGTCTTCACGAATCCACGGATTCACGTTCGCAACCCCTCCAGTACTGTAGAAACCAAGTGACCCTTCGCCGCGATGCCATTCAGCCAGCGCCCGATCCATTCCGTTCATCAGCGCCATTCGCGTTTGTGAATCTTCCCTGGACTCAAGGCAATGACGCACACCGAGCATGCTCTTTCATCTTAGGACCGCGCCTGGCGTAACGCCAGATTCGCCACCGCACCGGCGGCATTACCTGCACCGGCATCGTGCACGATCCCGCCCCGCCGGCAAAGCCGGATTGCTATAATCCGCCATCCTGGCAACCGTCACCGGCGGCGGCATTTCGTTTACCTTTGCATATTGGGCAGAACCAGACATGGTGTTTTGGAAACGGCTGCGGGAAGACATCTCCTGCGTATTCGACCGCGATCCCGCTGCGCGCGGCTTTTTCGAGATCCTGACCTCCTACCCCGGCATTCACGCCGTCCTGTTCCACCGCCTTAACCACGCGCTGTGGACGCTGGGCCTGAAATGGCCAGCCCGCTTCCTGTCCGCTATCGCCCGCTGGCTGACCGGCGTGGAAATCCACCCGGGCGCGCGCATTGGCCGACGCTTCTTTATCGACCACGGCATGGGCGTGGTGATTGGCGAGACCGCCGAAATCGGCGACGACTGCACGCTCTATCAGGGCGTGACCCTCGGCGGCACCAGCTGGAACAAGGGCAAGCGCCATCCCACGCTGGGCAATAATGTCGTCATCGGCGCCGGCGCGAAAGTGCTCGGCCCGTTCACCGTCGGCGATGGCGCCCGTATCGGCTCCAATTCGGTGGTGGTCAAGGAAGTGCCCGCCAATGCCACGGTCGTCGGTGTGCCCGGCCGGGTGGTCGAATCCGGCAGCGGCATCACCGATCAGGTGCGCCGTGAAATCGCCCGCAAGCTCGGTTTCGATGCCTACGGGACCACGCCGGACATGCCCGATCCGGAAGCGCACGCCATCAATCAGATGCTGGACCATATCCACGCCCTCGACCGCACCGTCCGTCAGTTGTGCCAAACCCTGCGCGCAGCCGGTATCGAGCCGGGTGAACTGTGCCTGCCGGATCTGAACGGTTGCGAACTGCACTCGGCAGCCAGTCAGGACGGTTGGCTGGCGCGGGCGCGCAGCACGCCAACGGCTACCCCGGAAAGCTGATGCAAGAACTGAGCACAGCCGCCCGGGCGCATTTCAATCAGCCGCGCAACAGCGGCGCATTCGATCTGACCGCGCCCAACGTTGCCACAGCCCGGGTCGGCGAACCGGCCAGCGGCGCCATCGTGCAACTGCATCTGCGCATCGCTGCGGACGGCACGATCGACGCCGCGCGTTTTCAGGCCTATGGCTGTGCCTGGACCATCGCCTGCGCTGACTGTCTGACCGAGTGCCTGGCCGGGATGACACTGGCCGAGGCTGCCCACTGGCGGCATCACATGCTGATGGAAACGCTCGCCGTACCGGCGGAGAAGCTGCATTGTGCAGTCCTGGCCGAAACCGCGCTGAAGGCGGCCTTGCGCAACTGGGCGGAGAAACCATCGGCGAGTACTGCCGTCCAAGCGCCATGACCGGTCTTTCGATTCCACCCCTTTCCCATGCCGAGGAGGCCCTGCCCATGTCGATTACCCTGACCGAAAAAGCCGCTGAACGCGCCCGCGGCTATCTCGCCAAGCAGCCCCAAGCCCAGGCTGTGCGTCTGGGTGTGCGCAACACCGGCTGCTCGGGCTATATGTACACCGTTACCCTGGCCGAGCGGATCGAGACCGATGATCAGGTGTTTGAATCACAGGGCGTCAAGGTGGTGGTCAGCAGCCAAAACCTGCCCTATCTGGATGGCCTGGAAGTGGATTACGCCAAATCGGGACTGAATGAAGGCTTCCGGTTCAGCAATCCGAATGCCAAGGAAATGTGTGGCTGCGGCGAGAGCTTCAGCGTCTGAATGCGCCGGGGAACAGCGGACGCTTCCTGCCCGCTGTTCCCCGCAACCGCTACTCCCACACCGCCAGATCCGCGCGCAGAATGCGCACCCGCCGCAGGATCGCCTCGCGCTGCAGATTGAAGAGCACCATGCCGGCAGTGATCGCCGCGCCCAGTCCAAGCAGGATCAGGGCGCGGCCCATGCTCTGCTCGGCGTAGAAGCGCAGCAACTGCCCGGCCACGTTCAGCACCAGGAACACCACCCCGGCATAGAGAAATGCGCGGATGCGCAGGGCAATGCCAGCCAGCACGCCGAGCAGCGCCAAGGCCAGCGCCAGCACGAACACACCCAGTTCCGGACGCAGCACCACATCCAGTCCGGCACCGACATACAGCGCGCTCAACGCCGCCAGACGCGCCCCGTTCAGGACGCTCGGGCGCAGTTCATGCCGGTGCAGATGCAGCAGCGCCAGCACCGATACCGCCGCCGGGATGATGTAGAACTGCCACAGCCCATAGCGCTCTACCCACAGCGGCGCCCACAGATACACCGCGCCATTCAGCGCCAGCACGCCCAGATACAGCGGCCCGGGATGGCGCAGCCGCGTCGCCAGCGATAAATACAGCACCGCACTTGCCAGCAGCGTTGCCCCGGTCCAGGGTGCAGCCCATTGCCAGGGCACGGTCACCCAGGCCAGCAGCGGCAGGAACAGAGCCAGGCGATACAAGGGCAGGCGACCGCTCAACTGGAACAGCAACAGGGCACTGTAGGCAGCGAGTAGCAGCGCCGCAGTATCCAGGGGCGCACAGGGCGCCAGCCCCAGCAGCAGCAGCCGCGCATAGCCGAGCAGCACCCCCAGCAGCAGCGCCGTCAGATAAAGCGCGCCCGGCTCATCGACCCGCCGCCAGGCCCGCCATGCGCTACAGCCTGCCAGCAGCAACAGGGTTGCCGCCACCGCCAGCGCATCGGCCGGCAGGCCCAGCCACCAGGGTGCACCACCCCAGCCCGCCCGATAGGCCAGCAGCGCATAGCCATGGCCGCCCAGCGCCAGCAGACTCAGCGCCAGCAGCCAGGGCCTGATTTCGGCTACTGCCCGCTCCAGCGCCAACCGTCCCGCCCGTTGCTGCTCTTCAACGGCAGCATCTACCCGCGCCGCCAGTACAGATTCCAGCCGCGTGCAGACCTGCCACAGCAACACGGTTTGCAGCGCCCACCACGGCGTTACCGCACCGAGCACCGCCAGCAACGGCGTATCGCGAGCCGATAGCCAGACCGCATAGCTGGCCGCCAGTCCGAGCAGCAGGCCACTCTTCAGCCACAAGGATTCACCCTGCCAGATGCCGCGCGCCAACCACACCAGCGCCAGCAGCGCCAACGTCAGGCTCATCATGGTCCAGCTCATCCCCGGCGGCAGCACCAGCAGCACCAACACCAGCAGCAGCACACCATCCAGCCAGATGCGCAGCGCCGCCCATCCAGCCGACCAGCGCTGCACGCCATAGCGCCAGACCAGCAGCAACAGGCCATGCCACAGCGTCAGCGCCAACGGCAGCGGCACCGACTGGCTGCAAAACGCCCGCCAGGAACTCACGAACAGCAGCGCCAAAGCCAGCAGCAGCAGGTGCGCCGGCAGGCTCTGAGCGGGCCGCAGCAGGCAGGCATGACCCGCTGTCAGCGCCGCCAGCACCAGCAGCAGCATCCAGGTCATCGGCTCCACGGCCAGCAGGCCCGGCGTTGCCAGCCACCCGCCATAAGCTTCCAGCAGCGCAGCGGCCAGCAGCAGCACACTCAGCAGCAGCACCGGTATCCAGAACAGCGGCTCATCCAGGTCATGCCGACGCCAGCCCAGAACATGCGCCAAATCCGCGCCGCGCCAGCGCCAGACCGTGCCCAGCAGGCAGAGCAGATTGATCCACAGCAGCGCTGCCGCCAGCACCGTGATCTGCGTGCTGGGCATCCCGACTGCCAACAGGCCACTGAACGCCAGCGCTGCGACCGTCAGCCAGCCAAGCCCAATCCAGGCGCTATTGCGTAGCAACAGGAACAGGTACAGTGCCAGCAGGCCCAGACCAGCCGCCGGCGATAAGGTGCCGATCACCACGCCGGCAATCGCACCCCGCAGCACGCCCACCAGCCCCAGCAGCGGCCATAGCGTCGGCGCTACCGCCCAGTCCGGCCAGCGTGCGTTCCAGCGCGGCAGCAGCAGATTGCCGGCAAACCACAGCCCGTAGCCCCAGAGGATGGCGACACCGGCCAGATCGTGCGCCTGCAGGTCCAGCGGCGCGAGCAGACTCGCCAGCAGACCGCCCAGCAGCAGCGCCAGCCCCAGGCCACGCCACTGCGCCGCGTTCGGCCAGGGCCGCGCCACCGGGAACAGGGTGACGCAGAGCAGCACCAGCAGCATCGTCAAGCCCGGATCGCTGGCGAGCGCGGCCAGCACCGTGCCGCCCAGCGCCAGCGCGAACAGCAGTCCCGCCATGCCCTGCAGCGGTCGCTGCCAGTAAGCCAGCGGTTCGGCTCTCTCCCGCTCCAAACTCAGCGCCGCCAGCGCCATGAGCAGGCTCAGCACCCCATTGATCAGCGGCTGACCCAGGGCGAATAGTGTCACTGGCGCCCGCCCCGCTGCCACGCTCCACGCGCCCACTGTCACGGTCACCAGCGCCGCGACGGCATGCGGTGCCGAACGATAGTGATGGCCGGCGATACTGAACAGCAGTCCCGCCAGCGCCAGGGTTGGCATCCCATCCAGCACCGGCCAGCCCAGTGCACCCAGCGTCGGCACCAGCGCCACCGGCAAAGCGGCCGTCAGCAGCGCACAGACATGCAGGCTCGCCTCCACCTGCCGGGCACCGTCCGCACCACCCGGCACACTGAAGCCCAGCAGACCCGCCAGCCGCCCGGTCACGGGCTTTGCCAGCACGGCAACGCTCAGTCGCCAGACCAGCAGCGCATACAGCAGGGCCGCCACCCCCAGCCCCGGCAACGCCACCCCCAGCCGGACCAGTTCGACCAGCAGACCAGCCAGACCCAGCCCAAACGGCAACGCCATCCAGCGGAACTGATGCAGGGAACCGATCAACAACAGACTGCTCAGCAGCGCCAGCAGCGCCGACCACGGCCACAGCGGCCCCGGCACGCCTTCCAGCAGCCGCAGGCCAAGGTGCAACAGACCGATGTTCCACAGCACCGTCATGGCCTGCTGCAGCGGCACACGCACCATGTCGGTCAGAATGGATCCCGTATCCGCCGATTCCGCCGTATCCGCCGATTCCGCCAACAGCGCCCGCGCACGTTCAAGCTGCCGTGCCCGCCCATCCAGCCGCCATAGCAGCAGCCACAACAGCAATACCAGCACGAACTCCACCAGTCCGGTACCGGGTGCTGGGAAATAGCCCAGCTTCACCAGCACCCCGGCCAGCGCCAGCAACACCAGCAGCGCGTAAAACAGCCCCTGCTGGCGCAGCGCCAGACTCAGCCATAGCAGCAGCAATGCCGCCAGCGTCAGCAATACAATCGCTTCCGGCCGACCCAGTGGATCAGGCGACAGCGCCCAACCGCCCAGCGCCAGAGCCACCACCACGTTGATCAGCGCACCCAGTATCCACAGGCAACGATCCGGCAGAGTCCGACCCGGCGTGTGCAAACCCCATCTGGCCCATAACACCGCCAAGGCCAGCACACCAAACGCGGTCCGCAACGCCCAGTCCAGCCCTATCCAGACCGGTGCATAGGCCACCGTCAGGGCGCTCAGCAGCATCACCCCGGCATTGGCCCATGCCCAGTGTGGATCCACGTCCGGCAAGGTCCGCACCAGCCGCGTCGCGCCCGCCCATGACACCGCAGCAGCCAAAGCCGTTGCGCTGGCCAGAACACCCGGCTGTCCCCAGAACAGGCTCCACCCGGTCAGTCCGCTCAGCAGCACCACAAATAGCCCCAGGCATTGCCAGGCCAGCGCCGGCGACCGCGGCCCCGCCCAGCGCGCCAGTACCAGCACCGCCAGCAGCCCGGGCAGACTGGCCAGTGCCTGCCATGACAGCGGCAGCGGCTGCAAAATGCCAAAGCCATACAAGCCGGCCACGCAGCCCAGCAGCAGATAGAGCGGCGGCCAGGTGCGGTATTGCCAGGTGATCCAGCCATATAACAACGCGCCCAGCGTCAGCGTCACCAGCGCTGCCGGCGTCGCCTGTACCGCGATCGCCACGGCCACCACCGACAATCCATACAGCGCAAAACTGAATCGGGACAGGAAGATGGACTTGTTGACCCAGTCCTTGAACGCGGCATCGACCCTGAACAGCAGCATGCACAGCACCATCAGCACCGGCCCTGCATATCCAGCCGGCAGCGGCGTCGGCCAGATCCAGGTCAGATGCACGAAGGACACCGCTGCCGTG
>DAITNL010000126.1:0-9716 GCA_036834665.1 Candidatus Competibacteraceae bacterium | reverse complement strand
GTCGAGCGCATCGAGGGCTTTGCCCGCACCCGCGAGTGGCAGCGTGCCTATGCCGAGATCAACGATTTTGAAGCGCAACTGGTGGAAAGCGGCGTGGTGCTGTGCAAGTTTTGGCTGCATATCACCGCCGAAGAGCAATTGCGGCGCTTCCAGGAGCGCGAGCAGATTGCCTACAAGGCCTGGAAGCTGACCGCCGAGGATTGGCGCAATCGCGATCGCTGGAGTGATTACGAATTGGCTGTGAATGACATGGTCGAGCGCACCAGCACCCGTCAGGCACCCTGGACTCTGATCGAGGCGAACGATAAGCGCTATGCGCGCATCGAAGTATTGCGCACCGTGTGCGAGCGGCTGGAAACCGCGCTGGCCATGGCGCCGGACAGATCCTGACATCTGAAAGCCGCATGTTTTGCCAGATGAATATACTTAAAATCAATGCGTAGGAAACGGAGTGCTTATGACCGAACAGCTTGAAGCGTCCGTCCGCATTGCGGAACGCGAGATCATCCAGCCGGACCCGGCACCTGCTCCCGAGCCACCACCACCGGTTTTTAATCTGGACGCTCCCGAGTGGTATCTGAATCGTGAATTGACCTGGCTGGCCTTTAATCAGCGGGTGCTGCATGAAGCCCAGGATGCGCGCACGCCGCTGCTGGAACGGTTGAAGTTCCTGGCCATCGTCAGCGCCAATCTCGATGAGTTTTTCATGAAGCGCATCGGCGGCCTCAAGCAGCAGATCGGTGCGCGGGTGCGGGAATTGACCGTCGATGGCCGCAGTCCTGAGCAGCAGTTGAGCGCATGCCTGGTGGTGGTGCGCGAGATCGTCGAGCAGCAGCGGCTGCTGGCCTCGGAACTGCACGAACTGCTCAAGGCGCAGGGCATCCGCCTGCGCAGCTACCAGCGCCTGACCGAGGCGCAGCGCCAGCAGATGCGCGACTATTACCTGCGCAATATTTTCCCGCTGGTCACGCCGCAGAGCATGGACCCGGCGCATCCGTTCCCGTTTATTTCCAATCTGTCGCTGAACCTGCTGGTCACAGTGCGCTATCCGCACGATGACGCCAGCGGTCTGGCACGCATCAAGGTCCCGGTCGGCTCCGGCATCCCGCGCTTCCTCAAGGTCGGTGATGAGGATCTGTATGTGCCGCTGGAGGACGTGATCGCCAATAATCTCGACCTGCTGTTTCCGGGCATGGAAGTGGATGCCTGCGAGCTGTTCCGGGTGACGCGCAACGCCATGACCGAGCGCGCTGAGGATCAGGCCGACGACATGCTGCAGATGATCGAGTCGGAACTGCGTGAGCGCCGTTTCGCGCCGATCGTGCGCTTGGAAGTCGAAAAGAACATGGACCCGGTGCACCGCGGCATGCTGGCCGCCGAACTCGGTCTGGATGAAACCAACGAAGTGTTCGAGGTCGATGGCATGATGGCGCTGCGCGATCTGTTCCAGATCGTCAGTATCAATCGCCCCGAGCTGCACGATCCGCCGCATCACCCGCTCGACCATCCCAAGCTCAACGACAAGCGCAACATCTTCCACATCATTCGCGACAGCGGGCCGATCCTGCTCCAGCATCCCTATGAATCCTTCGCCACCTCAGTGGAGCGCTTCGTGCTCGAAGCCAGCGAGGATCCCAAGGTGCTGGCGATCAAGATGACCCTGTACCGCACCTCGGCGGACTCCAAGATCATCGAATATCTGGTGGACGCGGCGCAGAACGGCAAGCAGGTGACGGTGGTGGTGGAACTGAAGGCGCGCTTTGACGAAGCCGCCAACATTCGCTGGGCCAACCGTCTGGAGGAAGTGGGCATTCACGTCACCTATGGCGTGGTGGGCCTGAAGACGCACAGCAAAGTGATTCTGGTCGTGCGCCGTGACTTCAGCGGCCTGCGTCGTTACGCGCACATCGGCACCGGCAATTACCACGCCGGCACCGCCCGCCTGTACAGCGACCTGGGCCTGCTCACCTGCGATCCGGTGATCGGCGAGGATCTGACCGAGCTGTTCAACTACCTGACCACCGGCTATGTGCCCAAGCGTAACTATCGCAAGCTGCTGCCGGCGCCCAAGGTGCTCAAGCCGGCGCTGCTGGCCAAGATTGATCGCGAAGTGCAGCAGGTGCAGGCCGGGCGGGCGGGGCTGATCCAGTTCAAGATGAATGCCCTGGAGGATCGTGACATCACGGCAGCGCTGTACCGGGCGGCGCAGGCCGGGGTCAAGGTCGATCTGATCATCCGCGATACCTGCCGGCTGCGTCCCGGCATTCCGGGGCTGTCGGAGAACGCGCGGGTAGTCAGCATCGTCGGCCGTTTCCTTGAGCACACCCGTATCTATTACTTCCTCAACGGCGGCGCCGAGGAATATTTCATCGGTTCGGCCGATTGCATGAAGCGCAACCTGGAAAGCCGCGTGGAAGTGGTGGCACCGGTGGAGACGCCGGAATTGCGCCGCGAACTGCGCCAGGTGCTGGATGTGCAGCTCAACGACCGGCGCAGCGCCTGGGATATGCAGCCCGATGGCCGCTATGTGCAGCGTGTGCCGACCGAAGACAGCGATCCGCGCGGCGCCCAGCAGATCCTCATTGATCTGGCTGAGCGGCGCCGCAAGGAAGCGCAGCGGCTGAAGAAGCGCAAACCGCGCGGCATCGCCCGCCGGCCGGCGCTCTGAGCGGTGTCCGTACCAGACCCGGCCCGCGCTGGCCTGATACCGGCGGCGGTCAAGGCCAGTCCACTGGCGCTGAGTGCCGCTCTCAGCAGTGAAGCGGCATTCGTAGCCATCGTCGCCGCCTGTCTGCGCCATGCTGAGGCCAATGAGCCTGCGGTGCTCGCCGATCAGGTCGAGGGCATTCACCAGATGCGGGTGGCGTTCCGGCGCCTGCGTTCGGCGCTGAAGCTGTTTCGTGCTCTGGTGCCGCGCGCAGCCAGCGCGACCTTGGTCGAGGAGATCCGCTGGCTGAACAGCCATCTCGGACCCGCCCGCGATTGGGATGTGTTTGCCGAAGAGGGCCTGACGCCGCTGCTGGCCCACTTTCCGCGCAAGCGTGGTCTGCTGCTGTTTCGGCAGCGTGCCGAAGTGATCCGTGTTGCGCATCATCGGGCGCTGCGCGAAGCGCTGGCGGAACCGCGCTATGCGCTGTTGCGGCAGTCGGGCACCGACTGGCTGGCGCGGCAGCCCTGGCGCGAGGGTCTGAGTGAGAGCCGGCAACGCAGGTTGGCGGCGTCGCTGCCCGCGTTTGCGACGCCGCTGCTGGAGCGGCAGTACCTGCGGGTGGTGAAGCAGGGCGAGCGTTTCGCGCAGTTGTCCGCCGAGCGCCGGCACCGGCTGCGCATTCGCGTCAAGGAATTGCGCTACGCCCTGGATTTTCTGGCCGGCCTGTATCCGGCTGCCGAGGTCAGGGATTGCCTGGGCGCCTTGTCGCGCCTGCAGGATGATCTAGGCGTTATGAACGATATTGCTGTGACCCGACGCTTGCTGGATGAGGCGGGCCTGCGCACGGTGACGGCAGCCCGGCAGGTGATTGAAGGCTGGTATGGCTGCCGGCTCGATGTCCACGAGCGCGCTTTTGCCGCCTCCTGGCTGGCGTTCGTGGACTGTAAGCGACCCTGGAAGGATTGAAGCGGTTTCCGTTTACCGCAACCGGAGCATGACATGGCGGCACAGGCTGCTGATGAAACCCTGATTGAAGCCCTGGTGGCGCAGGTGACCGCCAAGCCGGTGCGTGCTGCCGATCTGCAACAAGCGGCGCTGTTGACCCTGGATGCGCTGGCCAATGCCGTGGCGGGTCGGGCCAGTGCGCCGGGCGCCATTTTGCAGCGCTGGGCGGCGGCAAATGGTGTGCTGGATGCGGGCCGCGAGGCGTTCCTGCTCGGGGCGCTGACGCATATTCTGGAAACCGATGATTTGCACCGTGCTTCGGTGGTGCATCCGGGCTGCGTGGTGGTGCCGGCAGCCTGGGCGGTAGCGCGGCGCGAGGGCTGTCGGGGCCAGGCGTTTTTGCGCGCGGTGCTGTGGGGATTCGAAGCGGCGACCCGGGTCGGCATGGCAGTGGGGCCGGCGCATTACCGGCTGTGGCACAACACCGCCGCCTGTGGTCCCTACGGTTCGGCACTGGCGGCAGCGGCCCTGTTGCGACTGGATGCGGCGGCGACCGTGCATGCCCTGGCCAATGCCGGCGCGCAGTCCTTTGGCCTGTGGCAGTTTTTGGCCAGTGGAGCAATGACCAAGCATCTGCACGCTGGTCGTGCCGCCGAAGCGGGCGTGCTGGCTGCAGATCTGGCGCGACTGGGTTTTACCGGGCCGCCGGCGATGCTGGAAGGCGCGAAGGGCTGGTTTGCCGCCACCTGTCCTGATGCTGATCCGGCTGCGGTATTGCGCGATCCGGATGCGACCTGGCAATTGTTGAACACCTCGCTCAAGCCCTGGCCTTCCTGCCGACATACCCATCCGGCGATTGATGCCGCTCTGGAATTGCGGGCGCTGCTGGGTGATCGGCCTGTCGCGAACGTTCTGGTGGAAACCTATCCGGCGGCACTGGATGTGTGTGATCGGCCTGACCCGAGCAGCGATTATGAGGCCAAGTTTTCCCTGCAGCACGCGGTAGCAGCGGCCCTGTCCATGCCGGTTGTAGATTTTGCTGCCTTTGCCGGTGCGGCGCGGACCGCGCTAGCGTCCTTGCGGCAACGGATTGTGCTGCGGGTTGCAGAACCCTATGCGGCGGCTTATCCGCGTGCCTGGGGCGCGGCGGTACAGGTGACGCTTGCCGATGGCAGCACGCACACAGCGCGCCGCCGGCATGCCCTTGGCGATCCGGAAATGCCCTTGAGCGCTGCCGAGATCATCGCCAAGGCCCGGCAACTCCTGGCATATGGCGCTGCGGGCGCTGCAGAACGCTTCATTGACGGCATTCTGGCGCTGGCCGATGATGCGCCGCTACCGGAACTTCCCTGAACAGCATGGATTTTTTCGGCAGTGCAGCAATTATGGGTTTGTAACTTATTGTTATACAACAAAATGTTGTTTTTTGCCGAAAAACAACGAAAAGTAGTGTGTTTGCTCTAAATTTTTTGCTAGAATGCGAAGCGTGTAGCAGGCGTTTCCGCTTCTCCTCTGTCTGCTGCACATCCTCCTTTGGTGGTTATTGGCCGGACACCCCTTGTCCGGCCCTTTTTTTGCGCGCTGTCCACCGATCATGCTGACAAATCCATCCAGCCGCGTTCCACCCAAGCCGCCGCACTGCGAGTTGTGTGGCCGACTGATCGAGTCCCTGACCCGTCACCACCTGGTGCCGCGCACCCGGCATCGCAAGAAGCGCAACCAGCGCCTGTTCAGTCGCGAAGACGTGCGCACCCGCATTCTGTGGATCTGTCGGCCCTGCCACGATCACATCCACGACGTGCTCAGCGAAAAGGATATGGAGGCCGCTTATCACAGCCGCGAAGCCCTGCTCGCGCATCCCGAGATTCAGCGCTTCGTGGACTGGCTCAGTCGCAAGCCGGCCGGATTCAAGCCAGCGGGACGGCCCGCGCGCAGCGAGCGTTAATGCCGGGCTGACCATGAAAAAACCCCGCGGGTGCGGGGTTGGATGCTTAGGCGCTGCCGCGATCAATCGTCGCCGGAGAACACGCCGAGAATCTGCAGCAGGTTGATGAACAGGTTAAAGATCGTGATGTACAGGCTCACGGTAGCCATGATGTAGTTGGTTTCACCGCCATGGATAATGTCGCTGGTCTGCCACAGAATCATGCCCGACATCAGCAGAATCACCATGGCCGACACCGCCAGCGACAACATCGGCAGGTTGAACAGCACCGCGCCGATGCTGGCCAGAAAGGCAACCAGCATGCCGACCATCAGGAAGGCGCCCATGAAGCTGAAGTCTTTACGGCTGACCAGGGCATAAGCCGACAGCGCCATAAAGATCGCACCGGTGCCGCCCAGCGCGGTCAGCACCAGTTGCGAACCGTTCGGCAGCGCCAGATAGAAGTTCAGGATCGGCCCCAGTGTGTAGCCGAGGAAGCCGGTTAGGGCAAACACCGCGGCCAGACCCCAGGCGCTGTTGCGCAGGCGAGTGACCAGGAACAACAGGCCAAAATAGCCGCCGAGCGTGACCAGCCAGTGCAGTGGCGCAGCGTTGGTCGCCATGGCGATACCGGCGGTGATGCCGCTGAACAGCAGGGTCAGCGACAGCAGCAGGTAGGTATTGCGCAGAACCTTGTTGGTTTCCAGGGGGCGGTCAGCGCTAATCGTGACCGGCGCCTTAGCGAGCAGATCTTTTTGCAGCATCGTCGGAAGGGCCTCCTTGAGGTGATGAACTACCGATATGGACCAGAAGCGGCGCAGGCGGTTCAGTGCGGGGTAGCCGCTGCATGGACATGGTGAAAACAGTTTTTATCACAAAAGCGACGCAGGCGGCATGCGCTCACAGCCGGCCGCCCCGCTTGAGAGCGAGATACTGATTGATCATTGCCCCGGGCAGGCGTTGCGGCGGTGTGTCGAGCACGATGCCGCCGCGGTAGCGCAGCGCGTCCTGCACCCGTTCGCGCTGCAGCAGATAGTGGCAGGTGGTGGCATAGAGCTGGGCCTGGGGCAGATCGGTAATCGGTTGGCGCGGAATGTCATCCAGCAGCGGTTCGCGCAGGTTGGCGATCAGCATCAGATGGCGGCGGCCGAGCAGGGCCACGGCGGCCTGCAGATCATCCTGATCATCGTCGCGCAGGTTGGTGAGCAGTACCAGCAGGGCACGCTTGCGCTGCCGGCTGAGCGCCAGCCGGGCCATGGCGGAGTAGTCGGGTGGCTCCAGGGTCGGTTGCAGATCATGGATGGCCTTGATCAGGGTGCTCAGGTGGCCGGTACCGGCACGCGGCGCCAGCCAGCGTGTTGCACCGCCAAAGCTTTGCACGCCGACCGCGTCGCCCTGGCGCAAGGCCACATAGGCCAGCAGAATCAGCGCGTTCAGGGCGTGATCGAAATGGCTGAGATCGTCATCCTGGGCGCGCATGCGTCGTCCGCAATCGAGCAGAAACAGCACGGTCTGATTGCGCTCGTCCTGATAATCCTTGGCAATCAGCTTGTGGGTGCGGGCGGTGGCTTTCCAGTCGATCTGACGCAGGCTGTCGCCGAGTCGGTATTCACGCAACTGGAAAAAGCCTTGTCCCTCGCCGCGCCGGCGCCGCCGGTGAATGCCCATGAGCGCTTCACGCTGAGCGCCCGCAAGGCGGATGTAGCAGGCGATGGCGGCGAAATCGGGATGGATGCGCACTGTATTGGCCGTGCCGGGCCGCTCATCGCGCTGCCACCAGCCGCGCGCTGATTCCAGCCAGATCTGGGCGGGTGCAAAGCGCCAGGTGCCGCGCACGATTGGACGCAGTTGGTAACTGCATTCGGTCCAGCCCTGGCCGCCGATGGTGAGTTGTTGAGGCAGATCGGCGCAGTCAGCGGCAGCGGTGGGATAGTGATCGAAGACGGTTAGCACCGCAGGCTGGGGCGAGGGATTGCGCAGGCGCAGATGGATGGTCTGCCACGCGCCCAGGGGCAGCGCCGGTGGCATCCGGCGTTCAAGCTGCAGGGCTGGGCGTGCATGGAGCGCAAAGGCGTCGCTCAGGCTAAGAATCAACAGCAGTCCCCCGGCCAGCAGCCAGTACATCAGCAATCCCGGCCAGAACACAGGCATCAGGCCAAGCACAGTCCAGCCGCTGAGCCAGCGCAGCAGTCGCGGTGTTGGGCTAAGGGAAAAATGCATGTTCGGGATGCCTGAGCCTTGATGTTGCACGCTGGTCATGCATCCTGCCACGGATTCAGGTTTCGGGAAACGATTGAATCGTGCCGGGTATCGACTGAGCCAGGCACGCGGTTAGGGCAGGGCGGCCCAGTCAACCGTATCCACGGGCAATAAGCGTCCCGTATCCGTCCATAATGGCGATAAATCCCGTAGCCGTTTGACCGCTATGCGCACCGCGTTGATCGTCGTGTCGATGTCTTCGGGCGTGGTGTAGCGGCCCAGGCTGAAGCGCACTGCCGCGCGCGCCGCGAAGGCATCCCGGCCCATCGCCCGCAGCACATGCGAGGGCGCGGCGCTGGTGGAAGTACAGGCCGAGCCGGTCGACAGGGCCAGCTCGGGCAGGGCGGCCAGCAGTGCTTCGGCGCTGATACCGTGAAAGCTGAGATTGAGAATGCCGGCGACGCAGCGCTCTGGATGACCGTTGCGCTCTACCGCGCCCAGTGGTGCCAGTGCTTGCCACAGCCGTTCACGCAGCGCGGCAATGCGCGCCGGTTCAGTCGCCATGTGTTCGCCGGCGATGCGGCAGGCTTCCGCAAAAGCCACGATCTGATGCACCGGCAGGGTGCCGGGACGCAGGCCGCGTTCCTGACCGCCACCGTGCAGTAGCGCATCCAAACGCACCGGGCGCGGCCGCCGGCGTACATACAAAGCGCCAATGCCTTTGGGGCCGTAAAGCTTATGGGCGCTGACGCTGAGCAGATCGATCGGCAGCGTGCGCAAATCGATCGGCAACTTGCCCACGCTTTGCGCGGCATCGACATGCAGCAGGATGCCGCGCGCCCGGGTCAGTGCGGCGATCGTGGCCAGATCCTGAATTACGCCAGTTTCGTTGTTGACGTGCATCAGCGAGACCAGCACGGTATCTGGGCGCAGTGCTGCCGCGACCTGTTGCGGATCGATCAGTCCGTCGCGATCCGGCGCCAGCCAGGTCACCGTGCAGCCTTCGCGTTCCAGATGGCGGCAGACATCCAGCACCGCCTTATGCTCGCTCTGCGCGGTGATCAGGTGCCGGCCTTTGCGGGTACCGCGCAGCGCGCCACGCAGGGCCAGGTTGTTAGCCTCGGTCGCGCCCGAGGTCCAGATGATTTCATCGGCATGGGCGCCCAGCAGAGCGGCTACTTGCGCCCGGGCCTGTTCCACGGCTTCAGCTGCGGCCCGGCCAAAGGCATGCGTAGCGGAGGCGGGATTGCCAAACAGGCCGTCGCGGGTCAGGCAGGCGGCCAGACAGGCGGCAACCGCCGGATCGACCGGGGTGGTTGCCGCGTAGTCCAGATAGATTGGCATGGGCTAGATGGGTATGAATATTGGGGCCGGGTGGCCGTGGCTACAGGGTGCTGCCTGCTGAGAAATGCTCGGCAATACGTTCGCGCCGCCGTGAACTGCCTTGACGGCGCACCACTTCGCAGACTGCTGGCCGCTCGACGAACTGCGCCAGGGTAATGCCTTCCAGGAAGCCGAAGATCTGCTGGCTCAGGTCGGTCCACAACTCATGGGTCAGGCAGCGCCGGCCTTCCTGGCAATTCTCATGGCCAAGGCAGCGGGTGGTATCGAGGCGTTCATCGACGGCGCCGATAATGTCCGCTACGGTGACCTGTTCTGGGGAACGGGCCAGGCGATAGCCGCCGCCGGGACCGCGCACGCCTTCGACCAGACCCTGTTTGCGCAGCTTGGCGAACAACTGTTCCAGATAGGAGAGCGAAATGCCCTGGCATTGTGAGATCTCGGCGAGCGTGACCGGGCCGTATTTGTCGTGAATGGCCAGATGCATCATGGCGGTGACCGCATAGCGGCCCTTGGTGGACAGTCTCATGGCGTTAATCCTGCGGTGGCGGTGGGCAGAGCAAGGCGACGCACAATTCCCTACTATTAGGCAGGGAAACTATAGTAACCCATGTGTTTAGTCAACAAATAGGCGGAAATAGTGCGACCGCGCCTGGA
>DAITNL010000125.1:1871-9757 GCA_036834665.1 Candidatus Competibacteraceae bacterium | reverse complement strand
TTGACCTCCTCCCCGCCGTAAACGACGGGGATTCCTGACTTCACAATCAGGGTTTTCTGTTTCACTGAGGTTGCCCATGGGAGTATCGAGCGTGGTTTTCGCCATTCCCCCCGGAGGGGGTTTTACGAGCGTTCCGCGCTCAACCGCATACCCCCACAGGTCTGACACCTCTCCACAGACTTCACATCCCGCCAGCCCGGCGGTAGGTCTTGAATAGGAGACAGTGGTGATATTACCCAAAGACGCGGCGCTTAAACAGTCCCCGCACGGGGGACTGCCGCGCCGCCCGCTATCCCTCCCCGCCGTAAATGACGGGGTCTCTCGCGGAGAATCTCGATGAGAAACCCTGTCACAACCAGCGCTTTCGCCACTGCCGACAGCCGCGCACGCCGCTACCAAGCGACGCAATTCATGAGCAGCATCAATGCGTTCTCGCAACTGCCAGCCGATAGCGGCCTGGAAGTCGCCTTGGCCGGACGCTCCAACGCCGGCAAGTCCAGCGCCTTGAACCTGCTCGCCGGCCAGCGCCAGCTCGCCCGGGTCAGCAAAACCCCCGGCCGCACCCAGATGATCAACTTCTTCACCGTTGAAGCAGGCCGCAGTCTGGTGGATCTGCCCGGCTATGGCTATGCGCAGGTGCCCGAGGCCATGCGTCGCCACTGGGGCGCGCTGCTGGAGCGCTATCTGCGCGAGCGTGTAGCGCTGCGCGGCCTGCTGCTGGTGATGGATATCCGCCATCCGCTGACCCCGCTGGATCAGCAACTGCTGGCCTGCTGCGCGGCCCGCGCCCTGCCGGTGCATGCCCTGCTCACCAAGGCCGACAAGCTCAGTCGTGGCGCAGCAGCGGCAACCCTGCGCCAGGTCAGCCAGGCCCTGCGCGCCGCCAAGACTCCGGCCAGCGTACAACTGTTCTCGGCAGTCACCGCGCAGGGCCTTGACCCGCTATACACGCAACTGGATCAGTGGCTGGGCTACTACATCCCAGCCTCACCGGCGGCACCACTCGCTTAAGTCCTGCCATCCTCCCCCGTCCTGCAGGGCGGGGATTCCTCAAGCGAGACGGCCATGTCCAGCCGCAGAACCGTCCATCGCGGCATTCACGGCGCGGTACAGCCATTCACTGCTCGATCCAGCCCTCGAACACCGTCGTCGCCGGACCGATCATCGTCACCGGCTCACCCTCACCGGCCCAGTGGATCTCCAGCGTGCCACCGGGCAGATCAACGCGCACATTCGGCCACAGCAGACCCCACAGCCGGCCCGCTACGACCGCCGCGCAGGCACCACTGCCACAGGCGCGGGTCTCGCCGGTGCCGCGCTCGAACACCCGCAGGCGAATATGATCGGGGGCGAGAATCTGCATGAACCCGACATTGGCACGATTCGGGAAACGGCCATGCCGCTCCAGCAGCGGCCCAAGATGCGCCACAGGCGCGCGCTCGACATCCTCGACCATCAGCACCGCATGCGGATTGCCCATCGACACCGCAGCAATCTCCAGCTCAACGCCATCAGCCGCGATCAGATAACGGGCAGCGCGCTCAGTAGCGAAGAACGGCACATCGGTCGGCTCCAGGCGTGGCTGGCCCATATCCACCGCCACCCGGCCATCAACCAGCAGGCGCAACCGCAACAAGCCGGCCGCAGTTTCCACACACAGCTCGTCGCGATCGCTTAAATCATGCTCGCGGACAAAGCGGGCAAAACAGCGCGCGCCGTTGCCGCATTGCTCGACTTCGCCACCATCGGCATTGAAGATCCGGTAACGGAAATCGGCGTCGGCACGGGTCGGTGCTTCCACCAGCAGCAGCTGATCACAGCCAATGCCGACATGCCGATCCGCCAGGGCACGAATCACCGCCGGCGTCAGCGCCACGCTCTGCCTGATGGCATCGATCACCACGAAATCGTTGCCGATGCCGTGCATCTTGGTGAAGTACAGTTTCATGATCATGACCTTTGCAGGTTGCGACGGATAGCAGCACCAGGCAGGGCCTGCATCATCCCCGACCGGTCCAGGCGATCTTGTACAGGTCCAGGCGTCGATCGCGGAAATTGCGCACGCTGCCGTGCATGCGCAGCTCCTTCAGGTTATCCAGATCCAGGTCAACGATCAGAGTCATTTCCGTGTTCGGCGTCGCCTCGGCGGCGATGGCATCGTGCGGGAAGGCGAAATCCGACGGTGTGAACACCGCCGCCTGGGCATACTGCATGTCCATGTTTTCCACCTTGGGCAGATTACCGACGCTGCCGGAAATCACCACGTAGCACTCGTTCTCGATCGCCCGGGCCTGGGCGCAGCGCCGCACCCGCAGGTAGGCATTCTTGGTGTCGGTCCAGAACGGCACGAACAGAATCTGCATGCCCTGATCGGCCAGCAGGCGCGGCAACTCCGGAAACTCGACGTCGTAGCAGATCAGGATGCCGATCTTGCCCACGTCCAGCTCGAACACCCGCAGCGCGTCCCCGCCCTGCAAGCCCCAGTAGGCCTGCTCGTCGGGGGTGATGTGCAGCTTGGACTGCTTGTCCCAGGTGCCATCGCGCCGGCACAGATAGGCGGCATTGTGCAAGGAGCTGCCGCTGTACTCGGGCATGCTGCCGGCGATGATGTTGACATTATAGGCCACGGCCAATTGCACCATGGCCTCGCGCAGCGGCGTGGTGTACTCGGCCAGTTGGCGCACCGCTTCGGCGGTGTTGCGCTGGCTGAACTGGGCCATCAGCGGGCCGTTGAAAAACTCCGGAAACAGCACGATGTCGGCGTTGTAGCCGGCCACGGCATCGACGAAGTACTCAACCTGCTGCAACAGCTCGTCCAGCGAGGCGAAGGGGCGCATCTGCCACTGCACCGCCCCAACCCGCACCACCGACTTGCGCCCGCCGATCAGAACTTCCTTGTCCTCGTAGTAGATATTCAGCCACTCCAGCAGGACCGCGTAGGCCTGCGATTCGGTGTCGTCGGGCAAATAGCCGGTGATGATGCGGCGAACGTGGAAATCATTGGCCAACTGGAAGGTCAGGATCGGGTCGATGCGCTCCTTGGCGCGCACCTGCTCGACGTACTGCTGCGGACTCATGGCGTCGGCATGCTGGCCATAGCCGGGAATGCGTCCGCCAACAACGATGGCGCGCAGGTTGAGCTTCTCGCACAGTTCCTTGCGGGCATCGTACAGGCGCCGGCCCAGCCGCAGGTCGCGATAGTCGGGATGCACAAAAACATCGACCCCGTACAGGGTATCGCCGTTAGGGTCGTGCGTGGTCAGGTAGCCATCGCCGATGATCTGCCAATAGGTATGGCGGTCGCCGTAGCGGCCATAGTCAACGATCAGGCTGATGGCGGCGGCGACCACCTTGCCGTTGTCCTCGATGCAGATCTGTCCCTCGGGAAAGCGGGCAATCTGCGAGGCGAACTGCTCGCGGCTCCAGGCGCCGTCCATGTTGTGGTAGACCAGTTCCATGATCACCTGCACGTCGCCATAGTCGGACAGGCGCAGGTTGCGCAGCTTAAGGCGGTGTTTCTGCACCGGATGCTGTTCGGACGTATTCTCAGCCATATTACTCACGTTATCAGGAAATGAACTGTAGGTAATCGCGATACAGGCAGCGGTCCATGACCACAGTCATGCCGGCGGCGCGTGCCCGCTGTGCGGCGACGACATCAATCACGCCATCCTGCAGCCACAGTGCCGGCAGTTGCAGGGAAAGGCAGTCCTCGACCAGTGCGGCGACGTGGTGCGATTCGCGGAACACGTCTACCAGATCGACCGGCCCGGGCAGATCGCGCAGGCTTGGCCAGGCACGTTCGCCGAGCACTTCGCCCAGCACTGGATTGACCGGGATGATGCGGTAGCCAAAACCCTGCAGGGCTGCGGCCACCCGATAGCTCGGCCGCGCCGGTGAAGCGGATAGACCAACCACGGCAATGGTTTTTACCCGCTGCAGCAGGGCGCGAATCTCATCCGGGCCGGGATTGACGAACGCAGCGGCCATCGCTCAAGGCCCCGCCGGATCCAGCAGCGCTTCACCAGCATATAGTTCGGCCACGGTTTCGCGACGGCGCACCACTCGGAAGCGGTCGCCATCGACCATCACCTCGGCGGCGCGCGGCCGGGAATTGTAATTGGAACTCATGCTGAAGCCGTAGGCGCCGGCGGAACGCACTGCCAGCAGATCGCCCGGCATGACGTTCAGTTCACGATCCTTGCCGAGAAAATCGCCGGTCTCGCACACCGGCCCGACTACGTCGTAAACACGCGGCGTTCCCGTTGTGCGCGGCTGCACCGGAATAATGTCCTGCCAGGCCGAATACAGCGCCGGGCGCAGCAGATCATTCATCGCCGCATCGACCACGGCAAAACTCTTCTCCTCGCCCTGTTTCAACAATGCCACCCGCGTCAGCAGAATGCCGGCATTGCCAACGATCGCCCGGCCCGGCTCGATCAGCAGGGTATAGGGCAGGCCACGCAGCCGGTGCAACAGCGCGGCGGCCTGCTCGGCGGGCAGCGGCGGTTCTTCATCGCGATAGCGGATGCCCAGCCCGCCACCCAGATCCAGATGGCGAACGACAATGCCCTGCTCCGCCAGCCGCGCCGCCAGGTCTAGCACCCGTTCCAGCGCATCGACAAATGGCGCGATCTGGGTCAGTTGCGAGCCGATATGGCAGTCGATACCGATCACCTGCAGGTGCGGCGAAGCTGCGGCCCGGTCATAAACCGCCGGCGCACGCTCCATGGCAATACCGAATTTGTTCTGCTTCAGACCGGTGGAGATATAGGGATGGGTCTGGGCATCGACATCGGGGTTAATGCGCAGCGATACCGGCGCCCGCTGGCCGCGTGCCGCCGCGACCTGTTCGAGCAGTTCCAGTTCGGCCTCGGATTCGACGTTGAAGCAGTAGATGCCCAGTTCCAGGGCGCGCTCCAGTTCATCACGGCGCTTGCCGACCCCGGAAAACACCACCTTGCCCGGATCACCGCCGGCGGCCAGTACCCGTTCCAGCTCGCCGACCGAAACGATATCAAAGCCCGAACCGAGCCGGGCCAGCAGATTCAATACCGCCAGGTTGCTGTTCGCCTTGACTGCATAGCACACCCGGTGCGGGTGGTCGCCAAACGCGTGATCGAAAGCCCGCCAATGCCGCTCCAGAGTGGCGCGGGAATAGAGGTAGCAGGGTGTGCCAACGGCGGCGGCGATCGTGGCAACCGGCACGTCCTCGGCATATAACTGGCCGTTGCGATAGGTGAAATGATCCATGGCGTCAGGGCTTCACGGTCGGGTTCGGAGTCGGAGTTGGCACGGTCTGCGGTGTAGCAGTCGGTGCCGGTGCCGGCGACTTGGGTAGATAGAGTGGGCCTTTCTGGCCGCAGCCAATCAACAGCGCGGCGAGCAGCCACGTCAGCACGGGTCCGGGATGAAGAAGGCGCATGCGGAACAAGCCTCAGCTCGGCAAAAAATGGCCGCCAGTATAGCGCGGCGCTTAGCCGTGAGTGCGGCTTGACAAGGCCGCCGGCTTTGCGGCTAATGCCGTTCAACTGTTTTTCAGGGAGATTAAGCAATGAGCGAGCCCGCACTGAGCACAATCGAGATCGAACCGCAGGGTCCGGTCCATGCCAGCATTATCTGGATGCACGGCCTGGGCGCCGATGCCCATGATTTCGAACCGATCGTGCCGGAACTGCACCTGCCGGCGACGCTGGGCGCGCGCTTTGTCTTTCCCAACGCGCCGATCCGCCCGGTGACTCTGAACGGCGGCATGCGCATGCGCGCCTGGTACGACGTCTTCAGCCTCGACCTGCCACGCGAGGAAGATCAGGTCGGTGTGCAGGCCTCGGCGGCCGCGATTGACCGACTGCTGGAACGGGAACAGCAGCGCGGCATCCCGGCTGAACGCATCGTGCTGGCCGGTTTTTCCCAAGGCGGGGCGATGGCGCTGCATACCGGCCTGCGCTACCGGCAACGGCTGGCCGGCATTCTGGCCCTGTCCTGCTACATCCCGCTGGCCGGGACGCTGGCCACCGAACGCCAGGCCGTCAATCAGCATACGCCGCTGTTCATCGCCCACGGCGACTACGATGCCGTCATCCCGATGCGCTATGGCCAGCAGAGTGCCGAGGCCCTGCAAAGCCTC
Source organism: Candidatus Competibacteraceae bacterium (assembly GCA_036834665.1). Taxonomy (GTDB): domain Bacteria; phylum Pseudomonadota; class Gammaproteobacteria; order Competibacterales; family Competibacteraceae; genus RXIX01. The sequence goes on along the minus strand of DAITNL010000125.1, from coordinate 3,630 downwards.
GGCTATGCGGTGGACTGGAACGATTACGGCATGGGTCACGAAGTATGCTGGGAAGAGATCCGCGACATTTCCGCCTGGCTGCAGCGGGTGCTGGCAGTTTCAGGCACCTGACAAACCACTGATGCCCACCACGCGGCCCTGTTGCGCCCGATCCGGCGCAGCAATGGCCGCACACCGGTCGCCGCCAGGACGGCTCAGGCTGGCAATCGCAGCACCTTGCGCAGCAGAAGCTCGTGACTGTGCCGGCTGACCAGTGCCTCAAGGGTCGTTATTTCTCTGAATCCCTGCCGAAGATAAAAGCGTCTGGCCGAATCGTTGAAGGATGAGACCAGAACCCAGCAATTCATTGCCAGCGTTTCGGTTTCCCGTTCCATCCATTGCAGAATGGCTGTACCCAGGCCGCGTCCCTGCTGATCTGCACAAAGGCCAATCAACTCAAGATAGGAACCTCTCAGCCAGGGATAACGCACTGCGACCACGCCGGCGATCATCGCCTCGACCATCACCGCATAGCGATGCAAGGATGGATCATGGGCTGACAGATAGTTTTCCAGTTGAATGGCGGAATAGCTCAGATCCAGCCAGGGACTCATGCCCGCTAGCATGTCAGCAACCGGCCGGGCATCTTCCGCCCGCAAGCGCACAAGGCGGCACCCGGACAGGCAGTATTCATCATGAAAAGGACCTTGATTCATCATTGGGCGCCAGCCTTGAAAAGGCGATCATAGCGAAGATTATCGCCGGGCTTGAGTTCATAGCAGGAATCGGCGGCAACGACCTCACCTGCAGCGAGCAATTCGCTGATCGTGACGAAACGATACCCCTGCTTGCGCAGCCTGGAGACGATCAGCGGCAAGGCCTCAGCCGTGTGCCAACCTCGACCATTGGCATGCGCAACCACGATGGAACCGGGCCGAACCTGACTCAGAACGGTGCGCGCGATGTTCTCCGCCGTTTGTCCCCTGACTGGATCGCCGGTGACGATATTCCATTGAATGGCGACAAGTCCGGTCTGATTCACCGCAGCAAGGGATTGCGCATTACAGGCCCCATAAGGGAAACGGAATGCGGTCAGCGCAGGCGGAATGGCAGCGGCCGCTTTATCACCGAGCCTGGCTGCACACGTTGATTTCAGCAGTTTCTCGCGCAGTATTTCGTATTCGGCCTGCGTCCAGGTAATCTGGTCATACATGCCGGGCCCATTCAGCACGCGCAAATTGCCATGCGTCCAGGCATGATTGCCGATTTCAAACAGCGGATCGGCCATCAGCTGCATGGTCTTTACCGGATGAGAGCGCATCCATTTGCCGCCGGCAAAGAAAGTCGCTTTCACCTGATGATCGCGCAGATAATTGACCAGATCGGCATCGTAGCCGCTTTTCTCATTAGCCTGCTCGCAGAGATCAAAGGTCAGCGCTACCCACTTTTCCGCATTGCGCGGTTTGACGTAACGGATTGAGCCGCCCCGTTTCTCCGGCAGCATCGCCTGCTTTTGATAGCTGATGCGCTCGGGCGGTGAAGGGTCGGACGCCTGCTTTTGAATGCTTCTGTCGCTTGCGGAACCCCGCAGTTCAGCCGGCGTCCAGCACGCCCGCAATAGATCATCAGGCGCGGCGGGGTTCCGGACAGCCTTTTTCAACCGCGCCATTGCGTTTGCATCAATGGCCTTTCTGATCGCAGGCAACAATTCGGCGGCGTAGTTGAGTACGGCATGTTCCGCCTTGCCGATGGGGGGGCTGATGGCCAGCAGAACCGCCAT